>NZ_JAHXYO010000059.1:0-446 GCF_019969905.1 Rahnella sp. GSA61A | reverse complement strand
TATTGGTGGTTAAAAAACTAGAATATGAAAAACTTACTCATTGTTTTAGTTATATTGTTAGGTTGTTCTAAAAAAGAAACTGAGAATATTAATGTTTATCAAATAACGGTAACCTATATAGGTCCACGAGACGCTTCACCTCCAATAATTGTTCTTAAAAATAGGAAGCCGAATGAAAACGTTTTCCCAGTAACTAATTATCAAATAGAAAAAGAAGATTTAATGAAAATTGAAAAAATATGTTATTCAGAAAAAAGAGAAAACGTAAAGAATTCGTTAGTACTAGTTAAAGTAAATAAAGATAATCATATTAAAAAATATTTTTTCAATAAGGAAAATGGTATTAAGATTTTAGATAAAATTCAGAAAATAACTTCCCATTATAATAACGAACTATTAGATAATGATTTTTTTAATCTAAAATTTATAACTAAGCAAAATTGGTA
>NZ_JAHXYO010000058.1:0-500 GCF_019969905.1 Rahnella sp. GSA61A | reverse complement strand
GCGCTTACCACTTTGTGATTCATGACTGGGGTGAAGTCGTAACAAGGTAACCGTAGGGGAACCTGCGGTTGGATCACCTCCTTACCTCAAGATACGCATTGTGCAGTGTCCACACAGATTGTCTGATGAAATTAATGAGCAAGAGCACCTGTTGATGCAGTAAGGGTAACCTTACGCTGATGCGAAAAGTGCCAAACCACTGTGTGGTCTGGTACGGATTTTTCGTGTCCCCATCGTCTAGAGGCCTAGGACACTGCCCTTTCACGGCTGTAACAGGGGTTCGAATCCCCTTGGGGACGCCACTCCGATAATGTGTGAAAGACATTATCAATGAATATCTTAAAGATGACTCTAACGAGTCGTGTTTAAGATATTGCTCTTTAACAATCTGGAACAAGCTGAAAATTGAAAGTTTACAGCTGAACATCACTCTCCGTAGCAGTACCGAGTGGTGAATTAGTCTGTAACAGAGTCTCTCAAATAATCGCAGCGCGATGGTG
>NZ_JAHXYO010000057.1:0-504 GCF_019969905.1 Rahnella sp. GSA61A | reverse complement strand
GCTGAGTATTGATGAAGAAAATAATGTAGAGGAAGCTTCTGAATCTGCATAAAATGTAATAACTTGGCTGTATCAGGAGGGAAGCTTCGTTCCTTGCGGGAAAATTGTTGGAGAGGAGGAGTTTAGCATTATCAGTGATTATCTCGGAACACCTACGCATGCCTATGATCAGGAGGGTATTCTTGTCTGGGAAAGGGAACTGAATGTATATGGTTCTCTGCGAAAAGGGGATAATGAATTTGTTCCGTTTTTGTATCAGGGACAGTATGTTGATAGAGAAACAGGATTGGCTTATAATCGTTTTCGGTATTATGATAATGAGAGTGGGAATTACTTAAGCCAGGACCCGATTGGGTTGAATGGAGGTTTGTCTTTATACTCTTACGTTAAAAATAGTAATTCTATAATAGATTCATTTGGGCTTAATGATATAGAATGGGTTGATCCTTCCAAATTAAACTATTCTCAGGCGTATGTTTCTGAAAACGTAAATGAGTATGTTAG
>NZ_JAHXYO010000056.1:0-576 GCF_019969905.1 Rahnella sp. GSA61A | reverse complement strand
ACCATGCGGACCTGAGGATATCCGCGTTCGCCGTGCTGGTTCGAAGCCTTACCGAAGGCCTCTGCATTTTCAGGCGTGTCCTGCGTATGCCAGACTACGCCATCGACGGCATTGAGTGTCAGTCCGTGCCAGAGAGGATGTTTTGCCTCTGCATGCCAGTGTTGCTGAGTGATATCAAACAGAACCCGGATGGCATCTTCACCTAACGTTTTTCTGCGGGCAATAACGGAGCTGGGTGCGGTGAATGAGCGTCCGGTTCGGTCAACAATATCCATCAGATTAACGATATGACTCATAGGCTTATTGTTGAATATGGCCATACCGATAACCAGCCAGACCATGGACTCGAGGGGGAGTTTACGCTTGCGTAGGGTGACGGTGTCAGTGAGAGAAAAAGCTTGCTGAATGAGGTCAGGAGACAGGAGGTCAGCGAGGCTTTGAACTTCATCGGGGGCAGTGAGATTGATAATACCGAGAGCTTGTGAAAGTTCCATTTAAAAAGGGTCCATGATGAGCATGAACCCTTTTTACACGAGCCACCGGATCGGTCAACTGATCCTTAAACGATCGGCATTA
>NZ_JAHXYO010000055.1:0-631 GCF_019969905.1 Rahnella sp. GSA61A | reverse complement strand
GCGCTTACCACTTTGTGATTCATGACTGGGGTGAAGTCGTAACAAGGTAACCGTAGGGGAACCTGCGGTTGGATCACCTCCTTACCTCAAGATACGCATTGTGCAGTGTCCACACAGATTGTCTGATAGAAAGTAACGAGCAGAAATACCTTAATAGGCTTGTAGCTCAGGTGGTTAGAGCGCACCCCTGATAAGGGTGAGGTCGGTGGTTCAAGTCCACTCAGGCCTACCAATTCCTTCCTCCTCTTCGTTGTCGCCATGTCTCGTTTGCACAAAGCAAACTTCGCATGACTCCGCCTTGATGAGAAAGTAATTGGCTGACTCATCAGGCTGATGAGTAATTAAGGTATCTGTGAGTGACTGTATGGGGCTATAGCTCAGCTGGGAGAGCGCCTGCCTTGCACGCAGGAGGTCAGCGGTTCGATCCCGCTTAGCTCCACCATTACCGTACAGCCCCTAAATAATACTTCAGAGTGTATTGGAAACAGTATGCTGCGAAGTATTTTGCTCTTTAACAATCTGGAACAAGCTGAAAATTGAAAGTTTACAGCTGAACATCACTCTCCGTAGCAGTACCGAGTGGTGAATTAGTCTGTAACAGAGTCTCTCAAATAATCGCAGCGCGATGGTG
>NZ_JAHXYO010000054.1:0-691 GCF_019969905.1 Rahnella sp. GSA61A | reverse complement strand
CTGCTACATGACTGGCATAATGCGGGCGAAAATCGCCACTGGCTGACGCCGCTGAAAAAGAACACGCAGTACGAGGTGGTGTGTAAGCTCGGCAAACAGGACGAGCTGATACGGCTGAAAACGTCACCGCAGGCCAGAAAACAGTGGGAAGGACTGCCGGAAGAAATGACCGTGCGGCTTATCCGCCGGAAGGTCAATGGCGTTGAACGGCAGGTTCTGACGTCAATGACGGATGCGATGCGTTATCCGGCCGCCAGCGTGGCGGAGCTTTATAAGCATCGCTGGGAAATCGAGTTAGGATACCGGGAGACGAAGCAGTTTTTACTGGGGAACCGGTGGGCGCTGAGAAGCAAACTGCCGGAAATGGTGAGGCAGGAACTGTGGGGTATCCTGCTGAGTTATAACCTAATTCGTTACCAGATGATCAAGATGGCGTTCAGCCTGAAGGGAGATTATCTGCCTTATCAGCTGAGTTTTAGCGGTGCAGTGTCGGAGATATTACGGTTGTTAATCGGGCTGCCGTGGGCATCAGCGGGAGCCATCCCGGGTCATCTGAAGCATTTTTACAGCAACGCAGCGATGCTAAAACTGCCCTCGAGACGTGAGCGTGAATATGTCAGGGAAGTGAGAGAAAAAAGGTCGAAATATCCCTTAAAAAACAATGCCGGTCACCTTAAGTGACCGGCATTAG
>NZ_JAHXYO010000053.1:0-1052 GCF_019969905.1 Rahnella sp. GSA61A | reverse complement strand
TCATCCATCGCGATTGGGTGGATCAGGGTAACAACCATGTTCACGTTGTCACCAGGCATAACCATCTCAACGCCTTCTGGCAGTTCGATAGTACCGGTCACGTCAGTTGTACGGAAGTAGAACTGTGGACGGTAGCCTTTGAAGAATGGAGTATGACGACCACCTTCATCTTTGCTCAGGATGTACACTTCGGAATCAAACTTGGTGTGTGGTTTGATTGAACCTGGTTTAGCCAGAACCTGACCACGTTCGATATCTTCACGTTTGATACCACGCAGCAGAACACCAACGTTCTCACCAGCACGGCCTTCGTCCAGCAGTTTGCGGAACATTTCAACGCCAGTACAAGTAGACTTAACAGTGTCCTTGATACCGACGATTTCAACTTCTTCGCCCACTTTAACGATACCACGCTCTACACGACCGGTAACAACTGTACCACGGCCGGAGATGGAGAATACGTCTTCGATTGGCAGCAGGAATGGCTTATCGATAGCACGCTCTGGCAGTGGAATGTAGCTGTCCAGTGCTTCTGCCAGTTCGATGATTTTCGCTTCCCAAGTGGCATCGCCTTCCAGTGCTTTCAGCGCTGAACCTTTGATGACCGGGATGTCGTCGCCTGGGAATTCGTAAGCAGACAGAAGTTCACGAACCTCCATTTCTACCAGTTCCAGCAGCTCTTCGTCATCTACCATGTCGCATTTGTTCATGAACACGATCATGTATGGAACGCCAACCTGGCGACCCAGCAGGATGTGCTCACGAGTCTGAGGCATAGGGCCGTCAGTTGCAGCAACAACCAGGATAGCGCCGTCCATCTGTGCAGCACCGGTGATCATGTTTTTCACGTAGTCGGCGTGCCCTGGGCAGTCAACGTGCGCGTAGTGACGAGTCGGGGTGTCATATTCAACGTGAGAAGTGTTGATGGTGATACCACGAGCTTTTTCTTCTGGTGCGTTATCGATCTGGTCGAATGCGCGTGCAGAACCGCCGTAGGTTTTAGCCAGAACGGTAGTGATTGCTGCAGTCAGGGTAGTTTTACCGTGGTCAAC
>NZ_JAHXYO010000052.1:0-1338 GCF_019969905.1 Rahnella sp. GSA61A | reverse complement strand
TTTTACATCTATGGACTACCTCCGTTTTGCAAGCACTGAATCAGGTTTTAGGTTGTTGCTTACATCTATCCGGCATCAGGAATACCTGTGCCCAAATGGGTAATCCGCACACAATCGCCTCAACAACTGGACGGCCTCGAAGGCCTGTATAAAAATCAGGTTCCGATTGTGCAGGTGCAACCTGTTACCATTTTTCAATACTCTGCAACTTTTAAGGTAAGTATCATATTACTGCTGGCCGATATTCTGTCTCGTTATGAAGAATTGACCAGACAATCCGGGCATTCTTGTTGGCAACTGCCACGGTCGTTTTGTTAAATCCGCGCCGCTCTTTAAGTTGATTAACCCATTGGTTTAGATAGCCATCGTTATTGTTTGTCGCCACTCTGACGACAGCACGGGCACCGTGAATAAGCAGGGTCCGTAGATGCTTGTCGCCTTTTTTCGTCATGTTCATGAGCACCTGTCTGTCTCCGCTAGAGTGTTGACGTGGCACGAGGCCAAGCCACGCAGCAAAATGGCGGCCATTCTTAAATTCGGTCCCTTTACCAATCGCCGCAATAACGGCTGTGGCGGTTTTGGGGCCAATGCCTTTCACTTTAGCAATACGCTGACAGGCTTCAGACTGTTTAAAAACAGTGTCGATCTCTTTATCAAAAAAACCTATACGCCGTTCGAGATCTAAAAAGAGATCATAGAGCTCCGCAATCGTTCTGCGCATACGTGCACTGAGACCATTTTCAGCATCTTCGAGGATCAAGGGAATCGCTCGACGGGCCCTTGTGACAGAGATACCCATGGGGATCCCTCGATCAAGCAGCAAGCCTCGTATCTGACAGACCGTCGCAGTACGATGATTGACAATCCGTTGTCTTGCACGGTGTAAGGCCTGAATATCTTGCTGCTCCGGGCTCTTTGGCGGGACAAATTTCATCGTAGGCTGCATCAGCGCTATAGCGATCGCCAACGCATCATTGCCGTCATTTTTTTGCCCGCGGACAAAAGGTTTAACATACTGTGGACTAATGACTTTTACTTTATGTCCCCGTTTTTCAAACTCGCGCTGCCAGTAAAATGCGCCCGTTGAGGCTTCTATACCAATCAGGCAGGCCGGTATATTGGCAACTGTCTGAAGCAGTATTTTTCGGTCAACGCGTTTCGTGTAAAGGGGTTTTCCAGCCTGGTTTAAACCACAGAGTTGGAAAACATTTTTAGCCAGATCGATACCCAGATAGACGATATTCATGTTTACTCTCCTGCTGAACGTATTTTGTTCAGTTAAGCGCAAAGGGAGGAGGTAGTCCATCCCATTACCTGGCGTAAGAAGTATGGCGGTAT
>NZ_JAHXYO010000051.1:0-1356 GCF_019969905.1 Rahnella sp. GSA61A | reverse complement strand
CATATATGGACGCCCCGGGTGTTACAAGTACTGGTTCGATACGGTTTGCGACCATATATCCGGCGTCGTTAGTGGGTTAATTTACCCGCGCCATGATGTTATCCGAGCCCTGTTTCCTTATCACTACACCGGTATATGATTACCCAGGTCAACTTCAGGCTGTTACAGGGACGGTAGCCGTTTTCTCATCAGTGCCTGCAAACTCAGTTAAATAAGTTTCTGTAAATTGCTGTTTTTAGCTAATTCATCGCAACGGCCTTCTGCATATTAAAATCAACCCCATCTGTCAGCACACGCCAGATAATTCTCGTCAGTTTATTCGCCAGTGCAACCGTGGTTTTCAGGAACCCTCGACGAGCTTCAAGCCTTTGCAGCCAAAGGCCCAGACTGTCATCGCGCTTTTTCATACAGCGCATTACAGACCGTGCTCCATGGATGATTAATGTTCTGAGACTACGATTGCCATTTTTTGTCACGGAGGATAATCGTTGCTTGCCTCCCGAACTGTGCTGCCGGGGAACCAGGCCACACCAGGCGGATAACTCTCTGCCGTTGGAAAATTGCCCTGCATCCACTTCACTGATAAACGCTGCCGCGATGAGCGGGCCGACTCCCGGAATAGTTAACAACTGGCGATAGGCAGCTTGTTGTGAAGACAATGCAGCAATTTCCTTATCCAGTCCGGTGACGCGTTCATTCAGCGCCTGCATGTCTTCCCGCAATGTAGAAAGTAAACGGCGGACAGTGAACGTTAACTCATTCGACGCGTCTTCCATCAGTTCAGGCAGGTGCTGCTGGAGGCACTGTATCCCGACAGGGATAATGAGACCATATTCAGCGAGCAGAGAACGAAGCTGGTTAGCCAGCGCCGTTCTTTGCTCAACCATGAGCTGACGGGTATTTCGCAGCGCTTTGATATCCTGCTGCTCAGCAGTTTTGACCGGAACAAAGTGGATGCCAGGGCGGAGTGCTGTTTCACAAATCGCCAGCGCATCATTAGCATCGTTTTTCTGGCTTCTGACAAAGGCTTTAACGTGCTGGGCAGGTATCAGTCTGACGTTGTATCCCATCGTTCTGAAGGTTCTGCCCCAGAAGTGCGAAGTAGAGCATGCCTCCATCGCGATAAGCGTTCCGGGCTCGAAGTGTCGAACGCAATCCAGCAATTTTGAACGGGAGATCTTCTTGTTATATGCAATTGAACCATCAACCATCCAGACGCATACCTGAAAAACAGATTTGGCAATGTCGATACCAACAACTCTGATTGTGTTCATGTGATATCACTCCTGAATTAATTGCAGTCAATAGAGTATGGCACTGGCTACTTCAGGGAGGGGCGTCCATAACATCACTACA
>NZ_JAHXYO010000050.1:0-1359 GCF_019969905.1 Rahnella sp. GSA61A | reverse complement strand
AAAAATCTATGGTCACCCCCTTTTTTGCAACGTTGATTTTGATTTATGATGGGCTTGCTTAAATCTATACGGCGTCTGATGGGCAACCTTACGTTGCCCGCGCCACGATGAAGTCCGCGCCTGCAGAACCTTAAAAAGCGGACGGCTTCAAAGAGCCATTTTTTATGTCAGGTTCATCCGCAGGTCGCTGTGCCGTTCATGTCATCAATAATCAGTCGTCGCAAAACCAGAAAGTCACTGCGTAACGCCTAAGAGCTAACAGTTCGTCCCTGTTGGCTCTTTTTATTGGATAAAAGCTGTACGATGGGTTGTCACCGACCAGGCTATTCGGGCCAGTTTGTTGGCTAACCCGCAGGCCACTACGTTCGAGTGATGCCGCGAGAGCTGGGCCTTCACCCAGTCAGCCAGCCGCCCCTGATTGTGTTCAAGTCGTTGCATAAAAGCGCGAGCGCATTGCACCAGAAGACGTCGCAGATTTTTATCCCCGCGCTTACTGATGCCCATTAGCGTACTTTTTCCGCCAGTGCTGTACTGACGTGGGACTAACCCCGTCGATGCAGCAAAGTCCCTGCTGCTGGCATAACTTTTTCCATCGCCAAGCTTCGTGGCTAAAAGGCTTGCCGTGATAAGTCCAACGCCGGGGATAGTCAGCAAGCGCTGTGCGGTATCGTCATCCGCCATGTGGGTTTTTAACTCTTGTTCGAGTTCTTCAATCTGTTCAGTGAGGTAGGCGTAATGCTGATGGAGACGCATAAGTAATCGCGCTAAATAAGGCGGCAGTTCGTGCTCTTCAAGCACCGCAGCAAGACGCCTGATAACCGCGGTGCCGCGCGGCATGCTAATGCCAAACTCCAGCAGGAAAGCGTGCATCTGGTTGGTGGTTTTAACGCGGTCTCTGACGATTGCGTCACGGACGCGATGAAGCGACGACATAGCCTGCTGGTCTTCGGTTCGCGGAGTCACGAAGCGCATAGAAGGTCGTGATGCGGCTTCGCAGATAGCCTCGGCATCAATGAAATCGTTCTTATTGCTTTTAACGAAGGGTCGGACAAACTGAGGAGAGATGAGCTTCACCTGATGCCCGAACTGGCTGATGTGCCGGGCCATAAAATGGGCGCCCGCACAGGACTCCATAACAACGGTAGAAGCGGCACAAGTAGAGAGAAAGGCGGTTAACGGGTTGCGGGAAAACTTCTTACGTAGCAATGCATTACCGTTTTTATCCTGAGCGTGGACATGGAACGAATGCTTGCCGAGGTCAATACCGATGAGCGTAACGTTTTGCATGATGATCCCCTTCAGAAAGAAAAACACCCTGTCAGCGTACCGCTCACAGGGTGGGGGTGACCATCTTATTAA
>NZ_JAHXYO010000004.1:0-358461 GCF_019969905.1 Rahnella sp. GSA61A | reverse complement strand
CTAACACCGGGAAGCAGCCGATCAATGTCAGGCATAACGCAACCCATGCCCAGGTGTCGCTGTCGTCTTCATTAATTTTTTTGCAGTTAGCCACCAGATCGCGGATATCGCAGAGCTGATCCACAAACGGGATCATGGAAATCACCGTCCCCGTGACGACCTGTCCGGTGGTTTGTCCGGTATTGAAATCTCCCTGCAGGATTTCCCAAATCCATTGCCCTGCGGCCTCAATTTTTCTTTGCCCGCTGCAGACCCAGCTGTCAGGCGGCGGGGTGAAAAATGCCAGCGCCTTTTCGAAATCGTCATCCATTGGTGATTGTCCCTGTTATTTCGTTAAAAGGCTGTCCGTTGCCGCATCAAGTGAGGTGTAGCGTTCCCAGTCCGGATCCGGTAAGGGTTCGGGCAAAACGTATTCCACACTGGCTGATTCAAACGGCACATTTTTATGCAATGCATATCCCTGTTCATCAAGCTTGCCAGCCAGTACCGAACCGCTTTCGAATATGATGCGGTAATCCGCGTTGGCTATGGCATTTGAGTCTTCATCCCTGAAATCCAGCGCCAGGTCGAACTTCCCGCCCCCCGGAAGATAGGGCATTTTCAGTCGCACAGGGTTCGCCACCGTCAGCACCGTATGCGGCGTTTTCCTGAAATATTCACCGGCCGTGCCGTACTCAATTTTGCCGTCCTGCAGGATGAGATAGCTGCCGCCGCCAATCAGCGTGATGCGCTTTTTCGCGCTGAACAGGATGTCGCCGTCCACCGCCGTGATGCTCACTTTTTTGCCCGCCGCAAGCGCCAGCTGGTTGTTCTGCGCCTGAACGTCGACCTTGCCCTCGCTGGCCTTCAGGCTCATTTCACCCTTCAGGGCAAAGATGCCCATTTCCTCACCAGTGTTGACGGTCAGGTTCTTAATCACCCCGATATCCGCATTGTTACCGGCGTTCAGTATCATGTTTTGGGTCGCCGCCAGTTGCATATGCTCGCCGCTGGTCAGCGCCATGCCTTGTGGCGCGCTGGCCAGCACCACCTGATTTATCGGCTTCAGCCGTTCGCTGAACATCGCGATTTGCGCCGCGATGTCGGCCTCCAGCGCGCTGGCTTCGGCGGCGGCCTGGCTGAGGGCCTTTACCTGACGCTGCAGGTAGTCGATTTCAGCCATCGCCGCGCTGTTATCCAGCACCTGACCCTGACCCTGCGGCTGTGCGTCCGCGCTGAGAAAGACACCCTTACCGCCGCGCAGGACGCCGTGTTCGTCGGTGCGCAGCTCGAAACCTTCGCCGCGCGGCGCGTTTTGCGCATCGACGATATGCCCGCTATTCAGCTGGGTTTTGCCGTATTCGGTGGCGAGTTTGATGTGCTCCTCACCGCGCCGGTCCTCCATCCGCAGCTTGTTATTTGACGGGGTGCGCAGAACGTTGCGGGTGTGGTTAAGTCCGGTCACGTGGTCGGGATGTTCAGAGTCGTGCAGCGCGGCGGCGATATACGGCCGGTCAGGGTCGCCGCCGTCAAAGGCAATCGCCACTTCGGTGCCGTCGGTCAGCGGCATATGCCAGCCGTAGCCGTCGCCGCCGTAGGGTTTGGCGAGGCGCACCCACAGGTACGCATAACCGGCATCGGCCGACGCGCGGTCGCCGTCAATCCGTACGCGGTAACAATATTATTGACATCGTCCGGAGCCCCGACTTTACACAAGGCAGGGAACTGGGAAATCAGCTGATAAGCGGGCAGTGTTGAGCGCACTGACAGGTAGAAGTCCGCGTCTTCACGCAGGCGACTGTCATTAAGAGGCGCTTTCCACTGCTGGCCATTGATCTTGTGCATTTCCAGCGAGATAACGCGCGAGGGAAGGCTGGCTTCCAGTAGCTCCCCGATCAGGTCAAGTAAAGGCGGGAAAACGGTCTCTGGGGACGCATGGTCGTAAGCCGGTATCGCTTCGATATCATGTTCCAGGGAAAACGTCAGCAGACTCCCCGCCAGTTTCGATAATTCAAACCAGACTTGTTCAGGGTGTCGCGCCGGATTTTTAACCAGTTCAGATAATGCCGAAACGTGCGTATTGAGGGCATTAAGCAGCCAGAACAGTGATACATCTGCGACGGCAAAATCGGC
Source organism: Rahnella sp. GSA61A (assembly GCF_019969905.1). Taxonomy (NCBI): domain Bacteria; kingdom Pseudomonadati; phylum Pseudomonadota; class Gammaproteobacteria; order Enterobacterales; family Yersiniaceae; genus Rahnella; species Rahnella sp. GSA61A. The sequence goes on along the minus strand of NZ_JAHXYO010000004.1, from coordinate 356,349 downwards.
CATACGCTGATTGCTCTCACGGCGCATGCCCATCAGGCGGCGGCGTTTAGCCTGTAATTGTGTGAGAATTTGTTCCATGTCCAATACCAGCCCGTGATGAGCGGACATTGCCAGCAACGGAGGAATAAACGTATTGTCATTTCTCCAGCCGCCTTGACCGTCGCGAACCAGACGTAATACAGGACAGATCAGGTATTCCTCGTTCTGTTCTATGTCAAAACGCAGAGACAAGGCATAACGGGCCACCGCCATGGACTCTTCTTCCTGACCGAATGCATCCTGAACCTTCACCCATTCCTGACGATAACGAAGCGGGCGATCCCCTGCGTTGTCAGTGAGTTGCACGTTGCTGCTGTTTGCCTGCAATAACGGCATCGCCAGCATCACCGTAAGCTCATTGACTTGTGCCGGAATATCCTGAGATAAATCCCGGGCAGGGGGGAGAAGATCGCTGCTCCCGGTATCTATCAGAGAACCGTCAGGCAGACGCACGGTCAGCTGTAGTGCTTGCAGGCGTCTGACACTCAGCAAGCCTTCATCAAACTCAGCTGTGGCTACGCCCCAGGGATTAACAACGGACAGGTGGGCAACACATTGATTACTATGTGCTTCCCATAAAGCCTGCTGCTGGAACTGCTGAGGGGACAGCAATGCCCCCTCACTCCATAGTGGTCGATAAATTTTCATTACCACTCCGGCCTCTTACGCTTTCGCTTTAGGCATCTGAGAAACCAGTGACAGATTCACGTCCATCCCTTCCACCTGGAAGTGCGGTACGGCGTACAGTTTCACGCGGAAGAAGCCCGGGTTGTCTTCGATATCTTCGACGGTCACTTTGGCGTCACGCAGCGGGTGAGAGGCTTGCAGGTCGTCGCCCGGGTCAGTCATTTCAGTGACCAGCGTACGGATCCAGGTGTTCAGTTCCAGTTCCAGCAGACGACGGTCTTTGGTGGTGCCGATATTTTCCCGCTGAATCAGCTTCAGGTAGTGTGCGATGCGTGAAAGCAGGAAGATGTACGGCAGGCGTGCATTGATGCGGCTGTTTGCAGTGGCATTGGCAGTATCGTACAGCGCCGGTTTCTGCGCAGAGTTCGCGGAGAAGAAGCAGGAGTAATCGCGGTTTTTGTAGTAAGACAGCGGGATAAAGCCCAGATTGGCAAATTCAAATTCGCGGGTTTCCGGGATCATCACTTCTGACGGGATTTTCACCTGATTGCCGGTGCCGAGATCGTACAGATGGATCGGCAGATCAGTCACTGCACCGCCCGCCTGTGGGCCACGGATTTGCACACACCAGCCATTTTTGATGAAGCTTTTCACCATGTTGGCCGCAAAGGCGAACGCCGCGTTTGTCCACAGATATTTCTCGTGATCCGGACCTTTCACTTCTTCAACGTAGTTGAAGCTGCGAACAGGAACGGTATCCGGACCATACGGCAGGCGACCGAGTACGCGCGGCATGGTCAGACCGATATAGCGGGAATCGTCAGAATCGCGGAAGGATTTCCACTTGATGTATTCCGCACGGTCAAAGTAGTTGCCGATATCTTTAATCGCCGCCACTTCTTCCATGGAATCTTTCAGGAAGAATTTAGGGCCGACCGCACCGACGAATGGCATATGCGCAGCGGCAGATACTTTAGAAATGTTACGCAGCAGGGCGACATCTTGCGCCGACGCGTCAAACTCGTAGTTGGAAATCACAGAACCGATTGGCTCGCCGCCCGGAGTGTCATATTCCTGAATGTAGGTATGGCGGTACAGGCCGCTCTGGATGATCTCAGGACAATCTTCGAAGTCCTGACGGAGGTCGTCTTTAGACACATCCAGCAGTTCAATTTTTACGTTCTGGCGGAAATCAGTACGATCAACCAGGAACTTCAGACCACGCCAGCCGGATTCAATACGCTGAAATTCCGGGTGATGCATGACCACATCCAACTGACGGCTGATCTGGCTGTCGAGTTCGGCGATATGATGATCGAGCAGGGTTTTGTCCAGACGTTCAACCGTCTGACCGGACAGCTTCAGGCGCTCAAGGAAGACCTGTACAGCGGCAGTGACACGCTGATCAGCGGTGACATCGGCCAGCGCAGACGTATCCTGAAAATCGTTCAGATCACCCAGTGAGGACACAGGCGTCAGGTTGATTTTATCAAACAGGGAAGCGTATACCGTACCGGCTTCAGGGCGATCCAGAACCGTTGTCTGGCTGGAAGAAGAGTTTTCAGTGTTGACTGACATGAGCATTATCTCGCATTAATCCATTAAGTGGAGGCAATTACGCCTTTGGCGCCAGGGCATTAAGTTCAGTGCGCAGTTCATTGCTCAGCGCAGGATCTTTTAGAATGGCTTCGAGCTCTTTACGGAAGGTGACGTTGTCGAGCAGATTGGATTTGAGGTCACGTAATAAGTTACGCATTGCCAGCATCGCGCGCAGTTGGGGGATCTGACGGGCAACCTGTTCTGGCTCAAAATCTTTCATTTCATTGAAATTTAGAGAGATATTTTCTTCGCTGCGATCACCTGTTAGCGTATTTTCCACGGTCAGGTTCAGTGAAGGGCTGAATTCAGCCAGTACGCTGTTAAAGTTATTCTTATTAATGTTAACTTTTTCGCGTTCAGATAACGGACGGTTCTCTTTTCCATTACTGTAATCACCCATTACCATCAATTTTAATGGTAATTCGACTTTCTTCTGTGCGCCGCCAGTGTGTAGATCAAGTTTTATGTTAACGCGCGCTTTCGGAATTTCATTCTGGAAGCTATTAGACATGCTTATCCCTTACTTATAGAGTGATAAACGCTGCCAATGATTCTTAAAATATGATATTGGCAACCCTGCCAAAACTACATCCTTTTCCGAGGAAAACTTCGGAATAATTCAGGGTCACAAGCGATTCAAAATATTTATGAGAAACATTTCGCAGTGTGTTTTGAATTTTTCTGAAAATAATATTGCAGGTAAATACCTGTGGTGACATTTTAGGTAAATATTACGCAGCATTGACATTTAAATGGTGTAACAAAACATTTCTATTGGTGCGGCGTGACACACTCGCTTATGTTCATTGATATATAGGAGTTTTATCCAAACTTGCAGCAGGCCTTATAGAATGCGGGTGTGACTTAAGTAAAATTTTATGAGGGTATGCAGATTCAAGTGAAAAGTGACAAAAAATAAATTAACTATTCTTTTAAATTGCTTCATTAAAACCATTCAACTTAACTCAGTATCGTATTTAATTCATAATCATTTCTCTATAAAAAACAATAATAGTATTCACGGTGATAATGTTTACAATTAATTTTCAAAAAAAGTTTCATGAAAATTTTTTCATTTTTAGTGGGGTTAGTTGTATTAATAACGATAAGCAGGGGGGTAAGTATCCTGCATGAGGTCATATTTATATCTTTAATGTAAGTGTTGACAATAATTTTTTGGAAAACACTCAGATTACTCACAGGTGTTTTGACTGCAGTAAACGTCTTTAAAACATGTTCGGAAATTTCTCCTACGGTCGATCATCGTGCCACAAATTGCAGATAGTGCGCTGGAAATATTAAATATTTGAACAGGAATGCCGATAAACAGATTCCCGCTTTATTTTGAGAATCTCCCGATGTCGCTTAAAAAGTCGTCTTTACTTGTTCTTGTTATTCTTTTCGCACTCTTTTTCACCAGTATGCTTTCGAATGTTTGGCTGCTCACCCGGAGTAATCATTCACTGGATGATGTGAACAAGGAAATCCGTGTGGTGCTTTCTATTATCGACCCCATTAACCACAGCCGAACCTCGCGTGTTCGCGTGATGGAATATATGAAAGAAATTGAAAATGGAGACGGTCAGCAGTCAAAATCTGCTCTGGACGGAGTCACTGAGGTCATCGGTAAAGCCGATGCGGCGTTTCAGACGTATCTTGATGTGCCGAAATTGCCTGGTGAAAGTGAACTGGCCGATGAATACCGCAATACGTACCAGGACTATCGCCAGAACGGTATCCAGCCCTTGATTGACGCTGCAAAGTCCGGTGATCAGGCAGCGTTCAAAGCCCGGATCCCTGCGGTGGTGAAACTCGATCGTCAGTATGAAATCGTGTTGGATAAAGTGTTGGCCCTCCATGAACAGTACGCAAAAAATCTTAATAATGTTGCACAAAGTCATTTCAAATTTGGTATCGGTTTGACGGTCGGTTTTGGTTTGTTATTTCTGATCATCATTATCAGTGTTCTGGTGTTAATGAAGCGCTTTGTTCTGCTACCGCTGCTGAGTTCTCGCGATCACTGCCGTCAGATTGCTGAAGGTTATCTCGATACGCCAGTACCGGTGAAGGCCAAATCCCGCAGTGAGATTGAAGAGTTGATGCAGTCGATAGAACATATGCGTCAGTCGCTGACCAGAATTATAAGGCAGGTACGCGACACCAGCCATACCGTGGCGCATGCATCGCAGGAAATCTCCGCAGGTAATATTGATCTGGCTTCCCGCACTGAACAACAGGCCGCAGCGCTGACACAAACCGCCGCCAGCATGGAAGAACTTGGTGCGACGGTAAAACAAAATACCGAAAATGTCTCCCGGGCAAGCAGTCTGACACGTGAAGCTGTCCAAAACGCGCGCGCAGGCGAGAAAGTCGCTCAGGACGTGATTGGTACGATGGGACGTATTAACAGCAGTTCGAAAAAAATCGAAGATATTACAGGTGTGATCAATAGTATCGCTTTTCAGACAAACATTCTGGCGCTCAATGCCGCTGTTGAAGCGGCACGCGCGGGTGAGCAGGGGCGTGGATTTGCAGTGGTGGCCAGTGAAGTGCGCAGTCTGGCGCAGCGCAGCGCCATGGCAGCAAAAGAAATCGAAAGTCTGATTTCTGAATCGGTGGCGAATATTCGCGAAGGGTCGGATGAGGTCTCACGCACTGGCGATTCCATTTCAGCGATCATTTCCTCTGTCACTCAGATTAATATATTAATGGAACATATCTCGATAGCCTCTGATGAACAAAGCCGCGGGATTAGCCAGATTGAACAGGCGGTGACAGAAATTGATGGCGTGACGCAACAAAACGCAGCGCTGGTTCAGGAATCGGCTGCCGCAGCGGCCTCGCTGGAAGAACAGGTTCTTCATCTGACCCGCTCAGTATCAGCGTTCAGACTGGCAACAGTGTAATCAGATCGTTGTAATGACATAGCTTATTGAAATAGATGCGGTGATTAGCCGCCTCTATTTTACTGAATAACGTTACCGGAACACCCCCACGGCTTCAACCAGACGGTCGGCCTGTTGCTTCAGACCTGAAGAAGCATTGGCACCTTCCTGAACCTGAATGGAATTTTGATGTGTGATGCGGTCCAGTTCTTCAATGGCTTTGGCAATATCCAGTAATCCCTGATTTTGTTCGCCAGTGGCGCTTCGGATTTGCCCGATGAGTGACGTCACATTTCGCACCTGAGAGACGATGTCGGCCATCGTTTTCCCTGCCTGATCAACCTGCTTCGATCCCGACACTACCGTTTCCACACTGCTGTCGATCAGGCGTTTAATTTCGCTGGCTGCGCTAGCGCTTCGTTGTGCCAGGCTGCGCACTTCTCCGGCAACCACGGCGAAGCCTTTGCCTTGTTCACCCGCGCGAGCCGCTTCAACTGCGGCATTGAGCGCCAGAATGTTCGTCTGGAAAGCGATGCCATCAATAACATTGGTGATGGTGGCAATTTGTCGCGAACTGCCGGTGATTTCCTGCATAGTGCCGACAACTTCCTGCATAGCATTGCTGCCTTTTTCTGCCGCCGCACTTGCTATCAGTGAAAGTTTGTCGGCTTCGGCTGCCGTCTGTGTGTTGCTTTCAACTGTCGTGCTCATCTCATTCATTGCTGCAGCAGTTTGTCCAACGTTAGCGGCAGTTTGTTCAGTACGTTGACTCAGGGCTTCATTACCATTCGCCAGTGACTCACTGGCCGTGCGGACTTTGTGCGCCTGGTCGTTGACATCATCCACCATCCAACGGCAAATCAATCCGAGCTGGCCAACAGATCGTAACGTCATACCAATTTCATCGACCCGCTCCATTGGCGTGATCGTATGACTCGCGCCGCTGGCAACGCGCAAGGTCTGACTGCAAAGCTGTTCGACCGGGCGGGTAATCTGCCATTCCATCCAGAAATTCAGCAACAGAATGAAAAATGCATTGAGTGCCAATGCGGTATTCATCTGTATCACGGGCAGGGCAGTCAGCGCAGAAATGACGAGTGAGTTAAGGACGAGTAAAACCAGCAAACCGCTGCGGATCCGCCAGCGCACAGAAAGCGTTTTTAAAATAGAAAAACTGCGGGTAATGCCGGTACGGATCAACAATCCCCGATGCAAGCGGCGGTTGTTCAGTTCACCGCGATTCATTTTGTCATAAAGCGCCTGGGTTGCATTAATCTCTGCAGTAGTCGGTTTGGTGCGGACAGAAAGGTAACCTTTGGTTTTACCGCCACGAATGATCGGTACGACGTTGGCACGTACCCAATAATGATCGCCATTGCTGCGGCGGTTTTTCACCAGTGCTGTCCAGGGGAAACCCTGTTGTAATGTAGCCCACATATCTTTGAATGCCGAAGGAGGCATATCGGGATGGCGCACAACATTGTGAGGCTGCCCGATAATATCTTCACTGGCAAAACCGCTAACTTCTATAAATGCATCGTTGGCGTAGGTAATACGGCTTTCGGCATCTGTCGTTGACATCAATGTTGCGTCGTCAGGGTATTGATATTCCCGTTGTGATATTGGCTGATTATTGCGCATAGTGACATTTCCATGGCCAGACTGCGGTTTAAGTGAGATTAAGGATCCTTAACTATTAACATTTCGGCATAAGCAAAATTTTCTTTAGGGAAACATGACGTTATTTATGACGACAACCGTTATTAGGGCGAATGCATACGGGTGAAAACGTCGGTTTTTTCGCCAATTCATAACGTATAACGAAGATATGAGTAAAAAATATGCGTTATATCATCATGTCTGTTGATTTTATGAACAACACACAACGGCTGGCTCACCATAAATCCCCTTCATAATCGCTCTATTTTTCGTTATTAATGATCTGTGTGACTCCAGACTTAATAGGTCTGGAGTCATAAACCTTTTGCCTAAGATCCTCAGGCTTGTTATAACTCCGGCCTGTGATTTTTGAGGTGAAATTGGGCAGATGAGTAAGATCGGATCCGTAACAACAGTCGAAGGAGATTTTGCTGCCGGAAATGTTGGTCAGCATGTTTTGGCTTATCTGCAGAATGTGAAAATGACACCGCTTGCCAAACTGGATGATTTTGATGAGGAGGGCAATGCAACGGTCGGGCAGGTGATCAATATCTGGATCCGGCTTTCACTGATCCTGACACGACGCCGGCCAGAAATTGCTGTTTCATCCCTGATGAAACATGTGTTGCCAGTGATCGGCGAAGTGCCTCTGAATAAAATCACCCGTTTACGACTGAACCGTTTGTTTAATGTACTGCTGGCGGACGGGAAAGTTTCAGAAGCAAAACGGGTATTCGCGCTTTGTAAGCAATTTTTTGGCTGGGCAGAAACCCAGGGATATCTGGCACATTCGCCACTAAGTACCATGAAGCGCCGCGACGTCGGCGGCCGGAATACCCCGCCACGCGAACGAACGTTAACCGATGCTGAAATCTGGGTTTTCTGGCATAGCCTTGATTTATGGGATATTTCTGAACAATGTCGCTGGGCATTGCGCTTGTGCCTGCTGACTGCACGACGACCAGATGAAGTGGTGCGCGCCAGAAAAGATGAGTTCCATTTGCAGATCGGCATCTGGCGACAGGGTACGCGCAATAAATCGGCCCGTGATCACAACCTGCCGCTGACGCCATTAATGATCACCTGCATCAATGCTCTTCTATCAGCCAGTCCGAAACACAGTCCCTGGCTGGTGCCTTCACCGCTCGATGCACAAAGACCGTTATCACGCGGTGCGGTGACACAGGTTATACGCCGCCTGCTACGTGCGGAACGGGGTCCGGGGATTGATGCTTTTACCACCCGTGATTTACGCCGTACGGCGCGTTCCAAGTTATCCTCCCTGAATGTGCCGAATGATGTTGCGCGCAAAATTATGAATCATTCGCTTGAAGGGATCGACCGTGTTTATGACACTCACGATTATCTGCCGCAGATGAAACAGGCGCTGGAAGCATTTTCTGACAATATTCAGGGCATCATTGATGCACCAGATTACTACGATTTACGTCATCATTTTGAGGGCGAATCTCTGCATGTTCGTGAAAGTTCGCTGTTGTTTATGGAGAGATAGCGAGCATAGGCCCGATTTTAAGGTTATGTTAATGTCTGACGATTGAGAATATAAAGTCGGTAAAAACCAGACCGGGAATAAGCCAAAGATGTGACCTGCTACAATTGTGTATTGATTTGGCAACGCAAGAAGACAGAGGACTAATAATGCTTTCAACACAAAACAAGGCTATCGGGTTGCCAGAACCGACGCAGACCATTTTGCTAAGCACCGGAACAGCGGAAGAAAAACGTCAGGAAATTCGCGATTATTTCATTCAAACCTGGGAGCTGTACGAGAGCCTGTTTGATTGTCTCGCTGATGAAAGAGCCTATTTCAATAAGGCAATTTCGCTTCGCCACCCGCTGATTTTTTATTTCGGTCATACCGCCACTTTTTATATTAATAAGCTGATGGCTGCGGGGCTGATTCCTCAACGTGTTGATTCACACATCGAAGCGATGCTGGCGATCGGTGTGGATGAAATGAGCTGGGATGATCTCGACGATCAGAACTATAACTGGCCATCAGTTGTTAACTTGCGTCAATACCGCGACAAAGTACGTGAAGAAGTGCTCGGTATTATTGACACCATGGCGCTGAGTTTACCCATCGGATGGGACAGCCCTGCCTGGGTGATTCTGATGGGCATTGAACATGAGCGCATTCATCTGGAAACATCCAGTGTATTGATCCGTCAGTTGCCGGTGGAATGGGTTAAGCCACAATCTCACTGGCCGGTGTGTGGAATCGCCCGTCATGACCGCAACAGCGTACCTGATAACACTATGCTGGCGGTGAAAGGTGACATTGTCACGCTGGGTAAGCAGGATGATACCTACGGCTGGGATAACGAATACGGCACATCTCAACAGAAAATTCAGGCATTTAGTGCCAGTAAGATGCTGGTCAGTAACGCTGAATTTTATACTTTCATACAGGCGGACGGCTATCACGATGCCCAGTGGTGGGACGAAGAAGGGCTTGGCTGGCGGGATTTTGCGCGGGCTGAAATGCCCACTTTCTGGGTGGGTTCGCCCCGGGAACCTGAACGGCTGAAACTTCGCCTGATGACGGAAGAAGTGCCGATGCCATGGGACTGGCCTGCTGAAGTTAATCAACTGGAAGCGGCAGCATTCTGTCGCTGGAAAGCGGCGCAGACCGGTGAATCAGTACAGTTGCCGACTGAAGCTGAATGGATGATTCTGCGTAATCAGGTGCAGGGTGATCAGCCAGACTGGGAAACAGCACCGGGAAATATCAACCTCGCATGGTGGGCATCATCCTGTCCGGTTGATCATTTCGAACAAGGTGATTTTTATGATGTTGTGGGGAATGTCTGGCAATGGGCGTCTACGCCGATCAATGGATTTGACGGCTTTCGTGTTCATCCTTTATATGATGATTTTTCGACGCCAACATTCGATGGTAAACATTCCATGATCAAAGGCGGAAGCTGGATTTCAACGGGCAATGAAGCGCTAAAATCTTCGCGTTATGCTTTTCGTCGCCACTTTTTCCAGCATGCCGGTTTCCGCTATGTGATTTCCAGCCATCAGGAAGTGGTGAAAGTGAATCCTTATGAAACTGACGGGCTGGTGGCGCAGTATCTTGATTTCCAGTACGGTCCGCGTCATTTCGACGTAACGAATTATGCAGTTCAACTGGTTGATATTGCAGTTGAAAATACAGTTAATCGTGGCAGGGCGCTGGATATCGGGTGTGCTACGGGACGTGCCAGTTTTGAACTTGCGCGTCATTTCGACTCTGTGGTTGGAATGGATTATTCCGCGCGATTTATTGATGTCGCTCTGGCTTTGGCACGCGGTGAAGCCTGTCGGTATGTAATCCCGGAGGAGGGCGAACTGGTGGATTATTGCCAGGCTTCGCTCGCTGATGTCAATATCTCAGCAGAGCAGACAGTGCGGGTGAATTTTGTGCAGGGTGATGCGTGTAACCTGAAGCCACAGGCGGAATTATATGATCTGGTCCTGGCGGCTAATTTGCTGGATCGACTGCGTGAACCTGCACGTTTTCTGACAGATATTACGCCAATGATTCGTTCTGGCGGCTTACTCATGCTTTCTTCACCTTACACCTGGCTCGAAGAGTTTACACCGAAAGAGCACTGGCTGGGCGGGTTCCGGGAAAATGGTGAAGCTGTTACGACGCATCAGGCGTTGAAACGTTTGCTGGCGAGTGGATTTGAAGAGGTTAGGCAACCGGCAGATGTTTCGTTTGTGATCCGTGAAACGGCGAGGAAATTCCAGCATACCGTAGCGGAACTTACACTGTGGCGTAAGCGGTAAATTCTCTCTTTCTGAAAGAGGTTAATGGTCGCTTATGCGGCCATTTTTTTATCCGTGCTGATGGGAGGCTGGTCAATAAATCTAAGACACGTTCGTCCTGAAGAAATACAGAAGACACTTTTGGTTAAGTTTTCGGTGTTTTTGATTTATCTGGCATATGTATGTTGTAACTAAAATTGGGCTCGTATGATCTTATGGCTCGGTAATGAAAAAAGGGGGAAACGGTAAAGATTATGAATTCAGGCGTTGCAGAATAGCAAATGCCGGACACTGAGGTCCGGCATGACAAAACTCGCTACTTATTTCTCTGCCGGACCACAACCCCCGATCATTTTAGAAATTGAAATCGCAGGGTGCAGCAAATAAGTATAGTCACAATTTTTCTCTTTATTAAAAACGCTACCGGTACAGCCTGAAAGTGTAGTAACTACCGCAGCGAGAAGAGCTAACTTAAATAAGTTTTTCATATAAATTCCTTTTTAAAATAGATGATTATGTATATAGGCCGTCATTTTAAATTCAGGCAAACGCGAATATACGCTTAACATCCATAACAGGCAAATAAATACCCATCACTGCGCATTTTTAATATTACCCTGCCTTGCTTTACTTTAAGATATTCATTATTAATATGTTTATAAACTCAATGATGTCGATAATTTTCCGAGAGATTAATATTCATCAGATATATAATTAATGCATATTGTGACCATTTTTTTAAACACTGAATAGTCAAAAGACTTCTTTAAAAGGTCATTTAATGACAAACTGCCGCTACTTAGCCGCCGGAATGAACGTTGTCTGATGAAAGCTCCCTTCTGCCTCTGCTTGCTTATGCTGTTCACCGCTACTGTTTTAGCTGCCCCTGAAAAAGGCCTCACCGAAGCACAGTGCCTCGCCTTAAAAAATGTGCATATCAATGCAGACGCAATCGGGCTTCCGACAAGGGGGGCGCGGGTCACCACAGTGGCAATGGCGGGCCATCCGGGTAATCAACATTGCAAGATTGAAGGGCAGATCAGGCCCGTCGATCTCAACGCGCCCGATATTAATTTTCAGCTTTACCTGCCGCTTGACTGGAATGGTAAAGCCCTGCAACTGGGTGGCAGTGGTTTTGACGGTGCGATTAAAGACGCTGATACAGCACGTTTGGCGCCGGCAGCAACACCCGGCGCAATAAAGCAAGGTTATGCCACGTTTGGCAGTGATTCAGGCCATCAGGGTGGAGTATCCGATGCTTCCTTTACCCTTAACGGGGAAGCCTGGGATAACTTTGCCGGTGGGCAAATCAAGAAAACACACGATGTGGCCGTTGCCTTGATCCAACAGGCTTATGGTCGAAAACCTGCTCACATGTATTTTCAGGGTAATTCGCAAGGCGGCCACGAAGCGCTTGCGGCGATCCAGCGCTTCCCGCTTGACTATGACGGCGCGATTGCCATTCATCCGGTGTATAACGTCGTTGAACTGCACATGGCCGGGATCAGTATCGGGAAGGCAATCTACAACACGCCGGGCGCGTGGATTTCGCCGGCCAAAGCCGCACTGATTGCCAATGCCGTTACCGGTGCCTGTGACAAACTGGATGGTCTGGCTGATGGTGTAGTCGCCAATCCGGATGCCTGCAGTTCGACATTTAAACTGGCTCATCTGCGCTGCCCGGATGGGAAAGATATAGGCGCCAACTGCCTTTCAGATACGCAAATCGCGCTGGTCCAGATGCTTAATAAACCGGTGCCTCTGGGTGTCAACCTGCTAACTGGCGATCACTTTGCCCCATGGCCAATTTTACGTGGTGCAGACGCTTCTGCGTTAGTCAGTGTTTTTGGTTCCGGTGCAAACAAGCCAAAACCAGAAGCCAGTAATATCATTATTTCATTCCCTTACATGATGGGCGACCAAGCTGTCCGCTACGAAGTGATGCGAGATGCAAATTACGACTCTCTTCAGTTTAATCCCGCAGCCCATGAGACGAGGCTGAAAGAACTGGCAGCACAAATCGATAATGATAGTGCCGATATTCACACTTTTGTGCAGCATGGAGGCAAACTTTTACTGATGCATGGCACGGCGGATATGGCTGTTCCGCCGGGAAACACCGTAGCGTATTACGAGAAGCTGAAAGCTGAATTTGGTGAGCAAGAACTTCATCAGTTTGCCCGTTTCTACCTGGCACCGGGTTTCACGCACAGCAGCGGGACATATCGGGTGAGTTGGGATTCATTAGGAACCCTGGATAAATGGGTTGTTCATGGGATAGATCCGGGTCAGCAAGTGATGATTGATACAAACAAAGCAACTGCCGGGCGCGAAATGCCGTTGTGTGATTATCCGTTATTCCCACGATACAACGGACAGGGTGACACGAAAATGGCCTCCAGTTTTACCTGTTCCGCCAGATAATATTTCTCATATTCACTTTTCTGCCTGCCTCGGCGGGTATGCTTTTGCAGGAGATTGCAAGTCATTTACCTATATAAATTCACAGGTGAATGAGCGTTCTCAAATAACTTGAACATCCGTTCAAGTCTTGGCATTATCCTCAGCTATCTACTTTTCTTCGGTTACTCCTGTGGCTTATCTGTGTAAAGCAGCATGGATGCCATGTCACGCCTGGAAACGCTCGGGCTGAGCGCAGACTGTGCAGAATACAATCTTAACCGCGCCATCGAAAATGAGCTTTACGCCTGCCGAACGGTATGTGAGGAAACCTCTGATGTCTAAAAAACGTTAGCCAGAGCGCGGATGCCATTGTAGTGCATATGATTTCAAAATCTGTCGCGTCCTAATCACGCGACTTTATTGCAGCACAGGGAGTTCATTTTGCAGAGCGAACAAAAACCTGATTTTCATGATGATTTGATCAAAGAGTTACTCTACTGGATCGAAGTCAACTTAAGTGATCGTCTGACCATGGAAAAAGCCTCAAAAAAAACCGGCTATTCACCATGGTATCTTCAGCGTTTGTTTAAAAGTAAAACGGGTTACGCACTAGGTAAATACATTCGTGACCGCCGTCTCACGATGGCCGCTATCGCGTTGCGTCTGACCAATATGCCTATCCTCGATATTTCGTTGTACTACTCGTACGATTCGCAGCAAACGTTCACCCGATCGTTCAAGAAGAATTTCGCCGAAACTCCCGGTACGTATCGCCGCAATGCATCATGGACCATGAACGGGATCACCGCGCCGCTTACCGTCGATGAGTTTCCGCAGCCGGAATATGAAATCGTAGAGTTACCGGTGATGGCGTTTGAAGGGGATACGATCTCGCATTCTTACCCCATTGAAGCCTTATTCAACAGTAAGAATCACGTTCACCGCGCGGAGTTGCTGCGTTATCTGGAAACACCGGAATCTCTGCGGGCACCGGTCTGGGGATTGTCGGACTGCCGGCCTGATACGAATGATGAAGTGGCGAATGCGTTGCAGATGGATTACACCGTGGCACATCAGGTACACACCAGCGACAGCCACAACATCCTGGTTCCGGCCAGCCGTTATCTGAAGATCAACTATCCGTACGATCTTAGCCGGTTGAACGATTTTATTCTTTATCTGTATTCTGTGTTTTTGCCTACGCTGGGTCTTGAATTTATTATGCAACCGGACCTGGAGAAGTACTCGCGTGAATCTGCGCTCAAAGGCGTGACCTGCGAATACTATATTCCGCTGGCCACACAGTGATCAGGTAGAAAAGAGAAACAAAAAAGCCCCTCATTATGAGAGGCCTGACGGGCGGGAAAGGGGATCAGTTGAACACCATACCGCCGTCGATCAGCAAAGCCTGACCCGTCATGTAATCAGAATCCGGCCCGGCCAGATAAGAAACGCAAGCCGCGACATCTTCCGGCTCAGAAAGGCGTTTCAGCGTAATATTCTTGGCGAATTCTTGTGTACCATAGCCCGCCGGTTTTCCGGCTGCCGCTGACACCTGACGGTCTATTTCTTCCCACATCGGCGTTTTCACAATCCCAGGACAGTAGGCATTGACAGTAATACCCAGCGAGGCCAGGTCACGCGCTGCAGTTTGTGTCAGCCCGCGCACCGCAAATTTACTCGAACTGTAGATCGCCAGTTCAGGGTTACCCACATGCCCGGCCTGTGATGACGCATTAATAATTTTGCCGCCATGCCCTTGTGACTTGAACGCTTTGACTGCCGCCTGAATGCCCCAAATGACACCTTTCACGTTGATATTATAAACTTTATCGACGATTTCCGGGGTGATGTCTTCAATCAGTGTCGTCGGCGCAATCCCGGCATTATTAACGATGACATCAAAACCACCGAGTTGCCTGGTGGCCGCTTCTACGGCAGCAAAAACTTGCTCCCGGTCTGAAACGTCCGCCAACTGAGCAATGGCTTTACCACCGGCATGATTAATTTCTTCGGCAACTTTTTTCGCTGTTTCCCCATTAAAATCCACCACGGCCACAGCAAAACCATCCTTCGCCAGACGCAGTGCAATCGCGCGGCCGATCCCCTGACCACCACCTGTCACTAAAGCCACTTTTCCATTTTTAGACATACGACTATCCTCTATGTATTCGGTATCTTCTTCAGGTGCTGCGCGCAAGACACGGTCTACCCGACCCGGTGCCGTTGCGTGAGCTATCCACTGGTTTACGCCTGCCGCTCCCAATGTGCAATTGTTAAGCACGGTCATTAACTTTTTCTGATTTGGTCAAACGCAAATGGCTGTTCCTGCCAGCAAGTCGTTTAGAATGGCATACGTGTAAGAGAGTAAGGATGCAGAAATGACCGGCAATAATATTGTTCTTTTCCGTGAACGCCTGACTGCACTGGTGCGTTCATTACAGATTGCGCCTGACGTTGCCGAAAATCAGGTACTGGACCGGATGGCGCTCTGCTTTCGCAAGTTGCTGAATTTTTTCGCTGAAAACAATGAACTGACGCAGCAGGTGTTTTTGCTGCCACCTCTGGCGCAAGAGACACAGCGTTTGCTGATCAACCTGATGGCAGAAAACCTCGTGCAAAATCAGCAAAGCAAACTTTTCCGCAAAGAAATTTCTGCCGTCATGCTCGCGCAATGTTTTACCGGCATGCTGGTACAATTCGCGCAAGATCCCGCAGATCCGGCATTACGTCATCAGCAAAGTCTGGCCTGTGCAAAACTGTTCTGCGAAGGCGTTTGGCTGCGGGAGTTATAGTTCAAAACTTCATAAAGAAAGCAAAAATGGTTGGTTCAGTTTGCCGTTCATAAAAGGTTTACTACGTTCATTCCCGCGGCAGGCATCGTTTGCCACGATTTTGAAACCAGCGTTAAAGAAAGCTTTGATTTTGAAGCTGCGATTAACCGGAGGCCTGTATGTCAATCACTGTACACACTGCTGAGCGCCGTTCGCTATGGCAACGTATCACGCACCGCAAGGTCAGTCATCCACCAGCGGAGAGGGCGCAGGATACATCCCGTCTGCTGGAAAGCTTTCTCGCCACAGGCTGTCTTTACGGTATTGATGTGGGGAACAGTGATCCGGCCTGGTTTCGCCGCTCCTGATCGTTATATCCGTTTATTGCGGTTCAGTTACTGGAACGAGCTGTGCCATGAGAGAAGCCTTCTCCTGAAATTATGTGCTGTACCCTGAATAGCCGGTGTTTCCGCTGCGGATAACGCAACCGTGACATCTGTTATGCAGGTTGTTGTGGAAAGTCTCTCTGACCTCGTCGTAGAAATTTTAGTTCTCTCTCTCATTTGTTGAGCCCATAACTTTCGCCGGTTATGGGTTTTTTTATGCAAAAAAAAGCCCCGCAGTCAGGCGGGGCGACATACTAACGCCGTTAACAGGGGTAAAACGGCGACTAAAAAGAATATAAGTAAAACCAAGGAAGGGTAAATAGGATTGCAGTGATGATTCCACAACCCGGAAATAAAGTACCACAGAAAAATATATAATTATAAATACATATTTTATATGAAATTAACTATAACATTCATTCGAAATATTGATAATACCGACAGAAATAATTAGTAATAAATAATAAAATTAAAACCGATAATTTATCTACAGAACCACGGAACTCTGTAGGTAATATTAATACGAGTCTGACTCATTGAAAATACATATATAATAAATTCAAATATCCAATTAAATGATAAAGGAATACATCATGAAATTAAAAGCATTGGCACTTATTATCCCGGCATTACTGGTTGCAGGCGCAGCTCATTCCGCAGAAATATATAATAAAGACGGCAATAAACTGGACCTGTATGGCAAAGTTGATGCACGTCACCAATTTTCAGATGATGCAGGTCAGGACGGCGACGTAACCTATGTTCGTGTAGGCTTTAAAGGTGAAACCCAAATTACCGATCAACTGACCGGTTACGGCCAGTGGGAATACAACGTCCAGGCTAATAATTCTGAAAGTACAGGTACATCAGGCAACGCCACCCGTCTGGGCTTTGCAGGTCTGAAATTCGCTGACTTCGGTTCATTCGATTACGGCCGTAACTACGGCGTTGTGTATGACATTGAAGCCTGGACCGATATGCTGCCAGTGTTCGGCGGCGATACCTACACCTCTTCTGATAACTTTATGGTTGGTCGTACTAATGGCGTTGCGACTTACCGTAATACAGACTTCTTTGGTGAAGTAAAAGGCTGGAACTTTGCACTGCAATATCAGGGTGCGAATGATGGCGATAACAACAGCGAAGACATTAACTATACACCAGCAGGTGAAGGCACGAATAATGGCCGCGATGTTCGTCATCAGAATGGTGATGGCTATGCTCTTTCTACCACTTATGACTTCGGTATGGGTATCAACTGCTAACTGACTATTAATTAAGAGTAAATGTTCATCCCTGCAAAACTCCTGCAAAATTCTTCTGCAAAACGGCACCTTAATTAAACAACAACTTCCTTCCAGTCTTTCCCCCGGTCGTCGTTATACTTCTCCGTCATTTGACTATTTTTATGTCCAAGTAAAACTTGCGTGTTTATTCCTTGCTCTCTGAACAAGCGTTCCGACAATGACCTCTGTTCATGGAATGTTGGAGGATTCTCTCCCTCCCACAGGAGACCACTTTTATCTCGGGCTTCAGCAAATCCTTTTGAGAGTGTGCTTTTAGTTATCTGCCCACCACGGGTGCAGTTTCTTCGTGAACGGTGATGATGCAAGATCCACTGACTCAAAACAGAATCTCGGCATTCAGCTATCACATCCTGAAGAGACAGCCCCAGCGCCTCACATTTCAAAGAAAGGGGTATAGCCACTTTAGCCCCGGTTTTTTGCTGAACTATATGAAGTTTGTCATCCCAGATATCTGTAAATTTCAACTTTGATATATCTCCTATCCGTTGGCCTGTAATTAAGGCCAATAGCATTACCCTGGGAATATGCACCGGTAACGTTAATGCAGCCGAATAAATGGCTTTCCATTCATCAAATGAAAGTCTCTGTCGTGAAACTTTTGCCCGAGGTTGTTTTGTTGCCTTCGCAGGGTTATAACCAGCCGGAACTTCACCTGCATGCTGAGCTTCTTTGAATACATCACTTAGATTCGAACGCACCATCTGCGCCATCCTTCCCTGACCTTTTTCAATGTAAACATCGAGGATCCCAGCAATATCTCTGGCACCTACTTCCGACAATGGTTTTATCCCGCAATGAGAAATTAATGCTCGTAAAGAAGGTTCCCGCAGTTTCGCAGTATCGGGCTTTATTTCGCCAGCCTTAACCCTTTCTAGCTGAATCGCTCTATATTTATCAACCCATGCATTGGTCGTGATGCCTTTATTCACTTCACGGCTAATTTCATTTCTTACTCTCAGGAGATTTGCCATTTTCCTCTGATTGAGTTGCATATTCGCATCTATTGCGATTGCTTTTGCCTCCTCTTCGTTGTCCCCCAAACCGTGGAACTTACCTGTGGCTGGATGCTTGTAACGCCAGTAAACCTTATTGGTTCTGGCGTCCAAGTAGCACGACAGCCCGGGAATATTCACGTTATATTTTCGTGGACGTGCCATCTTCGAGAATCCTCATTAAACGTGGATCTATATCCTTGTTGATCACAGGCTTCTCAGCTATCCCAATGAAACGCGCTGATGCTTCAACACGCCAGCACCGCCCGGCTTTAAAGGGCAGGGGGTATATCATTCCATTTTTCGCATACCTCATCAGCGTTGGTCTGCTAGGGATTGGCGCGGAAAACTCTTCGAGAGCCCATTCATCAAGCGTTAATGTTCTCGTCATATATCACTCCACACGTTTAATTATAGCCGGTTGCGCACCGGTTTACTGACTGAACCGAAATCGGCCGTAATATTTCCCAGCTCGCCACCACAGCATTTTTCTCGCCTGGTGGCATTGCTGGCGCAAACTCAGCTGGGATAAACCACAGATTCAGCATTCTTTTCACAAAAACACGCCGGACGAAATGCGAACGGGTTGTTTCAGTGATCACAGTTCCTCCATTCCATATACTGAACGTGGATCATTCTGCCGTAATAGAATCTTCCATTGCCGATGTAGGTTCTGGTGCGCCTCTTGCAGTATTTCCCGTAGCTATTCCAGAACGTATTCTCAGTCATACAGCCTCCTTCAAGAACAGAACCCAGTGAGTTTTGTCGCCTTTTCCGGTGCGTTGCCAGATTGTTGGCTTCTGATCTGTCAGCGCGATTACGTGAGCAACTGGTATCTGCGTTTCGTTCCATTTAAAAATGAGCGTGCCGTGTGGCCGCAACACCCTAAACGCTTCGCGGAACCCGGCGGCGATGTCTTCACGCCATGTTTCTTTGTCCAGAGCACCGTACTTCTTCCGCATCCAGCCATTCACGCCAGCGCGCTCGAGGTGCGGAGGATCGAAGACTACCTGGGAGAAACTGTTATCGGCGAATGGCAACTGGCGGAAGTCGGCAAGCACGTCCGGGCTGATCACCAGTTGGCGCCCGTCACACAGCGTGTGTTCTTCGCTGCGCACGTCACTGAATACGGTGCGGTCATCCTGTTTATCGAGCCAAAACATCCGGGAGCCGCAGCACATATCCAGAATTGGTTTGCTGGTTGCCTCAGTCATGGCGGTTTTCCCTCTGTTCGATTACTTCCAAACCCAGCTTTAAAGCCAGCGCATGTTCTGCTCTGGCGCCCGCACTGAACTGCCAGCCGGTCAGCAGGTAAATTGCTTCGGCGCGCTGCAGCATCGTCAGACCAATAGCCATGTAATCTGGTTCGGACAGGCCATCAGGCAGGATTGCCGGATTCAGTGGCACATGCTTTTCAAATGACAGGCTTATAGCTGCCTGTTTGAAAGCAGGGCGGTTGAAATGTGGCCGGCCTGTCATTGGCCCTGCGATATAAACTTTCATTCAGCCCACCCTCGTAGCCGTGCGCAGTACCTGATAAATCTGGTGTGCGATAGTGCGTTCATTACCCACAGGGCAGGCCTTGAAATATTCATAAGCGGCGGTGATCGCCACCTGGTGCTTTCCCAGAAAGTCTGTTTTAAGGCGTGCAATTTCGGCTTGTTCTTCAGTATTGCGGCGGAACCAGACACTGTAAGGGCCGTCCTCTGTATCGTGAATTGATGCGAGGAACCAGCCATCACCGATCGGCGGTGTTGGGTTCCACGCAGAAACATCAGCTTCGCCTGCTTCATAGGCGGCCTGAATATCGTCAGCTGCTGGATCGGCATCAAGTGACAGGGTATAAACCTCGACACCCTGAGCTTTTGCCCACGCTTCAAATTCGCTTGGCGCTGGGTATTCGTTACCGTTGGCCGGTTCGAAGAAATCAGGGTGAGTCCAATATCCCAAGTTATCGGCATTGCGTTCTGGTGTGACCGGTTGAATAAGTTTCATGGCTACATTCCTAAATAAGTAATTTCCAGATTTCGGCGTGAGCGAATCCCTTGCCAGTGACGGCAATTAATAAAATTCAGATGTTTTAAATTATCTTTGGGCTTCGCCGCCCAGCGCGGAAATAAGGTTTGATATCAGCGCAGAATATTCGCTGGTTACCAGAATGAAATCAGCATTAAAGCGCGCGGCTAAATCTTCACGGTCGATGTCGTCATTCTGATCGGACAGTGTGTCGCTCGGTTTCAGCTTTTTCAGCGTGAATGCATCGTTAATCTGGAAGTTGACGCGTTCCTGCCAGTCCATAGACACCTGGGTAACCAACTTACCGTTTTCGATATGCGTTCCGATCTCGTCGCTGACCAATGCCTGTTTCTTACAGCGGATAGTGCCGCCTTCTTCCAGAATGGCTTTCAGCTCGGCTTCATCCTGCAAAGCAAACTCAGCTGGCGGCTCACCTGTGCGCACCCAATCGGTCAGGGTCAGTTCGATCGGCGTTTCCATTGTGAGGGGTACCACTGGCAAAGAACCGAGGCTTTTGCGCAATAACGCCAGCATGTCTTCTGCCTTTTTGGTGCTGACCGCGGCGACCATGATCAGGCCGTTATCCAAATCAATCCACATGAAGGTCTGGCTGTAACGGCTGAATGCGCGTGGCATGAGGCTGTGCAGCACTTCGTCTTTCAGGGAGTCTTTCTCGGTTTTCTTCAGCTTGCGATGCTGCTCACCTTCCAACTGCTCAATTTTGCCCGCCAGCTCCTGCTTAATTACCGGCGCCGGAAGTATCTTCTCTTCACGCTTTGCGCAGATCAGAAGCTGATGGCCAGCGGCGTGTACCAACTGATCACCGCCGAACTTGCCCATTGGTGATACCCATCCTGTTTTCGCCATATCCTGGCTGCCGCATGGAGAGAAAATAAAGGCGCTCATCTGGCGCTGCATTTCCTCGGCATCGAGCGCGATATCACGGTTCATGCGGTAAATCTGCAAACTCTTAAACCAAAGTTCTTTCACGTTAATCCCTCCTGTTTATGCCCACTGCACCGGGCGGAAACTCACACACATAGAAAAGGGCCACCGCTGACGCACTGGGTGTGCTGGTGGGGCCAGCGAACCCTTGTCTATGCCTGCGAAAAAATTGGCGGTGGTCATGATCAGAACATTATCTTCGCTCCCCCTGATGTTGGATGGTTGAAGAGTCATGCCACCGCCGAATACAGCTACACACAGCAATTATCGAGGTTCCACGTCGATCTGATTGGGCGGCGGGAGTCGAACCCGCAATCGGGTAGGGAACCCGACCATCACCTGATGCTGGCCACAACGGAGAGAACACTGGTTCTGTGGTCAGATCGGGTTAATGGCAAGTGAGTCCCTCAACCCCCAGTGTTCTTTCCGTTGTGTGCCTGGTCACTTCTCCACCTCAGGCGGCGGTGTTATCTTGGTAGTTCTCACACAGCCAAGAAGGAAATGAAGGTGGAAAACGCTTCGACTAATTTAGTCACTTTAGCCCGTAGGATTGAAGCTCTTGAGAACGCATTCACGGTAGCGCTTCATTCCGTTTCAACCGCCTTACCCACAGTAAAAAGCGACGTCATTGAAAATCTAAATCGTCATGCTCAAGCTTATAAAGGTAAGGATCCTGCCGTTGCCTCGGCAACCAAGTTGCTTATTAACCGAATTGAAGCTTTCAATCCGAAGATAAGAGATTAATTTTGGTAATCTCGCCGCCTTCCAAAAAGGCGGCCACTTGGTGTGCATGCTTTTGCAAGATTTCAGAAACAGTTTCTTCAATTAACTCTTCATTCGAAGATCCCGGACCAATAATTTCCGGTTCTTGCTTATCCATCCTGATACCTCATTAATCTGCTGCGCTCTTGCCGTTGTACTGCCGATGAATTTAGTTTAACTTTTCAAACTAAAGTGTCAATACAAAAGTTCGCATTATTAAACAAAAAAGTTTAAGGTGAAAAAAAACCGGCCAGAGCCGGTATTTCGTGAAGTGGAATTGGTTACATCAAATTCATTTCAACGCGAACGCATACGCCAATGATTTCACAATCCTCATCAAAGGGTATCGGTTTGAAATTAGGGTTAAGTGGCATCAGGTACATGTTCGGACCATCAATCGCTAATTTTTTTACGGTCGCTTCGTTTGAACCACTAATGCGCGCAACAACTATGCGTCCATTTATTGCCTCAACATCAGGATCCACAATGACGATCGAGCCATTAGGTAGGGAAATACCTTGGCCGGGTGGGCTATCCATAGAATCGCCAGATACGCGCAGCGAAAATGAGTAAGGAGATACTTTCGCAGTGGTTTCAATCCACTCAGTCACGTCCTGCAAGTGCCCCTCAACGATTTCTTTCCAGGCTCCTGCCTGTACTGATGACAATAACGGCACACGGCGGCGCAGCTCTGGTCCAGGTGTTGCGTTTCCGATCGACTCTTCGATAAGTCCGCCTTCATATAACCAGCGTTCAGTTACGCCTAACACCTCAGCCAGTTTACTCAAATAGCGTGCAGACGGCTCAGTGCCGCCGTTTACCCACTGGCTAACGGTTCCTTTCGATGCGCCTGTAGCGCTCATTAAATTAGTGCTCCGCAACCTCAGTAGCTTCATACGTTGGTTAATGCGGTCGCTCATCGTTTCATTTTTCATGTTTAAAGAATTAAACAACATAAGGTTTAATTTCTTGACTATTTTTAGTTTGAAACATTAAACTTTGCATTGTTGATTCTTTATCTGGAGGTGAAATGTTTAAACAAGATTTAGTCGCACATTTCGGTACTGCGACTGCGGCAGCCAAAGCACTGGGGGTTTCAAAATCAACCGTCAGTCTTTGGAAGGATATTGTGCCGTGGCAGTACGCGTTATTGGCAGAAAAAGCCACAAACGGTGCTATCAAATACGACCCAACTCAATACGAAAAGACTACCACTGCTGGCATACAGCCATAACTACCAAAGGGAAAACAACATGGTAGATCTGAAATCAGTAGTTAAAACGATGTGCAAAGCCTATCCCGGCGGTCGGTCTGCTATGGCTGGCGCTCTGGGCATGACTGAAACGCAGTTCAACAACAATTTGTACGAAAAGAACGGCTGCCGGTTCTTCGAAATTGCCGAGCTGGAAGCGATGGAAGACATCAGCGGCACTAATCATCTGGCGGATTACTTCGCCCAGCGGCGCGGTGGCTTGTTCGTTGAAATCCCAAATCGCGATGAGTTGGACCACGTTGACCTGTTTATTAAAGGCGTAAAAGTGGCGGCAAAGAGCGGGAAGGTGGATCAGCAAATAAACACGTCTATTGCAGATGACGGCGTGATTGATCAGAACGAGAAGGCCGAGATTATGGCGCTGCATTTCAAGCATTTATCTGCGCGCGATGAGTATGTGAAGTCAGTGGTGGCTTTGCATGAAAGGGTTGACGCCTCAGGAGTGCAGTCCCGAGGCGTCGGCGCATTAAAAACGTGTGTGGAGTAATTAACGCATGAACAGTTTACTCATAAAAGCTGGCGTCCCGCAAATGCGCTGCAAAGCGACTGGCGGCAACAAACAAGCTTTGTCGTACGAAGTGATGGTATCGGGCCACTGGGTACCGTGCAACTACCAGATCGTCCGGTGGTGGGTAGGTTACGTCAGGGTGAGAAGCCGGAAGGTGACTGCATGTCTGAAGAAATCCAAACGCTGGACAGGCACTACAAAGATTGGCGGGGCGTTGTGGTACACGTCGTGGGCTTCGACAGAGCAGGGGATCGCGTCATCTTCATGCGCGCAGGTTACCCGCATTGCGCCCAGCCTACTGAACAATTCCGGCGAAAATTTAAGAGGGTCTTATGAGCGTTAAGTTATCCGCATACGTCTGGGATGGTTGCGCTGCTGCCGGTTTGAAAATATCGGCGGTGGCCATCATGGCGCGCCTCGCTGACTTCAGTTCTGACGAAGGCCTGTGCTGGCCGTCGATCACCACCATTGCCCGCCAGTTGGGTGCAGGTGAAAGCACAGTGCGCACTACGCTGGGCAAGCTTGAGGCTGACGGCTGGATCACCAGCACTCAGCGCCGTAAGGGAAACCGCAACACATCGAACATGTACCAGCTGAATATTGCCAAGCTTCGTGCTGCTGCTGAACCGTCAGATTCTGACACATCAAAATCTGACGCCTCAAATTCTGACCGGTCAAAATCCGACACATCAAAATCGAACGCGAATACCGGTTTTCACCCGCCAGAATCTGGGGGGGATCCGTTAGTAAATTCAAAACAAGATCCATCAGATATAAAACCCCTTTGTCAGCCTGCTACGCAGACCGACGCCGAGGTTGAAATTACTGATCAGGCTAAACAGGTTCTGAACTACCTGAATCAGACCACTGGCTCACGCTATCAGGTCAGCAAATCCTCACTGGATAACATTCGGGCCAGACTCCGAGAAGGGTTTACACCTGAAGAACAGCAACTGACCGTTGATTACATGCATGCCAAATGGGGCGGCGATCTGGAAATGGCCGAGTATCTGCGACCGTCCACGCTGTTCCAGCCTTCCAAGTTCCCGGGTTATCTCGAAGGTGCCAATGCTTGGAATCGTGCTGGCCGCCCAGCCCGCAAAAACGGAAAGTGGGACCGCAGCGAAGTGGCCGTTGATACCTCTGAACGTGATTCGGCTTATCGCCGGTTTATCAGCGGTGTTGCGGCGAGCAAAGCCCCAAGTGATTTGGAAAAACTGGTCTGTACTGAGGCAAGTAAAGCCAGTGTGCGTGGCATGCGCAGTGATTTCGCGATCAGCACCTGGAATCGCATCTGGAAAGAATGTGCTCAGCGCCAGCAGCAGAGGAAATCTGCATGAAAAAAAACCATCAGCAATTAGTCATAGAAAAGCTCATGTGTGATTGCGCTCCGCGCGCCTGCTCGGATACTGAAGCATCTTTAATCGAATATGCCGGCTTTATTCCATCACGGCTTACGATGTCATCTACGATTAATATGATCAGCAAAAAACCTCAGTTCAACATTGTTACTGGGCATTGTGCCGGGAAGAAAACATATTCACTGAGCGAAGTGCCAAAACAAGTCGTAGAACCGACGGCCGAAAAATCGGATATAGCTCCAGTGAAAACACCGGCTGAAATCTGTGCTGAGTTTGAACACAACCTATGGGCAGTACTTCTGGGCAGGGGGTCGGTATGAATAACTATTTGGGGCAGTTCAGCGAAGGAAGGTTGGAAGAGTTGCTTTCAATGGCCAAAGCAACTTCATACGGAAATAGTTTATTTGATGTTCAAGAAATCATCCCACTCTTACACATAGCATTAGCAGCAAAGCAGGGCAAGCCTGATTATTACGTCATTAGTCGGCCGTTAACAGATGGATATAGTTCTACGTTTAAACTTGATGTGTATTTGGAAGAGGTTGATGCCATCAAATGCAAAAACGCCCACGGCGGCGTAATTATCCCTGTATACACCACACCACCAATGAACCATGGCGAGAAAATTAATTTATCGGCGATTCCTGAAAACCTAGGCCTATACCTTGAAGTGAGACCTAGGTTTTATAAAAAATTCAATGTGGTTTACCGGGACGAAAACAAAGTATGCGGTTACGCCTTACATACGGGGCGCTGGTCATGCTTTCAAGCTAAAAACTTCGATCAAAACTTCCGTATTGCCCCTAAATCGGAGGCGCTATGAGTTATCAACTAATTTATGCAGATCCTGCCTGGCAGTATTCCAACAAGATAAGTAACGGCGCGGCGGGTGACCACTACAGCACTATGGCGGTTGAGGAAATGAAGCGTCTTCCGGTCTGGTCTATTGCAGATGAAAACGCAGTTCTGGCTATGTGGTACACCGGCAACTTTGCTTCAGAAGCAGTTGAGCTGGCGCATGCATGGGGCTTCAAGGTGAAAACCATGAAGGGATTTACGTGGGTAAAACTCTATGAGCAGGCACGTAGCCGTATAGAGCGTGCGCTGGCAGAACAGACCATGATCGATTTCGAAGACTTTATGGATACTTTGAACGTAGAAACGGTGATGAATGGCGGAAACTACACGCGCGGCAACACAGAAGATGTGTTGATCGCCGTTCGCGGGTCCGGTCTCGAGCGCCTGAACGCCAGCATTAAGCAGGTTGTTTACAGTTGCCGCGGTGAGCACAGCGAAAAGCCGGCAGAGGTGCGTTTTCGCCTCGAAGAGCTTTACGGGCAAGTTTCACGCATCGAGCTTTTTAGCCGTGGAGAAGCTTCAGGCTGGCATCACTGGGGGAATGAAAACCCATTCAACGATATCGAGTTGGTACCGGCGAGCTTCACTACTATTCCTCCTATGCGGAACTCTCGCGTAAAAGTTTTGGCAGGCCACTATCAGGCACTGACACCACTATCAGCTTCTAGACACCAGATCTCCGCTGGCATCGTTTACCTGCAGGAGGTGGCTGCGTGAACGAATTTCAGAGAATCTGGCTCTCTGCTTACAACGGCTGGCTGACAGCGGTCTCCCCTTCGGGGGAGCTACATCCCACTGATTACACCGCTGCGCGGGAACATGCCGATGCTGTGCTGAGCAGCCTGGTTAAAGCTGGGGAGAGAGCTGAATGAGAGCGCTCTTAAAGCCATATCCACAGAGGGATTTGGGGATTGTGCTATTGCGGCCGCCAGGTGACATGCTGCAGCATTTCAGCGGCAAACGCCTGCTAATAACCGATGAACCGGCGGATCTGCGCGGGGCGGCGGACGGTTTGGTACCGGTGGAGGCTGAGCCACTATCGCGAGATCCACGCCTGTCTGGATTTCTGGCCTCAGAGCGGGTTATCAACCTGGTCGGCGGGTGGGGTGCGCTGACGTTGTGGGTTAAGCGTAACCGAGGCTGCCAGTGCACTGATTTTGGTGGCCAATACCATCACCATGAACTGGTGCAGTCTCGCCGTGCGCGTGGTGTTGTGTCTCTGTGTTGGACCCATGACAACGAATATCACGGAAAAGAATCGGTAAAACTCGATGCCGCAGCACTGTCGAATACCACTGAATTTGTGACCGAGGCTATCCGCGAGCGTTCCCGATTGTCCGCTGGACATCAACTGACCCTGCCGGAACTTTGCTGGTGGGCAACGAGTAAGGGGCTAGCGGCGCAACTGCCGGAGGAAATCATATGCGAAGCGCTTGGCATGAAATACCAGCCTCCGGGCACGCAGTTGAAAGAATCCGACATTAACCCCTACGAACAAGAACCTCGGGAAGTGATGGCGAGCAACATCAAACCGGTGCTGGCACTGGCCGTTGATCCGGAAACGCCAGAATCTTTTATGCTTCGCCCTAAGCGCCGCCGGTACGAAAACACCAAATACACCCAATGGGTAAAGCGTCAGCCATGCTGCGGCTGTGGTAACGGGTCAGATGATCCGCACCACATCACCGGCAATGGATTTGGTGGAATGGCAACAAAAGCGCATGACATGTTCGTGATACCGCTGTGCAGACGGTGTCACGACTCACTTCATGCGAATACCCCAGCCTGGGAAGAAGAACACGGCACACAGGAATTTTGGGTGCTGAAGACATTAGACAAAGCCCTGGCGATGGGTGTTATCGCAACCGGCAAAGCAAAATAAGTGTGGAGAGAATAATGCGTGATATTCAACTGGTGCTGGCTCGTTACGGCGTGTGGGCGAAAGATAATTCAGGCGTGGACTGGTCACCGATTGCGGCGGGCTTTAAAGGCCTGCTGCCGACTGAATCCAACAAGGTCGAATCCTGCTGTGATGATGATGGCCTGATTGTAGATGCCGCAGTAGGTCGTCTGGCTGCCGTCCGTAAACCGGAAGAGGTAACACTCATCATGCTGCATTATCGCTTTGGTCTGTCGAAACGGAAAATAGCTAAAATGTATAAGGTGAGTGAAGGCCTGATCCGCCAGCAGTTGCAGGTTGCGGAAGGATTCGTGGATGGTTGTCTGGCGATGACCGGCGCGGTGCTGGAAATGGACGCCTACACCCAGAAAATTAGAGTGGCGAAAGTCGCTTAAAATAGTTCTAGTGCGCTACGCAAAAACTCTTGTAACCTGTTAAGAGTGGTCACGTAGTCACGAAGCTTAGACAATCTGAGAACCTCGCTCCGGCGGGGTTTTGTCTTTTATGGGCATATGATACGTTGATCCCGTTGCGGTGAATCCTACCTATGCGGTAGGGCTAATAAGCTATGCCCTCGTAGTGAAGACAGCGAACCACGGTTAGCTCACCAACGGTTCACCGGGAGGCACCCGGCACCGCAACAATCAGACAATGCTTTTCAGTTTGAGAAGATGGGATAACCCGGAGCGATTGGAAAGCACATTCGGATGAGCGTTGCTGGCAAAATCTGCTGTAATGCCTCATATGTTTTGTATTCAGCAAGAATGCAAGCCTGTCGAAACAAACTCATCATCAACTTTAGATAAAGAAGACACTTCATTACGTAATGCCCTCTAATATAGATTTCTCTTGGTATTTAAATCATTGGAGGCGCTGTGAAGAGAAGGGTTTGGTTCGCTTGGCTATTTATGGTGGCATCTTTTGGTGGGTATGCGGAAGGCGTTCACCACATAGACCGAAAGCTTGCACATGGTGCCGTGCCCCATTTCAACATTATCGACACCTCAGAAACACCTGACGAACATATTAGTGAAAAAATGCATGAAAAAGCCGTAAGACATTGAAATATTAAAAATCAATACAAAACCTCGAAGAAATGCGTTTTTTTGCTTTCTGAAGGTTAGAAATATGCACCAGTAAACGGATAGACCGCAGGCGTCAGCCAATGCAGCAGTAGTGATGCTGCCCGGAGTCCCGATAGAGGGAGCCAGATGCAGGTCCGAACTGCAATATGCGCTGGTTAGGGTTACGTAAAGAAAAAGGCATACCGTAAAGCAGCGCGCCAGCCATACACGCACCGGTTATTAGCGGTGAGAAATGATAGAAGACTCAAGAGCATGAGCGCGGCCACAGCAAAAAGTGACAATAATATTTATGGTTGCGCTTTTGCGTGGCCTATTTTATTTAGTGAAATCAACAATACAAAGGATATCTGCAGCAGCGGCAGAAATGCTACCGCCTCCTTTTACATAGTCAGCTTTGTATGCAAATTGACCTGATAAATCGTAGAATTTTATTACCCCATATCCATTCTTACATTCCCGATCAGTAATTGTCATTTTGCTAAACATCACTGATTGATTGGGGTTGCTTGAGGAGGGTACATATTGAACAAGCATAGATCGGGTCCCTTTTACTAATTCGCCAGACCCTTTCTTAGCATACTCAAAAATTAGGTTGCTGGAGGATACGAGCGCCCAACCTTCGAGTATAGGGGGATCCTCTGCTTTTACGCACATTGCTGTACTAAGCAAGACCGCTCCAACTATTAAATTTATCTTCATGGTGCCCCTGATATTGGGATTTTTCTGATTCCAGGATATTTATGTATCACAAAATTACCAAGCAATCATCATCCTTGCCAGCTTAACGCCTGCATACCTGTATCACCGGACAGTCAATGACCATTTCTGAAAAGTGACGGTACTGCTTATTTCTTTTTCCTCACGACTACACACCCAACCGGACAACCGGAGGTGAATACCATGAAAATCGGCGAAAAAAGCAGTAATGCAACATATTGAGGTGCTGGAATTTCGCCCATCTATGCATGCTTAGCGCAACGTACAAGCCAGACTTGCAATGATTATTAGCAGTGATGGCGTGGGAGAAGACTGAAGAGCATGAGCGCGGCCATTGCGAGAGTGTGGATCTGCATCATCCTCAGTTTGTTGAATGCTTGCTATGGAACGCAGCCACCATGCAATGTGATATACAAATTTCAGGCCACTTAGTTGGGCGATATTACTTCAGCATGGAAGTATCGAGTTTCTTCGGCTGTTTAAATTCACCAGTTTGCAATAGCTCGAGAAGTTCGCTTTTGGTAACTTCATAGCCGCAAGATGCGCAACTAACCTCAGCGAAGTTTGTTTCGACATTAAAGTTTTTTGGGTATGTGAAAAATTCGCATCGGCAAGCTGAGCAGCTCAAATTCTCCAGAACTGTCTTAATATCCATAGGCTCATCCTATTTAACACAATGTATATTCAATAAAATGAAGGAAATCTCTCCTTTAGGAGACCTCTTGGTATACCTGTGAATTAAAATGTACGCTTGAGTTTTGCTTAAGTAAATCACAAGAGGGTGTAAAAGATAATCATCACCATCGTTCGTTTGCTGGATGCCTGCTATCTTATGTAAAACATCACATGAGACCATTGGCATGAAGCTACTGAATAACGAATTTGAATACAGAGAATGGATAGTAAAAGGCTACCTTCATTTGGATGAGGAGTTTCCTTCGGTTTTCGAACCTGACGAGCTTGAAAGAGAAATTCTGCGTCAGGCACCCAAAGAATTCCCTTGCCTTGCACAAATTGTAGAAGGGGAGGGTGGTTACTCCCTGCAGTCAGTTCAATTCATATATCGATCCCAGATAGAAGAGTGGGCAAAGCTGTTCGGCATTGTTAAATAGTCAAAATGAATATTCTAACTCATAGGCGTTTCAGTAGATGAGCACCTAGAAAAGCTTTGAGAGCCCTGCAAAAATGCGGGGCTTTTTCGTTTCTGCACATCAGGTAAGAGCATCGGCTTGGTAAGCTGGGACATTTCCGGCCAGTTAAAGGGGTTAATGCCCTTACCGAAGAGCTTTACCCTTATTCCTGGCTAGTATCAATAATCGCTGAGCCAGAATAAACAGGAGGAGTGCAGCCTTTCAGTTCGCCATACTCAACATTGCATTCAGAGTAACCACTACCTCTCTTGATGACTATTTCACCGTCATAATTTGATGAGCATGAGCCAACCTGTCCGCTATTAATCTCGCATAAAGAAACCTTTCCATCGCTTCTGAGTAGAGGGGCATTTTTCGTTGATGGATATGGCTGGCAATCGGAGAGATTGCCGACGTTGATACTGCACTGCAAGAGTTCCGCAAGTCCTGAAAAACTGGTGAACATGCCGGTGAGCATTAAGACAACGAAGATTTTATTTTTCATATACATGTCCTTATTTGAGTAGTGCCGTCACTATAAAACACTTTCTAGAAGCTGCCGATTCGCAGCCTTTTTTATACTCTAAATTCGGTTGTGAGGACACTCACAGCGATAAAGGTTTATTAATGTCCGAGCAGGTATCACCACGGTCGCTGATTCCTGGGGCTGGATCACAATGTTGTATTTTATTGGTCTAAAAATGGTTAAATTCGCAAATATTGTTAAATGTCATCAGGATTAATCTGAGATGATGAATTCGCCCCTTCAAGAGCTAAGCCATTACGAGTGCCGGAGATAAGCGCCGGATGGGGCAGGCACTACATCTTTAATTACAGAAGTTACTTGAACCCGCCGATATGCGGGTTTTTGCGTTTTTGAGGCTGCCAATTTGGCGGCCTTTTCTCGTTTTGGCGGCCAGTCAATCAGCTAACCACTCATCCTTTCGCAAACGGACTGAGCCGCTAAATACCTCACTACTACGCACCCAACCGGACAACCGGAGGGGGAGACTATGAGAATGGACAAATTGACTACAGGCATTGCGTACGGAGCCTCTGCCGGTAGCGTCCTGAACGGCCTGTTGAATGCATTTAGTCCGGATCAGTGGAACGCTATAGGTGTGCTGGCAGGTATAGCTGTTGCGCTCCTCACATACCTGACAAACCTTTATTTCAAAATTAAAGAAGACCGCCGCAAAGCACTCAGAGGTGAATGATGGCAACTCAGCCTGGTATCAAAAGCAAACTCAGCAAAGCTGTAATTGCTCTGATTATTTCTGGTGCCGGTGCTTCAGCGATCCTAGGCCAGTTTCTTGATGAAAAGGAAGGTAATCGCCTGACTGCTTATCAAGATGGCGTGGGGGTCTGGACTATTTGCCGCGGCGCAACCCGTGTTGATGGCCGTCTTGTTTACAAGGGAATGAAGCTGACAGCAGCGAAATGCGCCCAGGTAAATAAGCTGGAGTCAGATAAGGCGATTGCCTGGGTAAATGGAAACGTCACCGTCCCGCTGACGCAGCCACAAATTGCCGGAATCGCTTCATTTTGCCCTTACAACATCGGTCCGGCGAAATGCTTTACTTCGACGTTCTACCGCAAACTTAATACTGGTGATAAACGCGGTGCCTGCTCGGAGATAAAACGCTGGGTGAGGGACGGTGGCAAGGATTGCAATATACGTGCGAATAATTGCTTCGGTCAGTTGCAACGACGTGATCAGGAAAGCGAACTGACGTGCTGGGGGCTGGATGAATAACAATTTACTGATTGTGCTGGCCTTCTTGACTGGCGCCGCCCTTACCTGGTGGGTTGAGGGAATACGCTGGGATGCTGACGTTTCCAAACTTAATGGGGCCCACACCGCAGAGCTGAAGAGACAAAGCGATCAGGCAGTGATTGACCTGACCAACCAGAAGAAGCGTACAGAAGCGGCACAGATTGCGTTGGCAGCGCTTGACGCTAAGCACACGAAGGAAATGACAGATGAACTGGCTAAGAATGAGAAGTTGCGTGCTGATATTGCTGCTGGTACTCGCCGGGTGCGAATCGCCGCAGCAAACCTTGCCACCTGCCAACTCGTCGGGAACAGCACTTCCGGCAGCGGCAGCCTGGGCGATACAGTACAAATCGACCTCACGCCAGCAGGTGGATCAGCTGTTCTCAGTCTCAGAGAGTCAACCAGCAGAGACGACGAAGTGATCCAATACCTTCAGGGCTATGCCGCTGAAGCTCAGAAGCGTTGCAAAATTAACTGACAGGAAAAAACCATGACCGTAAAAGCAAAATTCCGCTGCCATTTCATTCAGAAGGCAGATGACGATTCAAGCCGCACCATTCATATGAGCGCTGTCACTTCCGGCAGTCATGAAAATGAAGCCTGGTCTAGGCTCACCCCAGGCGGCCAGATTCAAATGCATATTTCAAACCCTGACGCATTCAACCAGTTTGAACAGGGAAGAGAATACTTCATAGAAATTGATCCAGTAGTTGAAGAAGTTAGCATTGGCGAAAGTATTTGGCAGTTACCAAAGAATTGCGGTATTCCTGTTTAATAATTATCTTAACGCATGATAATCTAGTGAGCCGCGGAGTCGCGGGTACGTTAGGATTATCAAAATGCAAAATATAAATCCATTATCGTTAATAACGACTTTAGTTATCCTTAAATCAAAAGGAGAACGTAAGTCGTTAGGCACGGGTTTTTTATATTCAAACGAAAAACAGGTGCTTTTCTTAGCTACGAATTTCCATGTTATTACTGGCATAAGCCCGAATGAAAGAGGGATAAAACCGGTCCTAGGCGATGAGATTGAAATTCAGATAAGAGATAATGCTGGCAAAAGTCACAGCAAAACGCTCCAGCTGTTTAGTGGAGATAAGAAACTCTGGTTAGAGCATCCAACTGATAAATTAGCGGATGTAATACTAATCCCGCTTTTACCAGAGTTGTTCAAGGATGCCACTCCGCGATTTATTACCAAAAAAACTACTATCCAAGATGTACTGATAGTTCCCTCATCGCCTGTTGTTATGATTGGCTATCCACATGGATATCATGATTCTGTTAATAATCTGCCGATATGGAAAACTGGTAGTTTAGCTAGTGAACTAGAAATAAATTTCGATGGAAAAAAATTACTTGTAGTTGATATATCAGCTTTCCCGGGCATGTCCGGATCGCCTGCATTTTATGTTACTCACAATGGGTACCTTACCAAAGGAGGCGACATGATTATGGGTGTGGGAATGAGTGTTCATTTCCTTGGAATTTACGCAAGTATGCAAATGCTCAATGACGATCTTTATCTTGAGCAAGTAGAAAGCGGCACGGGCTATAAGGTGTCTCATAAAGAATCTCTGCAACTCGGACATGTATGGAAATCCAGTTTGATAGAAGAGATTGCAGACACTTTTGATGAGAAAAACTATCCACAGCAAGGAATGCCGATTAAAACTACTCCAAAATTCGTACCAGGTATTTCTTTCAAGTTTTGATTCCCCGTTCATGTATAAGACCGCTCTTTAACCAGAGCGGTTTTTTTATGCATCCAATAAGGCAGGGTCATGGAAGTCACTATTGATGGTGTCCCGTATGCGCCTCCGTGCAATTCAGGACGCTGCGTGCCGATTACCTCGGCAGTAGTTTCAAATGAAATGATTAGCAGTGAAAGGTACTCCCGGCAGGGGGCCTCTCCACGGGGCGGCGGACTCGCGGAAAACGGCTAGTTTTCGCGATCTAGGGTCATCATCATCATCTGTGCAGGTTATTGATTTTATTAATGCCCAAATTGCAAAGATGTCGAATCGTCTAAAAAGTGTTCACCATCATGGACCAAGAAATCGCCTCACTCAAACTCAACATCAATCAACTCGCAGGGATCACCGGCGTGCACCGGCAGACCGTCGCGGCGCGCCTGAAGAATGTCGATCCCGCGCCGGGCAGTAACGCGAAACTTAAATTATTTTCCGTGACTGATGTGTTGACTGAATTGATGATCCCCACGGTTTCAGGTGACGTCGCTGAAATGACGCCATCCGACCGGCTGGCGCACTGGAAGGCCGAGAATGAGCGGCTGAGTTTTGAGCAGAGCATGGGGCAGCTAATCCCCGCGGAAGATGTGGCAAGAGAATTTTCGGTTATGGCGAAAGCCGTCGTTCAGGTGCTGGAAACGTTGCCGGACGTGCTCGAGCGAGATTGTGCTCTGCCGCCGTCTGCCGTGATGCGGGTACAAAATATTATTGATGATCTGCGTGACCAGATTGCGCAGAAGGTCATTGACGCAGAACCGGAGGAGGAGACGTCTGAGGAGGACTGATGGCAAAGCGGGCTTCAGCGCGTGGCATCCGGAGAGATGTACCAGGAATACTTCGCGCCCCGCGGCGTATGCTGGTTGCCGATGCGGTCAGCCAATATATGCGTGTACCGATGGGGGCTGGCAACTCCGTTCCCTGGGATCCGAATCTGGCTCCGTATGTCATTGAACCTATGAATTGTCTGGCATCGCGTGAATACGATGCCGTGATTTTCGTCGGACCGTCCCGGACGGGTAAAACCATCGGCCTGATTGATGGCTGGATAGTCTACAACGTTGTCTGCGATCCCTCCGATATGCTGCTTATTCAGATGACTGAAGAGAAAGCGCGCGAACACAGCAAAAAGCGTCTCGACCGTACTTTCCGCAGCAGCCCGGAAGTCGCCAAGCGCCTGAGCCCCCGGCGTAATGACAACAACGTCTACGACCGAACGTTTCGCGCCGGTAACTACCTTAAAATCGGTTGGCCCTCTATTAACATCATGTCGTCGTCCGATTATAAGTGCGTGGCGCTGACGGACTATGACCGCTTTCCCGAGGACATCGACGGAGAAGGGGACGGCTTCACACTGGCCTCAAAACGTACCACGACATTTATGTCATCCGGTATGACGCTGGTGGAGAGTTCACCGGGCCGTGATATCCGAGATACCAAGTGGCGGCGAAGTTCACTTCATGAAGCCCCGCCGACCACCGGCATTCTTTCATTATATAACCGCGGCGATCGCCGACGCTGGTACTGGCCTTGTCCGCACTGCGGCGAACACTTCCAACCGGCGAAAGATGTGGTGCAGGGCTATCAGAATATTGTCGATCCGGTGGTTGCCAGTGAGGCGGCATTCATTGAATGTCCACATTGCCGGGGAGAAATCACAGCAGACCAGAAACGCGCGCTCAATCAGAAAGGCGTCTGGCTGCGCGACGGTGAGCAGATTGACCGTCATGGTGTCATTACGGGTACCGCGAGACGTTCCCGCATTGCTTCCTTCTGGATGGAAGGCCCCGCAGCGGCATATCAGACCCTGTCCCAACTTGTCTATAAGCTGCTTTCAGCCCAGCAGGATTATGAGGCCAACGGCAGCGAAGAAACCCTGAAAGCGGTGATCAACACTGACTGGGGTCTGCCTTATATTCCACAGTCCAGCGTCGAGCAGCGGAAATCCGAAACGCTTATGGCGCGCGCCACCATGGTAACCAAGCGTACGGTGCCCGACGGTGTGCGTTTTCTGGTAGCGACCGTTGACGTGCAGGGCGGCCGCAACCGGCGCTTTGTGGTGCAGGTGATCGGTTATGGGGCGCATGGTGAGCGGTGGATTGTCGACCGGTACAACATCAAACAGTCGATGCGCACCGGGCCGAACGGCGAAAGTCTGCCAGTTGACCCCGCAGGCTATCTGGAAGACTGGAACCTGCTGCGCACCGACGTGCTGGATAAAGAGTGGCCACTCAACAGCAATCCGGGTGTTTCTCTGCCCGTGCTGGCGATGGCCGTCGATTCCGGTGGTGAAGACGGCGTGACCGGTAATGCCTATGAGTTCTGGCGCCAATGCCGCCGCGATGGCGTCCACAAGCGCGTTTATCTCTTCAAAGGCGACAGCACCACGCGCAGCAAGCTGATCACCAAGTCATTGCCGGACAATACCGATCGTCCTAACCGCCGGGCGGAGGCCCGCGGCGACGTGCCACTCTACCTGCTGCAGACCAATATGCTCAAAGACCGGATCAGTAACGCGCTTCAGCGTGATACGCCGGGGGCTAACTACGTTCACTTTCCTGACTGGCTGGGGGAGTGGTTCTATGACGAACTGACCTATGAAGAAAGGGGCGCTGATGGCAAATGGACGAAGCCAGGGAAAGGGGCGAACGAAGCCTTTGATCTGATGGTATACGCCCATGCGCTGGTGATTTTGCGCGGGTACGAGCGGATAAACTGGGAAAAACCGCCTGGCTGGGCGCTCCCCGTTGAACAATCCGCTCCGCCTGCACCTTCTGATTCACCCTTACCGAAACCCCGCAGTCATCATCAAAAACCGAAAACAACCCGCGCCAGGAAAGAGGAGAAACCCTCTGCCTGGGCGCCATCAACATCAGGAGGCTGGGTATGAATCAGGCCGATATTGAAGACATGATCCAGCAGTATATGACCGCCGAACGCGCCGTCCTGCAGGGGAAATCCATCACCTTTAACGGGCAGTCCATGACGATGGAGAACCTCAGTGAAATCCAGAAAGGGCGGAAAGCCTGGGAGCGCCGGTTAAGCACGTTGCTGGCGGCGCAGCGCGGGCGACCGCAGTACCGGCTGGCGAGGTTCCCGCGATGAGCCTGATTGATGATGCCATTGGTCTGATTTCACCAGGCTGGAAAGCCTCCCGGTTGCGGTCCCGTGTGGCAATCAATGCCTACGAGGCGGCATTACCGACGCGCACGCACCGGGCGAAGCGGGAAAACCGCAACGCAAACCAGCTCACGCAGTTTGCGGGCCGGTCAATCAGGGAGCAGGCGCGCTGGCTGGACAATAATCACGATCTGGTGATTGGCCTGCTGGACAAACTCGAAGAGCGCATCGTCGGCGCGCGCGGCATTGTGGTTGACCCCCAGCCCATCCTGAAAACGGGGCTGGTGGCCGATGAACTCTCTAAACAGATCCGGGCAGCCTGGGCGGAGTGGTCTGTTTCCCCCGATGTGACAGGGCAGTTTACCCGCCCCGTTCTTGAGCGGCTGATGGCAAGAACCTGGCTGCGCGACGGTGAGGTTTTCGGCCAGATGGTACGGGGTTCCGCGCCCGGACTCACCCCGACGGCGAACATCCCTTTCTGGGTCGAGGCGCTGGAACCGGACTACATACCGCTGGAGATGAACGATACCGGGAAGGGGATTTGTCAGGGGATCTATCTCAACGACTGGGGCTGCCCGACAAAGTATGTCGTCTACAAAAATCTGGTGACATCAGGCGTGGCGCTGGGCAATACCAAGGAAATCGCTGCAGACGGCATGATGCACCTCAAATTCATGCGCCGTCTTCATCAGGTCCGGGGAAACAGCCTGCTGTCCGGCATCCTGATCCGCCTGAGTGCGCTGAAAGAGTATGAAGATGCTGAACTGACGGCCGCCCGTATTGCCGCAGCGCTGGGTATGTACGTGAAAAAAGGCGACGGGCAATCCTACGACGATGCCTGTGGTAAAGACAAAGACCCCCGCGAGCTCAACATCGAGCCCGGGATGGTCTTTGATGAACTGGAACCCGGCGAAGAAATCGGAATGATTAAATCCGACCGGCCGAATCCTAACCTTGAGACGTTCCGCAACGGGCAGCTCAGGGCGGTGGCCGCCGGCAGCCGCAGCAGCTTTTCCAGCATCTCCCGTAACTACAATGGCACTTACAGTTCCCAGCGTCAGGAGCTGGTGGAGTCCTTTGAAGGCTACGGCATTCTTCAGGATGCATTTATTGCGGCCGTGACCCGACCGATGTACCGCAGCTGGTTGCAGATGGCGATCACCGCGGGCGTGATCAACGTTCCGCCCGATGTGGACATGGCGACGTTGTTTAATGCGGTCTACAGCGGGCCGGTGATGCCGTGGATTGACCCGATGAAAGAGGCCAACTCCTGGCGCGTGCTGTTACGCGGCGGCGCGGCAACGGAAGGGGACTGGGTCAGGGCGCGCGGCGCGAATCCGGGCGATGTAAAACGCCGCCGCAAGGCGGAAGTCGACGAAAACAAAACGTTAGGTCTGGTCTTCGACACGGACCCGGCAAACGATAAAGGGGAAGCCAGTGCGAAAGAATCGAAGAAATAAACTGGGTGTGTCACCTAAGGCCTCCGCGGGGGACAAAAGCTGGTTCCGCATGAAGGCCAGCGGCGACAAGACTGCTGACATTTATATTTATGACGAGATTGGTTACTGGGGCGTGACCGCCCGCCAGTTCGCCAGCAGCATGAAAGCGCTGGGCGATCTGGACCATATCAATCTGCATATCCACTCGCCGGGCGGTGATGTCTTTGACGGCATTGCCATTTACAACCTGCTTAACAGCCATACGGCGAGCAAAACCGTGTATATCGACGGTCTTGCCGCCTCAATGGCCTCGGTGATTGCCATGGTGGGCAATCCCATCATCATGCCTGAAAACGCCATGATGATGATCCACAAGCCCTGGGGGATCACCGGCGGCGATGCCAACGACATGCGCGACTATGCCGACCTGCTGGACAAAGTCGAGGCCGTGCTGATCCCGTCCTATGCCAAAAAAACCGGCAAAACCCCTGACGAACTTGCCCTGATGCTGGGTGAGGAAACGTGGATGACCGCGCAGGAGTGCCTTGAGCACGGTTTTGCTGACCAGATTTCTACCGCGGTGCAGGCAATGGCCCGCATTAATTCAAAACGTATCGAGGAATTCGACGCTATGCCAAACGCACTGAAAAACATGATCACCAAGCCGAAAGCGACGACTCAGGCACCGGCTAATCCGCAACCAGCCCCGGCGCCGGTGGCCGTGACTGAACCTGCCGCACTGGATGAAAACGCCATCCGCAATCAGGTCATTGCCGCCCAGAAACAACGTGTGACGGGGATCAAAGACCTGTTCGCGATGTTTGGCGGCCGCCATCAGGAATTACAGGCGTCATGCATTGAAGATATCGACTGCACGGTCGATCAGGCCAAGGACAAGCTGCTGGTGATGCTGGGGAAAGGCGCTACACCGTCCAATAAAAACGGCGGCAATGCGCATATTTATGCCGACAACGGGAATTTCACCGGCGACGGGATCCGCCAGGCGCTGATGGCGCGTGCAGGCTACGAAGACCGGCAGAATGACAACGTGTATAACGGCATGACCCTGCGCGAATATGCGCGCATGTCGCTGACCGAGCGCGGCGTCGGCGTTGCGGCTTATAACCCGATGCAGATGGTGGGGCTGGCGATGACGCACACCACCTCGGATTTTGGCAATATTTTGCTGGATGTGGCGAACAAATCTCTGCTGCAAGGCTGGGAGGAGTCACAGGAGACCTTTGAAGCCTGGACGAAGAAAGGGCAGCTCTCTGACTTTAAAACGGCGCACCGCGTCGGGCTGGGCGGCTTCCCGTCGCTGCGTAAGGTACGCGAAGGGGCGGAATACAAATACGTCACGACCACCGATAACAGCGAGACCATTGCGCTGGCCACCTACGGTGAAATTTTCTCCATTACCCGTCAGGCCATCATCAACGACGATCTGAACCAGCTGACCGACGTGCCGATGAAAATGGGCCGCGCCGCGAAAGCCACCATCGGCGATCTGGTGTATGCCGTGCTGACCAGCAACCCGAAATTGTCAGACGGTAAGGCGTTGTTCAGCAGCGATCATAAAAACCTGGCAACCGGAGCCATTGACGTCACGAATCTGGATGCGGGCCGCCAGCTGATGCGCGTTCAGAAAGAGCCAACCACCGGCCGCACCCTGAATATCCGCCCGGCGTTCCTGCTGGTGCCAACCGCCCTCGAAACCGTGGCAAACCAGACCATCAAATCTGCCAGCGTGAAAGGCGCCGACGTTAACGCCGGTATCATCAACCCGATCCAGAACTTTGCGACGGTGATCGGCGAACCGCGTCTGGACGATAACAGTGCCAAGTCCTGGTACCTGGCCGCTGCACAGGGTATGGACACCATCGAGGTGGCTTATCTCAACGGTGTCGAGCTGCCTTACATCGATCAGCAGGAGGGGTTCAGTTCTGACGGTATTGCGACGAAAGTGCGCATTGATGCCGGTGTTGCGCCGCTTGATTACCGCGGTCTGGTGAAATCTTCCGGCCAGTAATCCTCCTCCCGCGTTGCCCGAATGCCCGTAAGGGCTTTTTTATACCTAAAATTCGCCCCCTTCCGGGGCGTCTGGAGTTTTTCAATGGCTAAGAATTTTGTACAGGAAGGTCAGACGATTTCCATTACCAACACCGGCGCTGCCACCATCGAGAGCGGCGACCCCGTGGTACTGGGTTCCCTGCTGGTTGTCTCTCTGGTGGATATTGCCCCGAATGAAACCGGCACGGGGATGGCCGAAGGGGTATTCCTGCTGCCGAAAGTCTCCGCCGATGCGATCCCCGCTGGCACAAAAGTGTATATCGCGGACGGTGAAATCCAGCTGGCGTCTGCGGATGCCGTGGCCGCCGGCATTGCCTGGGACGCTGCCGCCGCGGGCAGCACCGTCGTTGAAGTGAAAATCAATGGCTAACGCCTTTGATGCGTTGGCCGCGCGGATGGATGCGGTCACGACCGCGCGGTTTGGGCGGGAGGTGGTAATCAATAGCACCGTGTTTATCGGTGTTGAAAGCCATTTTCTGCCCGAGATGGGGCCGGTGAGCGGCGATGGCCTGTCTGTTGTGGTTTTTTCTCCCGATTACCGGCCGCACCGTAACGATCAGGTGGTTTATCAGGGAGAAAGTTACATCGTCACCCGTCATCAGATGTTTAACGGGAAGCCACAAATCTGGCTGGAGTAAGGGGAGGGAATATGACCATCAAAGGGCTGGAGCAGGCCATCGCCAATATGAACAGTATCAGTTCGACGGCCGTTCCCCGCGCCTCGGCGCAGGCGGTTAACCGGGTGGCAGGGCGGGCCATCAGTCGCAGCAGCAGCACGGTGTCGAAGGAAACAAAGGTGCCGAGAAAGCTGGTCATGCAGCGTGCAAAACTGAAAAAGGCCACGATAAACCGGCCGGTTGCCACGTTAAAAATCAACCGGGGTAATTTACCGGCCATCAAGCTGGGCGCGGCACAAATGCGTGTCTCCCGGCGTCAGGGCAACCTGCGCGGGCAGGGCAGCGTACTCAAAATAGGCCGCTTTACCTTTCGGAATGCGTTTATTCAGCAACTGGCTAACGGCCGGTGGCATGTGCTCCAACGTTCCGGGAAAAGCCGGTACCCGATTGAGGTCGTGAAGATACCGTTAACCACCCCACTTACGGAAGCGTATACCGCAGAAACCCACCGTCTGATGCAAAGCGACATGCCGAAGGAAATGGCTTCCGCCCTGAAAAATCAACTGAGGCTGATCATTAAACGATGATAAAGCACCCCAAAATCCGTAACGCCGTGCTGGATGCGCTGAAACTTTCGGTGACCGATCCTTCCGTCACCTGGTATGACGGCCGCCCGAGTTTTCTGACCGCTGAAGACCTGCCCGCCGTTGCCGTCTACCTGTCTGGTGCTGAACCCACGGGGGAAACTCTTGATGAAGATGAGTGGCGGGCGACGCTTCACGTGGAGGTATTTCTTAAGGCGGTGAGTCCTGACACGGATCTCGACCTGTGGATGGAACAAAACATTTACCCCGTTGTGGGTGACATTCCGGCGCTTTCAGACCTTATCGAAAACATCACGCCCGAAGGCTATGACTATCAGCGCGATGATGAAATGTCGACGTGGGGCTCCGCTGACCTGCGTTACACACTGACTTACTTAATGTGAGGAATTTATGACCACACAACTCGAACCGACCAAAGGCGCGGGCACAACACTCTGGATTTACACCGGCAGCGGCGATCCCTACGCCAATCCGCTATCGGATCAGGACTGGACCCGGCTGGCGAAAATCAAGGAGCTGACGCCGGGAGAAATGACGGCGGAATCCTACGACGACACGTACCTCGATGATGACGACGCCGACTG
This sequence comes from Rahnella sp. GSA61A, assembly GCF_019969905.1. NCBI lineage: Bacteria > Pseudomonadati > Pseudomonadota > Gammaproteobacteria > Enterobacterales > Yersiniaceae > Rahnella > Rahnella sp. GSA61A. Next base: position 313,380 of record NZ_JAHXYO010000004.1, on the reverse strand, counting down.
GAACGGCACGGCGCAGGGGGCCAAATCTTCCGGGGACACGTCGTTTACACTGGCCTGGAAGCCCGGCGAGAGCGGGCAGCAGGATCTGGTTAACTGGTTTTACGATGGCGCGGTGCGCGGGTACAAAATTCGGTATCCCAACACCGCTGTCGATGTCTTCCGTGGCTGGATCAGCAGCCTGGGCAAAGCGGTGCCGGTAAAAGAGGTGATCACCCGGACGGTGAAAATCACCAATACGGGCAAACCGGCGCTGGCCGAGAGCAATCAGGCCGCTGCAGTACCCGTGACCGGCGTGACCGTCACGCCGTCAACCACCAGCGTGGTGGTCGGACAAAATGCCGTGATCACTGTGGCGGTGCTTCCGGACGGCGCGACAAACGGCGCGTTTAATGTTGCGGCTGCCGATCCGACCGTCGCCACGCTGACGGTATCGGGTAATACCGTCACGGCGAAGGGCCTTAAAGCGGGCACGACACAGATCATCGTGATGACCAATGACGGCCAGAAAGTGGCTATCTGCACACTGACCGTCACGGCGGCATAACGGAGCGAGCATGTTTTTAAAATCAGAACTGTTTGAGTTCAACGGGGCAAACGCCACGCTGTACGAGCTGTCGGCGCTGCAGCGCGTCGAGCTGTTGCATTATCTGGCCGCGCAGGAAAAAGCGTTGCCCAACGATGAGCCCGACGAACAAATCCTGTCAGCCGCGCTGGTTGAACTGAATATCCGGGCGGGTGCGATGGTGGTGGCCATGTCCCTTTGGCACAGCGAGTCGCCGAAGCCGGATATTCACGACCTTCAGCAACAGGTGATGAGCACATGGCCGGTCGAGGCCATCGGGAAAGCGGATACCCAGGTCAAAGTGCTGTCGGGCATGATGGCAATCACTCAGACAACCGGACAGGAAGCCCCGGAGCCCGAAGTATCCGAAGGATCAGACAGCCAAGGGGAAACAGCGGAAAAGCGCTAACCCGTGAAATGGACTTTGTCATGAAGCTGGCGCGTGAGTTCAGACGGCCTGACTGGCGCGCCATGCTTGCTGATATGTCCTCCAGCGATCTGGAGGAATGGCACCGATTTTACGAGTCCCATTACTTCGAAGATGCGCTGCTTGATGCACATTTCGCCGCGCTGAACCTCAATATTTTGTCGCTGGTATGCGGGGAAACCGATCTTAACGTGGGTCATTTCAGTCTGCTAAAACCTCACGTCGTGGAAGAGCAGCCGGATCCCGATGATGAACAGTTAATGGCTATCGCAGAAGGTCTGTCAGGAGGAGTCCGCTATGTCCCAGCCAGTGGGTGATTTGGTCGTCAGCCTTGATGTTGATGCCGCAAAATTTAATGAACAGGTCAGTTATGTCCGCAAGCAATTTACCGGCTTAGGGGCGGACTCGACGAAAGCCGGGACGCAGGTTCAGCAGGCATTCTCTAAACAGGAGCTTGCGGCACAGCGTGCGGGTATTTCCATCGGGCAATATAAAGCGGCAATGCGGATGTTGCCTGCTCAGTTCACCGATATTGCCACCCAGTTGGCAGGCGGGCAAAGTCCCTGGCTGATCCTCCTTCAGCAGGGCGGTCAGATTAAAGATTCGTTTGGCGGGGTCGGGAACGTTGCCAAAATACTGCTGACATACATTACGCCGCTCAATGCGGCTATCGGCGTCGCTGCTGCCGTTTTTGGCAGCCTTGGCCTGGCGGTTTATAAAAGTCAGCAGGAGATTGCCGAAGCCAGCAAAATTATTCAGGAGTCCCTGGGTTTAAGTGGTGGCGCAGCGGAAAAGCTGGCGCAAAATATCCGGGCTATTTCCGATTCTTCTGGCGCGTCGATTAAAAGCGTTGCCGATCTCTTCATCACCACAAAAGATGGTGCTGACGAAGCCACGCAGAAAATGATTGCGGTCGGCTTCAGCTATCTGGATGCCAAAGCCAAGGTCAGTGAATACAAAGGCTCATCTGATTTTACCAACCTCAACACCCAGATCGAAGCGCACCGGCTTAAGGTTCTCGGTATTCCGGATGCGTGGACGGACGCGGAAGAGGCGGTCAGAAATTATTATTCGGGGGTTAATTTAGGCAAGCAAAGCGTGGCATTGGGGGGCGCTATTGATCCCATCGTTGGCGTTCTTGAGCAGGCGAAGCAGTTAAGGGGGGACCTCACAAAAGCCACGATAGACGGAAACCTGGCAACACAGAAATCCGTGGAGTGGATAAATAAGGAATATCTGGCCACGGATGCTGTTGCAGGGGCTGAAGCTAAACTTAAAGAGGCGCGGGAACAGTCACGGAAAATTGCCTTTTCGGGGGATGCGACCGCTATCGCGAATGCGCAAAAACTCATTGCCCTGCGTGAGAAAGAAGTCGAGCAGGCAAAGAAACGGCAGGAACCCAAAAAACAGCGGGTCACCACGTCTGCGGGAGACCGGGCAGAAGACAGTGCGCAGGGGGACTTACTGAGTCTGCAGGCACAGCTTAAGGTGCTGCAGCAGCATACCAGCGTTAACGATGTTATCAGCCAGCAGCGCAAAGATTTGTGGCAAACCGAAAATCAGTACGCCGTCCTTGAACAGGCAGCCAGCAGCCGGCAGTTATCTGCACAGGAAAAATCCCTGCTGGCGCATAAGGATGAAACGCTGGAGTACAAACGGCAACTGGCTGTGCTGGGCGATAAGGTCGTTGCCCAGCAAAGGCTGAATACACTTTCCGACCAGGCGGACAAATTTGCCCAGCAGCAGTCGGCAAAACGCGCCGCTCTGGATGCCCAGGCAGAGGGCGTATCCTCACGTCAGGCAGATCGGGCCGCCACCCTGCAGCGTCTGCAGGAAGCCTATGCGTTTAACCCCTCTGCCCAGCAGCGCGTCCTGCAGGAGCAACAGAAAACGTATGATGCAGAAGACGCCCTGCGGTCAAACTGGGTCGCGGGTGCGAAACAGGGCTGGGCGGAATACGCTGAATCTGCGACGGATGTTTTCACGTCCGTGCAGCAGGTGGCTCAGTCCGGGTTTAACGGGCTTACAGACCAGTTGAACAGTCTGGTCACTACCGGCAAGGCCAGTTTCAAAGACTTCACCTCATCCATTCTGAAAATGATTGTTAACGTGATCGACCGTCTGCTGGTTGCCTATGCCATTCAGTCAGCCATGGGATGGGTAACGGGAAGCGTTTCGGGTGGCGGTAATGCAGGGACGGCAATCACCGGCGGCAGCTATAGCAACCTGCCACTTGCTTATAACGGCGGCTACATCCGCGAGTTTGACGTTGGCGGCTACACCGGGCACGGCGGAAAGTATGAACCCAAAGGCATTGTTCACGGCGGGGAGTTTGTATTCACTAAGGAGGCGACCAGCCGTCTGGGCGTCGCAAATCTCTATCGTATGATGCGGGGTTATGCGACAGGGGGATATGTGGGCGGCGGACAGACGCCAGTTGGCGCTGCAGGAAATATGAGCGCCGGAAGTCCTGTATTTCATAACACCATCATCCTTCAAAACGAGGGTACTGCAAACGCTAAAACCTCTGGCAGTAACGATGAGATGAGTAAGGCGATGATGAATATGCTGGATCAGTTCTGTCAGAAAAACATCACCAATGCTTTGCGCCCCGGTGGCCAACTCTTCAATGCAATGAAAACCCGATAACCCCTTTATAGGTATCCCATGGCAATCGACATTTTCACGTGGCCCACCCAGGTCGCCAGCCAACCTTCGACTGAATATAACCGGACGGTTAGAAAGGCTCAGTTTGGGGATGGCTATGCTCAGATTTCTGAGGAGGGTATTAATTCGGAAATGATTAAATTTCCCTATTCCTATCGCGGCCCGCTCGTGACCTCGCTCGCCATCAGAGATTTTTGCCGCAACCATTGCAGCAAGGCCTTTATCTGGACACCTCCACACGGTGAGAAAGGGTTATATCGGGTAGCTGCTGATTCTATTCGTATGCAACCAAACGGAAAGTTGCAGGCAACCATCACAGCAACGTTCGAGCAGGCCTATTCTGCAACGGTGGCATAATGTCATTAAACAGCGATTATCAAAAACTCGAGCCGGGAAACACTGTCCGGCTTTTTGAAGTTGACGGCACTGCCTTTGGTACCGGTGAAGTCATCAGATTTCATAATTACAATCTGGTTTATACCGAAGCCGAAATTGTGGCAGCAGGTGGAGATGAATCGAAACTGCCTGCGAAATCCATCTGGTGGCAAGGTAATGAATATTCAGCGTGGCCGGTTCAGATTGAAGGCATTGAGGCTTCAACCAGCGGCAGCGGCGCACAGCCGAAACTGACTGTGGCGAATCTTGACGGGTCGATTACCGCGCTTTGTCTGGCTTACGATGACATGCTTCAGGCAGTGGTAACGATTCACGACACGCTGACGCAGTACCTCGATGCCCGAAACTTTGCGGGCGGGAATGCCACGGCGGACGCCAGTCAGGAAAAGCTGCAGGTTTTTTACATCGACAGCAAGAGCATGGAAACCAACATTTCTGTTGAGTTCACGCTGACTAGCCCGATGGATTTACAGGGATTGATGATCCCAACACGGCAGCTTCATTCTCTCTGCACCTGGTGCATCCGTGGCAAATACCGTTCAGGGGATGGCTGCGATTACGCCGGTACCAACTATTTCGATAAGCACGGTAATCCGGTGAGCGATCCCTCGCTCGACGAGTGCAACGGTACGCTGAACACTGGCTGTAAGCCTCGCCATGGTGCAAACAACGCATTGCCGTTCGGCGGATTCCCTGGCACTTCTCTGATTAAGAGCTGATTATGCGTGATAAAACCCTGCAGGCTATTTTTGAACATGCCAGGCAGAGCTACCCGCACGAATGCTGTGGCGTGGTAGCGCAGAAAAGCCGGGTAGAACGTTACTTTCCCTGTATAAATCTGGCAGCCAATCCCACCGAAGATTTTCACCTCGATCCCGCGGGTTATGCTGATGCCGAGGATTGGGGAACCGTTATTTCCATCGTTCACAGCCATCCTGATGCAACGACGCAGCCGAGCGAACTGGATAAGGCGCAGTGCGACGCAACCGAATTACCCTGGCACATCGTGAGCTGGCCAGAGGGGGATTTTCGTACCATTCAGCCGCGCGGCGAGTTGCCATTACTCGAGCGACCATTCGTGCTCGGTCACACGGATTGCTGGGGATTAGTCATGAGCTATTACCGGCAGACACACGGCATTGAACTGACCGATTACCGCGTGGATTATCCGTGGTGGGAAGACGAGCACTCAGATAATTTTTATCAGGACTGCTGGTTTGAATGTGGGTTTCGCGAATTCCGCGGGCTACCAATGCCGGGCGATATGGTGATCATGCAGGTTCAGTCCAATAAGTGGAATCACGCCGGTATCCTACTCGAAGGCAACATGCTTCTGCACCACATGTACGGCATGCTCAGCAACCGTGTTCCTTACGGAGGATATTGGCAGGAACGAACCATGAAAATTGTCAGGCACAAAGATCTGATCTAACTATTTAGACTTACATTATTCCTCTGCTACGATGTAACGAACTGTTACATAAGGATAGGGGATATGAAAAAGATTTTATTAATTGGATTAATGATATTCGCTGCTAATGCACTTGCATCTTCAACTTATACAAAAGATCAACTGAACTCTATGGATTCAATGGGCCAATACCCTGAGCAAGAGGCACCAGTGACTAAAAGTGTAGAAAGCATATCTTTTGAAGAATGTAAATTAAATGCAAGTAGCGCGTATAACCAAGTTATCGGAAGCTACCCAGCAAAAGAGATTGTTGATACAAATGTGCTTTATATTGTCAAGATCTGGACAAATGACGGTGTTGTCATGGTTTCTTGTTCGGAACCAGATAATAAAAAAGTTGTTACTCAGTCCTCTTACAAATAAGGTACAAAATGAATAGGTTTTTTATAATGGCACTGGTGATTGGGCTAACCGGATGCGCCGCTAAGCCTTATGAGGCAACAAGTACAATTTATGATACGAACCTGACTACGGTGAAAGGGAATCTTACTCATGTCCGCGTTCACAGAACTTCACAACTGACTGGCTCTGGTTTAGGGAAAGGCTGCCCGTTAGTGCTTAAAGTAGATGAAAAAGAAATTGCTGGCTTGCAACAAAATCAATATGTAGATTTTTACTTACCCCAAGGAGAACACACGCTTTCAGTTAAGTTTAAATGTGCAATAACTGAATGGAAAAAATCTCTTCAGTTAATAGCCGATGGCAAACCTAAAGAATATGAAACGGAAATAGGCGCCGCTGGGCAATATAGAATGTGGCAAACCAAGTAAATTAAAAGTCGCTTAGGCGTTTTTTTTATGGGGATTAATTTATGGCAGAGGCTATTCCTGAAAAGTTGGCAACAATTGAGTTATATGGGCTGCTTGCAAAGACATTTGGTAAAACGCATCAACGACTGGTGCGTACCAAAGCGGAAGCCATACATGCTCTGTGTAAGACTATCTCTAATTTTGAGAGATTCCTTAATACCAGTAAGCTTCGGGGTCTCACCTATGCGGTATTTGTAGGAAAAAGAAACATTGGCTTCGACGATCTGGGTTATCCAATTACTGAAGAAACTATAAAAATTGTTCCAGTTACGATAGGAAGTAAACGCGCTGGCGCGCTGCAAACAATTTTAGGTGCAGTTCTTGTTGTTGCTGGCGTAGTTGTTGGTGCTTTAGCGGGATGGACTGGTATTGGTGGAGCTGTCGCCGCTGGCATGATCAAAGTTGGGGCCGCAATGGCAATTGGCGGCGTCATTCAGATGCTTTCCCCGCAGACCTCTGGCCTCGCCAGTAAGCAGGATGCCGATAACCAGGCTTCCTATGCCTTCGGCGGCGTTACGAATACTGCAGCTCAGGGATATCCGGTTCCTCTTCTTTATGGAAAACGCCGGATCGGCGGCGCTATTATTTCCGCCGGTATTTATGTCGAAGACCAGCAATAACCCCATCACCTAATTCTTACCTCTAAGGTCGCTTCGGCGGCCTTTTTTTATGGGCGCAATATGGCAACCGCAACCAAAATAAAAGGCCGCAAAGGTGGCAGCTCTTCATCCCGCACGCCCGTAGAACAGCCAGATGATCTTCAATCCATCGCAAAGGCGAAACTGCTTATCGCTTTGGGCGAGGGGGAATTTGGCGGCGGACTGACTGGGCAATCAATTTTTCTGGATGGAACGCCGCTGCTTAACAGTGACGGATCGAGTAATTTCAGCGGGGTGGCGTGGGAGTTCCGCGCCGGGACGCAGGCGCAATCCTATATTCAGGGGTTGCCGGGTACTGAGAACGAAATCAGCGTGGGCACTGAGGTTAAAAGTACCGTTGCCTGGACGCATACTTTTACTAATACCCAGCTTTCCGCTATTCGTCTGCGCCTGAAATGGCCGTCACTCTTCAAGCAAGAAGACGATGGGGATCTGGTTGGGTATTCGATCAATTACTCCATTGAACTGCAGACCGACGGCGGAGCATTTCAGACGATAATCAACACAGCGGTTACTGGCAAAACTACGTCAGGATACGAGCGCAGCCATCGCATTGACCTCCCGCCGGCAGGCACCACCTGGACAATTCGTCTGCGCAAGATTACGGCAGATGCGAACAGTGCCAAGATTGGCGATGCAATGACGATCCAGAGCTACACGGAAGTCATTGATGCAAAACTGAGGTATCCGAACACCGCGCTGCTGTATATCGAATTTGATTCCAGCCAGTTCAATGGTTCAATCCCTCAGATTTCATGTGAGCCACAGGGCCGCGTCATTCGCGTGCCGGATACCTATGACCCGGTAACACGCACTTACAGCGGCACATGGACCGGTGCTTTTAAATGGGCATGGTCAGATAACCCCGCTTGGGTTTTCTATGACCTTGTCGTCACTGATCGGTTTGGTCTGGGCAATCGTCTCACCGCGGCGAACATCGACAAATGGGAACTTTACCAGGTAGCGCAATATTGCGATCAGATGGTTCCGGACGGCAAAGGCGGGAACGGCACAGAGCCGCGTTATATCTGTAATGTTTACGTACAAAGCCGAAACGACGCCTATACGGTTTTGAGAGACTTTGCGGCGATCTTCCGCGGCATGACGTACTGGGGCGGGAATCAGATTGTTGCCCTGGCAGACATGCCGCGCGATATCGATTACAGCTACACCCGCGCAAACGTCATCGATGGTCAGTTCAGTTACTCGAGCAGCACAACCAAGACCCGATACACAACGGCATTGGTGTCATGGTCTGATCCGGACAATGCCTATGCTGACGCTATGGAGCCCGTTTTTGAACAAGACCTGGTTACACGTTACGGCTTTAACCAGTTAGAACTGACGGCTATTGGATGTACCCGTCAGTCAGAGGCAAACAGGAAGGGGCGCTGGGGTATTCTGACGAATAACAAAGACCGGGTGATTACCTTCTCGGTCGGGCTGGATGGCATGATCCCACAGCCGGGTTACATCATTGCTGTTGCTGACGAAATTCTGTCGGGAAAAGTGAACGGTGGCCGCATAAGTTCGGTGAACGGTCGCGCGATTACTTTGGACCGCGTGCCGGATGCTGTTGCTGGTGGCCGGCTGATTTTAAACCTTCCATCAGGTGCAGCTCAGTCACGCACAATTCAGTCGGTGTCGGGGAAGGTTGTCACTGTCACCACCGCCTACAGTGAAACACCGGAATCTGAAAGCGTATGGGTGGTTGAGTCAGACGAACTATATGCACAGCAATACCGAGTACTCAGCGTGGCTGACAACAACGACAACACATTCACCATTTCCGCGGCGTATCACGACCCTGATAAATATGCGCGCATCGATACCGGTGCCATTATCGACGAACGCCCGATCAGTGTTATCCCGCCGGGCAACCAGTCTGCTCCAGCCAATATTCAGATCGGCTCTTATTCTGTGGTCAATCAGGGGATCAGCGTTCAGACCATGCGGGCTACGTGGGACGCAACGAAGAACGCTATCGCCTATGAGGCACAGTGGCGCCGTAATGACGGGAACTGGGTAAACGTACCGCGCAGCTCTGCCACGTCGTTTGAAGTGCCTGGCATTTATGCTGGCAGTTATATGGTGCGTGTGCGTGCGATTAATGCGGTCGAAGTGTCATCTCCATGGGGATACTCCGATTTGACCACGCTTAACGGCAAGGTGGGTAATCCCGGAACACCAATAAACTTGGTCGCCAGCGATAATGTCGTGTGGAATATCGATATTACATGGGGATTCCCTGCAGGCAGCGGCGATACAGCCTATACCGAGCTGCAGCAAGCAACCACGGCTGACCATCAAAACCCAACGCTGCTGGCCACCATTCCCTATCCGGGGTCTGCATATCAGCATGGCCCGATGCCGGCAGGTATAAGGCGCTGGTACAGGGCAAGATTGGTTGACAGAATTGGCAACGTGGGGGACTGGACGGAATATGTCGCCGGTGCGAGTAATGTTGATGCCAACGACCTAATTCATGACACGTTGGAAAAATATCTCGAAACACAGGACGGTAAAGCACTTTTAGAGCCGCTGATTACCGATCCCCAACTTCTGGCTGAAAGCATCCTTGCTAATTATGACAGCGTGGATCAGCAGTGGAAAAACTACGGTGAAAACCGTGCGGGGATTATTGAAGCAACAAAAATAGCTACCGATGCGAACAGCTCTATCGCTCAGCTCGAAACGGATGTGGCGGCTAAATTTGGTGAGCAGGAAGCGGTTATCCAGGAGAAATTCACGGCGTATGCCGATGCCAGCGGACCATCTGCAATCTGGACGATGAAGATGGGGCTTAACTACAATGGCACGAAGTACGATGCGGGTATTTCCGTTGCAGCGATAGTGAATGGCACAGAAGTAGAGACCCGGTTTGCCGTAAATGCCAACCAGTTTGTTGTCATTAGCGGCAGCGGGAACAATCTTTATTCGCCATTTATTATCAAAGATGGACAGGTGCTTATTAGCCAGGCATTCATCGGAAATGCATGGATAACGAACGCCATGATTGGGGAATACATAGAATCCAATACTTACATTCCGGGTCAGGCGGGATGGCACATCGATAAAAATGGTACCTCAGAGTTCTCCGGGGTTACTGTGCGTGGGAAGATTTATGCCAGCGAAGGCGAGCTGAATAATGTACTGATTAATGAGAACTGCGAAATTCTGGGTACGCTCAATGCTAACAGGATAGTAGGTGACCTTTCTGACTTTTCAATCGGCAGGACTTTTAACGTTGGTTCATTCAGTTTAGGTGGAAATCAGACTTCCTCTGAATACAATATCTGTGGGATCGCTCAGACTTCTTTTGAACGTAAAATTGCGTTAACCAGTGCGAACGGTAATGGTATATTTTACATTAATATTTCATTAGGTGGTCCCGGATTAGTATATATGGATTGGGTTGTGGCAGGTAATGTTGTCGCTACTGAAACACTTTCCACAGGGCAAAATCAAGTTATTGGATCGCGACAAGTTGTTTCTCCTTCTGGAAATGGAAATACAATAATTGGCATAAGATTTAGAAATACTTCGTCCTCACCTGCAAATATAAATATAGTAGGAAACCAGACTATTAATATTTTTGCAAACCGTAACGCAAATATCATAAATTAACCCTATTACCCGCTAAGTATACTGTTCAAATTTAAGCAGACAGTTTATTAGGCGGGTTTTTTATGCCCGGAGAAAATCATGCCAGCAGGCACTATTGATTTAACCAACGGTTCTAATAAAGTCAGCGGTAGCGGAACCAGCTTCAGTGCGGAGCTAAAAGCCGGTGATTTTATGTACGTTAACGTGGGTGGCGCTCCCTATACTATTGTCGCTTCCGCTGTAGTATCAGATATTGAAATCACTCTTACCGAAGCGTTTACCGGCCCCTCATCAACCGGACTGTCCTGGAATTCTGTGCCAGCTTTGCTTCAGATGGCTATTACGCAGAAAGTGATCAACGACTTCGCGCAGGTTGCCCGCGGACGTATTCTCGATTTTGAGAACTGGCAGGGGATTTACAGTGATGAACCGTCAGTTACCGTTACGCGCCCCGATCGTACTCAGTTTACCGGTCCAAGCTGGGGGCATATTGCAAAGGTGGTTGGCGCGGTTGAAGACCCACTGAAAAACCTGGTGCCTCTTAGCCGGCAGTATATGACAGTAGCCTCTGCTCAGGCCGATATCGCGAATATCCCGGAAGGCAGTGCAACATATGTGCGCAGCCAGGACGACAACTCACTTGCCGATGAGTACATCAACAATGGCGGCACGCTGGTCGCGACAGGCCGGAAAATGCCGTCTCAGTATTCAATTGATGGCAGGGTGTATTTATCTGACGGGAGTGACCTTACCAAGGTCACCGCTGCTGGTAAAACAGTTCTCATGCAGGATGAGCTTGGGAGGTTATACCTGGCGGGAATGGAATCTTCAGTACAGGAAGTTTTAGACAGAACGGATGAAACGAACAATAGCTCGGTCCATCTTAACCGGGATTCCGCAGGAAATGTGGTGTTGCTTCAGGATGAAAATGGACAGTTGTATGCTCCCGGGTTGAATGGCTCTGTGCAGGATGCATTTGCCAGAATACACAGGAAAATAAACAACAATCGTTCACCCTATCTTAACGTCATGCCGGATTCTATGGAGGCTGTATGGCAAAGGGTTGATGAGTTTGGTCATCTTTATTTGCCGGGTATGCCGTCCGGGTTACAGACTCAGCTAAACAGAAATACAGAGCGCCTGCGTGAGCTGGCTAACAACCGCCAGGTTTACGATGCCCGTGATTTTGGACTGCGCAGCGAACAGGGTGATCGAAACGAATACATCATAAATGGTGCTATTAACGCTGCTGCACGAAATGGTGGTGGCGTGGTTTACATACCACCCGGTAACTGGGGGCTGCTGAACTACATAACCCCACGGCCAGGGGTGAGCATTATCGGTGCGGGAACCGGGGCTACGATTTTACGCCCGCGAGGCTCCTATGCTGCAATTCAGAGATTGCCGGATGACGATAGTTATCTTTCTGATTGTGTGTTCCAGGATTTTGCCATCGACGGGAGTGAGCAGATCCTAATCGGAGGTACGACGTATGACAGCCGAATAAAAGGATTTTATTTCTTCTTCTTTAAGCGTTGTTTCTTCAACAGGCTTCTTATTCAGAATACCGGCGCAACCGGATTGGGCGTTGACTACGCCTACGATTCGGTCATGACTAATATCACGACAGAGAATTGCGGACGACTGGCGCCGGCAGGACAAGCCGGGGCGTCCGGGATTGGTATTGGTACAGGCGGGAGCCTTGATGAACCACTGTATATCGGCGGGACTTTCAACCGGAATAACAGGAATTTTGGCATTTTTGGCGAGTGGGCCCGCCGGGAAAACTCGAAAAATCATAGCCGGTACAGTATCTACGTCAACAATGTCTGTACCGGAAATGGCATGGCTGGGATTGGTGACTGTGGTCTTGACGGTCTGGTATGTATCGGCAATGACCTGACCAATAATGCCGGATACGGATTCTTACAGGATACCGGGACTATGGATGTTGTTGATGGCAGACCTGCACCGGGTTCTCGTGGGATTCTGATGGCTAACAATATCAGTCGAAATGGCAAGTCGGGCATTGGTTATGAGGGTTCTGTTGTTGCCGGAAGCGGGTACCATTATAAGGACAACATAATAAATGATAACGCTGAATTCGGAATCGAAATAACGGCTGGTTCACTTGAATATAACGACGTATGGATATTCGGGAATGAGATGGCCAGAAATGGTCGGGATGGCCTTCGTCTGGCGAGCGGTACCATGAAAAACGTCGATATTGAACACAACCGTATTTTTAACAACGGGCAGGATACTCCGAATGGCGGCGGATCAGGACTGGTCATAAACGGCAATATTACGGGCGGATCCATAACCAGTAATAAATTACGTGACAATCAGGACACCAGAACTCAGGACTATGGTTTATGCGGCAATGGTAACTTGGTCGATGTTGATATTGATGGAAATCATTATGTCGGTTTTAAAACGGCTGCTGAAAACCTTACGGGTACAAAAACTAATGTGACCTATGGTCGTAACCCAGGAAAAGAATAAGGAACTAACATGGCTCTTGAACTGAAAAGTAACTCAGAATATAAAGGCGACCCGTCACAGTTACCAGGGGCAAATGCTCCTATGCCAGATAATGCCTCGCTCTATTTAGATTTTAAAAATGGGCTTTATTTAGCCAGAAACATCACTACCGGCAAACTTTTCAGAAGTACGCTGATAAGCGGAATCATTAATTTTGCTCGCGCTTCGCAAAAATCCGTTGTCGGTCCTTACGGTATTCTTCAGAACGTAGCTAATAATGAGGCAGCTTTCGTTTATGATCCGGTAACGCGCAAACGTCTTGGCGTTACGTTACATAACTCAACGTCCAATAAGGCAATTTACAGCGAAGATTTCACGCAATCAGCCTGGGCGAAAACCGGGGTCGCGGTAGATGCTGCAGCGGCGATCTCTCCGGATGGTAATACGTCAGCGACGCTGGTTACAGAAGGAACCGGTAACACTATTCACACGCTTGAGGAAGTGAATGCAACGGCGACAGCAGTAAATAGCTACCATACCTACAGTATTTATGTGAAGAAGGGGGCCGCCCGGTTTGTGCAGTTATATGCGCTGCCTGCTACTTCGGGAAATACTTTCGCTAACTTCGATCTGGAGAAAGGAATTGTTGCCAGAGCTTCATCTGCGGTGCAACAAGCTGGTATTGAGGCAGGACCGAATGGATACTGGCGGATCAGCATTACAATCCGTATTTATGCTGCTTACACTGCAGGTGGAGCCGGGATGGCATTCATCAATGATGGAGTGAATGCCGGGCTTATGCCAGCCTACGCCGGTACTGGTAAGACAGTGTATGTCTGGGGGGCTCAACTGGAAGTCCGTGAAGCAGCCACGTCTTATGTGTCAACGTCGGGCGCATCCGGAACACGCGCCGCTGATACCATGAATGCTAATAATTCAGTGACAGGATTCATGTCTGCTGATGCAGGAACAGTTTACGTTGAAGCCGTGATGCCCGGTGTTAACCAGTCTCCTCTTGGTGCGCTGGAGCTTGGCAACGGGTTCTTTGGTGTTGAATCCACTGATACTAGTGCGAATTATATCGCTTTTTATCAGAAGAACCTGGCAAGCCAGAACGGCGTGATTTCGGCCTCCTCATACAATGCCGGAGCCAATACCAGTCTGGATACGAAAAAGGGTGTAGCTGGCGCAGGACGTAGTTATCGGGGATTTCTGTCGTATGACGCTATGACGATGCTAACGTATGATGAATACGGGTTAACACAAGTCGCCGCCTCGGTTGCATCAGCCCTTTTTGGCCGCATATGCGTAGGAAGGGGGCGAAGCACAGATAAAAATCCGGATGCACTATGGTTTAACGGTACGATCCAGAAAATTGTTTACTATCCGGCCAGGCTAACTGAAAAGGAGATGGCTGACATCTACGACGCAGGCGTTTAGTTACTGTATAACATGCATCAAAAGAAGCACGTCCCACTTCTCTACAAATATGCTGAATACAAACACGTTTGCTCTGAGTAGGTCGTGCCTCTTCAATCCGCCCACAAACCCATGCTGGTTCTGTACCTATCTTTCTATGTATCAATAGGTATCCACTTACGATAGCGGTTCTTGGAAGTTAGTCGTTACTTCTAATTATTTGAAAATCAATGCATATAAAATATGAAATCCAAATGGCTTCACTGCGACTGGTACCTGTGATAGGCGTAAGGATAGAGCGGTCTTTAAGCAGCTAATTTTGATAGTAAATAAAATGCTTGCGTAAACAAGTAGTAAACATGAATATAAAACTACATGAAATGTAAACTAATGTAATTTTGTGTTTTTTTACGCTGAGTAAGGGGCTGCTTCTGTGAAATATATTAAGGAACTAGAGGGGCTACGTGGACTGATGGCCTTATGGGTAGTTGCTGGACATGCTTTGGCAAGTCTACCTATGCTATCAAGTAAGATACCTGCCAACCTCCTAAATACACAAGCTGTTGACGTATTCATAATGCTTAGTGGATTTGTTATTTTCTTTATGTTGGATAACAAACCTCAGAGCTATGGTAAATATATAACTCAACGATTCTTTAGAATTTTTCCAATATATTTAGTCGCGCTGATTGTTTCTTTCATAATGCTTGACTTTACTACCAGTGTTTTAACTCATGCCCTCACAGCACCCGCAACAAACGGCAGGCTTGAGCTAATCGATCAGTTTAATAAATCACCATCACTGCATGCATTTTTCCATTTATTATTAATTCAGGGTGCGGTACCTGTATCAATACTTAAGGATTCTTCATTTACTATACTGGGTCAGGCTTGGAGTGTGTCAGTAGAATGGCAGTTTTATATCATCGCGCCATTATTATTTGCATTGATGAATAAAATAACCAATAAGAAGAATTGTTTTGCATTGTTTATTATTCTTGCTTTTATGATTGGGTATGGAAAAATAACTGACAAAGGGTTTTATGGAAATAACCTTTTTGCATTCTCAATAGGGTATATAACATTTTATTTTTATAAGAATATATATCCATCAATTGACATTAATCAATTAAAAGCAGGCTCTGCAATTGTTATATTCTTGTCGATCGTTTTGCTTGAGAAGGATGCATTGCCAGTAATAATATGGGTGGTATCATTCTACGCTGTTCTCAAAAAAGATATGTGCGGGAAATTATCCTTCATCGGTAAGATACTTGATTGGAAGCCAGTGCTTTATATAGGGAGAATATCATACTCTATATATATGGTGCATATGGCAATAGTTTTTTATATCCTTAGTTTACTATCCGGATTTAATGAGTTGCCTTTATATATTTATGTGGCATTTCCATTTGGGTGTATTGTGGTTAGCATTGCTATTTCATCAGTGACTTACAAGTACATAGAAAAGCCAATGATGTCACTTGGGAAAAGAATAACATCAAACAAATCAATTCCTGAAGATATTGGAAAGGTTGCTTAGTTATTCCTTTTGACAGGAAAATTTGGAAATTAATTATCTCATATGCTGCCCGAAACAAACCGGGCACTCCATGCATATATGAAAATTTATCTATATTTCATTTTCTTACGACATTCATTGCAATCTCTGGATCAGCCGGATATGGAAACGTTGATCGAGGGCGGCGATTTGGAAGGCGAAGATACAATCATTGCCGGCGTTGTCACCCATATCATCAATGATGCTGGTAACCAGGTGTTTGACGATACACCGTGCATTTGAGACGAAAAAAAACCTCCGTTGGTGACGGAGGTTCTCTCAACAGAAGGAGCCGCGTATCTTTTACGTATCCTTTTCTGTCCAGATGGTGTCAGTGTTGAGTCCTAATGTTACTCATAAATTACTGGTTTATATGAGTTTGTCCCTTCACTGTCCTATCTAAATTGGTGGAGCTGGGGGGATTTGAACCCACCAGCCAATAGCGAACATTCCTCATAAATTTCTTTCCTTACCGATCAACAGCCGACATAAACAAAAAAGCCTTCGCGAACGAAGGCTAGTGAATTACCACCAAATTTAGTTTAGGAACAGGAGTGTTACTCCTTTGTTGAGGATAGCTCATGAAGTAGATTTGGCTTAAGTAAATGTAGTTTGTAGTTAAAAAAAACCCGCGTTAACGGCGGGTTATCAGAAGATAGGCACTCATAGCGCCTTGGCAGGCTTGCTGCTCTTGTGTCAGCTATTCTTATTTTAGATGAATTTTGAATAAAGTTTATAAGCGGTAGATACTTTACAAAAAATCTCCGGTTAACATGACTAATATCATTTTTTTGTTAGTCGGAGTTACTATGCAAGGTGTTGATTCTGCCTATCAAGAGGCATGCAGGATGATTGGTGAATGTTACCTAATGCTGTCAGAGGGTGATGAGGGCGTTAGCCGATACCGAATTGTTACGTGGCTTGAGCGAGTCCAGGAAGAGGCTGTTGATTCGAACAGTAAACAAAATGACGTATTGCAACTTGCAATACAATGTCTAAAAAAGTGGTAATTTTCAGGAAAGCAGAATCCACGGATAAGGTGGGCTATTCAAGGATAGATATACTACTCGCCTTGTCAGGCTTGCTGATCTTGTGTCAACTGATTTGAGAATAGTCTAGTGAGCTTTAATTGCCAAGTTACAGGCACAAATTTTACATCTTCTGACAGCCCGGACTTATGAAGCAGGAGTTTCTAACCACAACGATCTGCTTTGCAGCTTTTGAGACAATGTAATCGTTATATTTACCTGCAGCAAATAAAAGGACAATCAAGAACCACCAACGATATTTCATTTGCACTCCATTGCAGAGTCATTGATACGGATGTTATTTAGGCACAAAAAACTCGGCTCGGAGGCCGGGTTACCTAGTGAAGCTCGGAGGAAGCATCAAGACTCATGTCAATCAAGACTTGAACAGGAGCAGGATCTACATCAGCTAAAGACTTAACGACGATTCCAAGCTCTTTGCATCGATTAAAAACGCCTTTATCGTGCGTCCACACTTCGTCAACGCTGAGGGCTTTCGCTATAGCTATTATCTGTCGATCAAATTTTATCTTGTTAGCCGTATCACCTTTTAACATCATTTTTAATTCTTTTAGTGAAGGCATTTGAGCACATTCGATAGCTGCTATCTCATCAAAACTAGCAATTTCAAAACATGACTGTCGCTGAATCAGATTAAGGTGGTTCTGATGATCTTTTTTGTCGATACCGACCAGATACTCAGCTAAAACAGGGGTGGGGATTATAATAGCGCCCCGGCTGTTTTCAACCATATCGATTAAGGCCTCGACTCTTCTGTCCGGATCAGCAACTTCAATTCCTGTCTCAGGATCAGAAAGTGTGCACCCATCTCGCATTCCCGTGATGGCCTGCACTAAGATGTTTGTATCGAATATTATTCGCAATTTAGCGCCCTTAAAGCTTTTAAGATGGCTTGTGCGTCATCTTCTTCTTTCCATTGATTACCAGAGGAATTCTGTAATGCTTTTAAAGCAGTCTTCAAGTTAGATTTTTCAAGGACTTCGAAAGACTCAATTATTAATTTTTTAAGTTTCCACTTTCCGTCTTTCTTTATCCATTCACTGTTGCCAGAAACTCTTACTTGTTTGAAAAGATGTATAGCGAGCTTAGCGGCCATGGCGGGGGTAGCTTCGCAATGAAATGTTTCGCCGTTAGCGCCTTCAAGCTTGACTGGGGCTGAGTCATCCTTGCCACCTACATTATAAAGTTTCCCTTGAACCTTACCTTTTTTCGTAACGATCAGCGTGGATTCTTCTTTTGCGGATGGAAACTCTAAAATAGTTACTTTGTCCTGATTGAGTATTCGGGCTTCAAAGCCGTCCTGCGAAAGAAGAGAAACCAATCTAAGGTAAGCCGTTCCGGATGTAGTGGCTTGCGAAATAGATCGCTGAACTACAGCGTTATATGAGGTTGTGCTATCAACCCAAGTATTTAGGCAAGCCGACCCTTCGCTCACATCTTTGAAGTGAACGGCATCTACCGAACCATAAAGATCCGATAGAGCTGAAAGATACTTTCCGAGACGATGCATTGAAAGCTCGCCTGGGCTAGTTCCATCAAGTTTTAAGGTCAGGCGGTTTTCTTTGCCCATGGGTTTATCACAACCTCAATTTTTAAAACGCATAATACTACTTCATTGTTGTTCAAGTGATATCTGTCGTCAATGCATGTGCTGAGTATAGGTTAGAGATTATAGCCACAGCTTTTCTTCAGAACCCTGCAAGACATACTAAGCTTCATTACTTGGAACACCAATACTGTTGATATATCAGGGATTGAAGATTCTCATGATACTTTCTATGGCTGGAACCAGTCATCTGCGCTTTCCCACGTCTCCTGAAGCATCATGTCAATCACTTCCCGATCGTGAGGCGAACCGCCCGGTAACGACATCCCATCACTGCCAGCTCTGCGAACGCTGAACGTGGCGCCTGGGTAATTCCTTTCAAGCCTTTTATCAAACTCAACTTCGAAAGCCTCGACCGCGCCGATGGGCAGCTGCTTGGTTTTGTCGATCAGCAGTTCAATATGCATAAATCCCCCTTACTCCACAGCGAGCCAGTTACCGGCATCCTCAAACATATCTTCCACTATTACGGCCAGACTGCCTTCTGCGCCTTGCTGGCGTCCGTATTGATGCTGCTGAGCGTCACCATTGGCTTCACCTTCACGTCAGCATCAGGGAAGGTGCCATGTACACGTTTGGTCAGTTCAGCAAGGATCAGAGCATTGGCGTTTGGTACACCGGCCATATTTCTTTTGTCGTAAATCAGCTCAACAAACATAAATCACCGCACACACATTAAACTGGATATGCATACAGTAATATTTGTTTTGTTAAAATAAAACCCTTCTGCAAAACTAAATTTATTCTTTGTAAATTCATGCAGTTACAAACACAATTTTTGCAAGTAAAGGCATGCTGAAATGGCGGTATTTTCTTTTTTATTCAATGGTTTAAATTATTTACTTAGCTCTGCGACTTCGGTATGGGTATCACTGCGGGTGCCGCGTATGCCTCATCTGACCGTACAAACGATCAGACGACTTCTGCAGGCGAGAATTTTGCAGGAGGGGATAAAGCTGATGTCTGGACTGTGGGTACAAAATATGACGCAAACAATGTCTATCTCGCTACGATGTATTCCGAAACGCGTAATATGACAATGTTTGGTGAGAGTGGTGTTGCAAACAAAACGCAGAACTTCGAAGTAACCGCACAATATCAATTTGATTTTGGATTACGTCCTGAAGTGTCTTACCTGCAATCTAAAGGTAAGGATTTGACTGCAGACGGCAGTAATACTTCTGATAACAACGATAAAGATTTGGTTAAATATGTTTCTGTTGGTGCGAGTTATTACTTCAACAAAAATATGTCCACCTACGTTGATTACAAAATTAACCTGCTGGACAACGATGATAATTTCTACGAAACCAACAAAATCTCTACCGATGATATCGTGGGCGTAGGCTTACAATATCAGTTCTAATCTCCGAAACTTCTCATAAAAGAATCTGAGTACCAAAACCCATCTCCGGATGGGTTTTTTTGTGCCCTAAATCGTGGCTTTCTGTGCGTTTAAGAGGTGTCTGCCTTCAATAATGCAACAGTGTTTGTTATATTATTGACCAGATCACGTATAGGGGATTTCCTCTGTGATACGGTGCTTCACCTAAGACTTGGTTTCTCAGGACAATGACATGTTAGATTATCGCTTTCCGACAGCTATGCAGATGGTGTTTTGTATCGCTCAGTCCCAAAAGGCTGGCCAGCGCTGCACCAGTGCGATTTTAGCAACGGGTCTGGAAGCCAACTCCAGTTTTATCCGCAAACTGATGGTGCCACTGACTCAGCATGGCATTATCGTCTCCACACTTGGTCGCACCGGCTCGATTACACTTGGCCGTCCGGCGGAAGAAATCACACTTCGTGATATTTATTGCGCGGTGATTGAAGATAAACGTCTGTGGGCAGCGCGCCCGGACGTGCCCGCCCGCTGTGTGGTCAGCGCCAATGCCTGCACCTATTTCAAAAACATTGTCAGCGAAGCTGAAGAAGCATCGTTTCAGGTGTTAGCCCGTCATACCGTTGCGGATGCCCTGGCTGAGTTTGAACGCGGTGGCAAATACAAATGTACCAAAGATTTAGCGGCGCAAAACCCAGAAGATTCGCTCTGTTTGAAATAGAGCGCTGATACGCAAGACGCTGCGCACCGCTCTTAATAAAGCATATAAAAAAAAGCCGGGAGATCATTCTCCCGGCTTTTTGCATTCTGTTGATCTTAACGGTTTACACAGTTTGCGTTTCTAAAACGACTTTCTTACGCGTCACCAGCTTGCGCAGTGCGACGTAGAAAACAGGCGTCAGGAACAACCCGAACAACGTCACACCCAGCATACCGGAGAATACGGTAATACCGGTGACACCGCGCACTTCCGCACCCGCGCCGTGACCCAGAATCAACGGGATAGTCCCGGCGATAAACGCAATCGAGGTCATGACGATAGGGCGCAGACGCAGACGGCATGCCTCAAGCGCAGATTCGATAATCCCTTTACCTTGCAGTTCAAGCTCGCGGGCGAACTCAACAATCAGAATCGCGTTCTTACATGCCAGTCCCATCAGCACCACCAGTCCGACCTGTACAAACACGTTGTTGTCGCCACCGGTCAGCCACACGCCAAACAGGGCCGATAGCATGGTCATTGGCACAATCAGGATTACCGCCAGCGGCAGCGTCCAGCTCTCATACAGGGCGGCCAGCACCAGAAACGCCAGTAACACGGACATCGGGAACACAATCAGTGCAGCATTGCCTTGTGTGGATTGCTGATAGCTCAGGTCGGTCCATTCGATATTCATGCCGTTCGGTAACAGGTTTTTCGACATTGCAGTCAGCTCGGTCATTGCCTGCGTCGAAGAAAGCACGCGGGGATCAGCGTCACCGATTAAATCTGCTGCCGGATAGCCGTTATAGCGGATCACCGGATCGGGACCGTAAGTGGTGGTGATATTCAGCATACTGCCGATTGGCACCATTTCACCTTTATCGTTACGGGTACGCAGATTGGCAATGTCTTCCACGGTGTCACGGAACTGGCCATCGGCCTGTGCCATTACTTTCCAGGTACGTCCGAACCGGTTGAAATCATTGATATAGGACGAGCCGAGATACACCTGCAGCGTACTGAACAGTTCGTCCAGCGATACGCCCTGCGCCTTGGCTTTATCACGGTCAATATGCGCGTCCAACTGCGGCACGTTAGCCTGATATGAAGAAATCGGATACCCCATTCCCGGCGTTTGCATGATAGCGCCGGACATGGTGTTAATCGCGGTTTGCAATGCACCGTAACCCAGCCCTGCACGATCCTGTATATACAGAGAATAACCTGATCCCTGACCCAATCCGAGGATCGGCGGCGGCATAATGGAGAAGGCGAACCCTTCCTGGATCTGCGAAATCTTGGCGTTGATTTCCGCATTAATCTCCGCCGCTGTACGGGTACGTTCGCTCAGTGGTTTCAACGCGAAGAACACCGTACCGGTATTCGGCGTATTGGTGAACTGCAAAGCGTTCAACCCGGGGAACGCCACCGCATCAATTACGCCATCAGTACTTAACCCCATTGCGCTGATTTTGCGGATCACCGCATCAGTGCGGGATAAGGACGCGCCTTCCGGCATTTTCACGCCCGCGATCAGATACAGTTTATCCTGCGTCGGGATAAAGCCCCCCGGCACGGCTTTGAACATAAAGGCCGCCGCACACAACAGCAGAATGTAAACCACAAATACCGCGCCACGACGCCCAAGTGTTTTAGACACTGCATTCTGATAACGATGTGAACTGGCATTAAAGAACCGGTTGAACGGTCGGAAAATCCAGCCGAACAGGCGGTCGATAAGCCGCGACGGCATGTCTTTCGGTGCACCGTGCGATTTAAGCAGCAATGCCGCAAGAGCAGGGGACAACGTCAGTGAGTTGATGGCCGAGATCACGGTTGAAATGGCGATGGTCACCGCAAACTGCTTATAGAACTGACCGGTCACGCCCGACAAAAACGCCATCGGCACGAACACCGCACACAGCACCAGCGCGATAGCCACTATCGGTCCTGAAACTTCCCGCATCGCCTGGTGCGCAGCGTCCCTTGGCGCGAGTCCCTCCTCGATGTTTCGCTCGACGTTTTCCACCACCACAATGGCGTCATCGACGACTATCCCTATCGCCAGCACCAGCCCGAACAGACTGAGTGTATTAAGCGAAAATCCGAGCAAATACAGAATGCTGAATGTCCCGATCACAGATATCGGTACCGCCAGCAAAGGAATGATTGATGCGCGCCAGGTTTGCAGGAACAGAATAACCACCAGTACGACCAGCACGACGGCTTCCAGCAATGTGTGAACCACCGCACTGATGGAATCACGGACAAACACCGTCGGGTCGTACGGCGCACGCCAGGTCATGCCTTCCGGGAACCGGGTTGCCAGTTCATCCATTTTGGCTCGCACCGCGTCTGACAAATCGATCGCATTCGCGCCAGGCGACTGGAAGATACCGATCCCGACTGCATCTTTATTATTAAGTTGCGCGCGCAGGGCATAACTGCCGGACCCCATTTCGATACGCGCCACATCACGAAGACGGACAATTTCGCCATTATCACCGCTTTTCAGGATGATTTTGCCGAACTCATCTTCATCTTTCAGACGACCCTGCGCATTGATGGAAAGCAGATAATCACTGTCTTTCGGCATCGGTTCTGCGCCCAGCTGACCGGCAGACACCTGTACGTTCTGTTCCTGCATTGCCTTCACAATGTCAGAAGCCGTCAGACCCCGCGCCGCGACTTTGTTCGGATCCAGCCACACGCGCATGGCATATTCGCCTGCACCGAAAATCTGGATCTGCCCGACACCCGGCAAACGTGCCAGCTCGTCTTTCACCTTCAGCGTGGCGTAGTTGCTCAGATACAGCGAATCATATTTACCCGAAGGTGACACCAGATGCACCACCAGCGTCAACGTTGGCGATTGTTTCTGCGTGGTCACGCCCTGACGGCGGACATCTTCCGGCAGACGGGCTTCGGCCTGGGCCACACGGTTTTGCACCTGAACCTGTGCCTGATCCGGATCGGTTCCCGGACGGAAAGTGACTGTCGTCACCAGCACACCATCAGAACCGGCCACGGATTTCATGTACACCATGTTTTCAACACCGTTGATCGCTTCTTCCAGCGGCGTCGCCACGGTTTCAGCAATCACTTTCGGGTTAGCACCCGGATATTCAGCGCGAACCTGCACGCTTGGCGGTACCACGTTCGGGTATTCGCTGACCGGCAGCAGGGGAATGGCAATCGCCCCGGTGACTAAAATCAGAATCGACAAGACGGCCGCAAAAATCGGCCTGTCGATGAAAAAGCGGGAAAAGTCCATGAGTCAGGATTCTCTTTTATTGAACGGCAGGAGCGGCTGGCGTGACAGTATTAGCCGCCATGCTGACGGTTTTGGCATTGACCGGCATGCCCGGCATGAACACTTTTTGTACGCCATCGATGATGACGCGATCGCCTGCTTCAAGGCCTTTCTGCACGATGCGTAAGCCGCCGTATATGCGGCCAATTTCAACATCACGTCGCTGCGCCTTGCCGTCTTTATCCACCACATAAACGAATTTACGATCCTGATCGGTAAGGATGGCTTTATCGTCCACCAGCAGGGCGTTGAACTGTGCGCTGCCTGGCATTTGAACGCGGGCAAACAATCCCGGCGTAAATGTGCGGTCGCGGTTATCCAGCAGAGCACGCATGCGGATCGTGCCTGTGCCGGAGTTCAGCTGATTGTCAGTAAAATCGACGACGCCCTGATGCGGGTAGCCGTTTTCACCCACCAGCCCGACATGAACCGGTAAGCGACTTTGCGGGCTGTCATTGAATTTCCCTTCGCGGGCCTGCGCCTGATAGCGCAGGAACGTCCCTTCATCGACATCGAAATACACGTAGACCGTGTCGAGTGACACCACCGTGGTCAGTACACTGGCACTGTCGCCCGCTGTTACCAGATTGCCGGTCGTGATCATCGCACGGCTGGCGCGACCATCAATCGGGGAGATGACACGGGTGAAATCAAGATTCAACTGTGCCATGTCCAGCTGTGCCTGAGCTGCCAGCACATCTGACTGTGCCTGCGAAGCGGCCGAACGACGTTGCTCCGCAGCTTCTTTCGACACAGCCAGCGAACCGATCAGCGCTTCCGTACGGGCGGATTCACTTCTCGCCAGACTGGCCTGATTGCGCGCACGCACCAGTTCAGCCTGCGCCTGTTCCTGCGCGGCGCGGTAAGTGCGGTCGTCGATGGTGAACAGCACCTGACCCTTTTTCACTTCCTGACCTTCCTGATAATTCACTTTATCGATATAGCCGGACACGCGGGGGCGCAACTGAACACTTTGTACCGCTTCCACACGTCCGTTAAACGCATCCCACTGGCTGATTGGTTTGATTAACACATCTGCCGCGCTGACTTGCGGAGCAGGTGGTGCAGCATTTTGCGCCACGCTGTTGTCACACCCGGCGAGCAGGGCAACCATCAGCGCAACCCCTGAAAGGCGCAACGTCAAAGGCGTACCGCCGGAGCGGCCGCGTACAACAACCTGTGATTTTTGCAGGTTCATCATTATTTTTATTTCCAGTGAGTAAGTACTGCCAGGCAATACACCGGCCTGTCCGCCGGGTAACGTCCTTTGCCTGATCTGACTTTTTTGGGACTTGCGCCGTTCATCAGCACAATAATGTATCAAATATTGATACAATTGATTCGAGGGGATTGTAGGGATGCGCTTACTAAAGTGCAAGAATTACTGTTACACTTTCTGTGCTATTTTACAGAACGTTTACTTCGGGAAAGAGACTATCCGGTAACGGCCAATTAAATGCAATAGTAAAACTTGCATTTAATCGAAAACTGGGTCAACGTATTAAAAGACGAGTCGCCCTCGGGGGGCGCAAACAAAAAAGAAGCAGGAGACTTGCCATGAGAACCGAGGATTTCATTCACGACCTGATCGAGTGGATCGATCACAATCTGGAAGAACGTCTGGATATTAAAACTGTTGCCAAACGGGCAGGGTATTCCCGCTGGTATCTGCAGCGTATGTTTAAAGAGCACACCGGCTTGCCGATGGGTGAATACATTCGTGAGAAAAAACTGAAGAAATCTGCCGATATGCTGGCCAGTAGTGGCGAACCTATTGTCAGCGTTGCGATTTCTCTGGGCTTCGACTCACAGCAATCTTTCACCCGCAGTTTCAAACGCCAGTTTGGTCAGACTCCGGGCGACTGGCGTCGTGGTCTGAATCTGGCAACGGAATGTCAGGGCTGCCTGCACTAACGGTTGCCTCTGCTTACCTGGTGAGCGTGTACCGCTGGCCCGGCTTCCCTGCCGGGCAGTGAATTTTTCTCTCCCTCATAAACTTCCCTTTCCTCTCCAGAATTCCTCCGGATGATTAATTTCATCAGGCGCTTTGCTGCGCATTTTTCCTGTTTACAGCGTTCAGTTTCTGGCATTTGCACGACCCCCTGCGTCAGGACGTGATCAACCCAACAAAAAACGACATCAAAGTTCACATAAATTGAAATGACGTTTCAATTTCTTGAGTTGCGGGAGTTTTATCGCTAAACTCCTTTTATCATTTCGGCGCCGGGCACAGCCCGACAACCAATAGTCCTGCGGAAAAGCGTATTCGCCTCCGTTTTATGCATAAAGGAACCATCATGATTCTGGATAATTTCTCGCTTCAGGGAAAAGTCGCGGTAGTGACCGGTTGCGATACCGGTTTAGGTCAGGGTATGGCAATCGGCCTCGCCGAAGCCGGTTGTGACATTGTTGGGATCAACATTGTCGAGCCCACAGAAACTAT
The DNA here is from genome assembly GCF_019969905.1 of Rahnella sp. GSA61A. NCBI lineage: Bacteria > Pseudomonadati > Pseudomonadota > Gammaproteobacteria > Enterobacterales > Yersiniaceae > Rahnella > Rahnella sp. GSA61A. The sequence continues at coordinate 286,863 of NZ_JAHXYO010000004.1, read as the reverse complement.
CGAACGCGTTGGCGCAACAGGCCGCCGTTTCCTGAGCCTGACGGCTGATCTGAGCGACACGAAAGTCATTCCGGCGCTGCTCGAACGCGCTGTCGCAGAAATGGGACATCTGGATATTCTGGTCAATAACGCCGGGATCATCCGCCGTGAAGATGCCATCGAGTTCAGCGAAAAGAACTGGGATGATGTGATGAATCTGAACATCAAATCCGTGTTCTTCATGTCACAGGCTGTCGCGAAGCAATTTATTGCTCAGGGCACCGGCGGCAAAATCATTAATATCGCGTCGATGCTTTCTTATCAGGGCGGTATCCGCGTGCCTTCTTATACCGCATCGAAAAGCGCCGTCATGGGTGTGACTCGTCTGCTGGCCAATGAATGGGCGAAACACAACATCAACGTGAACGCGATTGCACCGGGTTATATGGCGACCAACAACACCCAGCAACTTCGTGCCGATGAAGCACGCAGCGAAGAGATTCTGGGGCGTATTCCTGCTGGCCGCTGGGGCTTGCCATCTGATCTGATGGGGCCGGTTGTGTTCCTGTCTTCACCGGCTTCCGACTATATCAATGGCTACACGATTGCCGTTGACGGCGGCTGGCTGGCGCGTTAATCACGCTAATTACTGACAAATATTCACCGACAGCAGCGGGTCACACCGCTGCCCAAAGAGGAAATCTCATGAAAATTGCATTGATGATGGAAAACAGTCAGGCCGCTAAAAACGCGATCATCCTGAAAGAACTCAACGCCGTGGCATCGGAAAAAGAGTATCCGGTCTACAACGTGGGCATGTCTGACGAACAGGATCACCACCTGACATACATCCATCTGGGCATCATGGCCAGTATTCTGCTCAATTCTAAAGCTGTGGATTTTGTCGTTGCAGGCTGCGGCACCGGTCAGGGCGCACTGATGTCTCTGAACATTCACCCGGGCGTTAACTGCGGTTATTGTATTGATCCGGCGGATGCCTTCCTGTTCGCGCAAATCAACAACGGCAACGCCTTATCACTGCCATTCGCTAAAGGCTTCGGCTGGGGCGCTGAGCTGAACGTGCGTTTCATCTTTGAAAAGGCCTTTACCGGTGTGAAAGGAGAAGGCTATCCGGCTGACCGCAAAGAACCTCAGGTGCGCAACGCCGGTATTCTGAATCAGGTGAAAGCCGCAGTGGTAAAAGAAAACTATCTGGATACGCTGCGTGCTATCGATCCTGAACTGGTAAAAACCGCTGTCACCGGCGAACGTTTCCAGAAATGTTTCTTTGAAAACTGCCAGAACAAAGAGATCGAAACCTTTGTGCGTGAAATCCTCGCATAAGATTTTGTTTTCTGTGGGGTCAAAAAACCGGTGCTCATGGCACCGGTTTTTTTATGATCAGAAAGAATTATAAAAAATCTTGTCGTTGCGGCGTGAATGTGTCGAGCAACACACCTTTTTCCAGACAGACGCAGCCGTGCATGATGTACGGTTTTTTATACAGAGTATCGCCTGCGCTTACTTCACGGGTTTCTTCACCGATCGTGAATTTAAAGCGACCGGACAACACATATGTCAGTTGTTCATGCACGTGGTTATGCATCGGTCCAATGGCGCCTTCTTCAAAATACACTTCAACGGCCATCATGGTGCCGTCATGCGCCAGAACGCGACGGCTCACACCGTCACCCAGATCCTGTAAGGGAATATCTTTTTTAAACGTAAACATCGGTTAGTCCTTGCGTAATGAACTGAGGAGGGCATCCGGGATTTCCGCCAGATACAGTGCCGGTAAGCCTTCGTAATCGGTGGTGAAAAGCACGTGACGGTCATCGGGCGAGAAAGATGGGTGCGGATGCGTCACCTGCCGGTCGCCATCAAGCACTTGCCATGAACTGTTATGCGCGGCCAGAGGAGCATGCTGACGGGTTTTGGCATCGAAAATATACAACCACGGATCGTTTTCAATCGTATGGCTGGCAGTATCTTTCACATCTACCGGCGTACCGGAACCGTCACCGACCAGCAGCGTACCATTCTCGTTGCTCATCAGATGCGAACAGGCCGGCATAGTCATCAGACAGACATCTTCACCAGTTTGCGGATCGAAACGGCGGATGTGGCGGTCATGCTGGCCTTTCAGATAAGACACATACATCAGCGCAGAACCGTCCGGTACCCAGAATTCATGTGTGCAGCTTTCGCCTGGCGCATGCTCTTTCACTTTACGCACATTGCTGCCGTCTTCATTCACCAGCCACATGCGTGCATCAACCAGATCGTGAGGGCCTTCGTGGCAGAAAGCGACGGTGTTGTCATCAAACGGGCGATAAATCGGGTGTCCGAGCCATTCGTTTTTCTCGTGGATCACACGGGATTTCCCGCTGAGTAAATCGACGCGCAACAGACGGCAGTGCGGATTGCTGTGATAAAACGCCTGGAAGATTTTCCAGTCTGACAGGGGCGTCCAGTCCTCACGACTGATCTCGATACCCACCAGACGGGTGCATTCGCTGTTGGCCACCCAGGTGCCGTAGCCAACCCATTCTTCCGGCACCTGATACACGGTGTGCTCACTAAAATCAGCCAGTTTTACGCGCTGCAGGCTACGTTCATTTTTGACGTAGTAAAGATACTGATCGTCCGGAGAGAGGAAACCGCCAAAAGTGTTATCGCCTTTGCCTTCCGTCAGTTGCACCGCATTCTGTGTTTTCAAATCCAGCAGGTAATAGTTGCGGTTGCCGTCAAACTCACCGGCAAACAACAGTTTATTGCCATCACGGGTAAAGCATTTCTGATAGAAATAATTGCGATGACACAACACATCGGGCGGCGTTAAACGGGTTACCCGCGCACCGGTCTGAGGGTCCTGAACGGTATGGAAATTAAATTGAATCTGAGAACCTTTTGCCATGATTCACCCCACAAGTAGTTTGAAATCAGCCGGTGTTCTGGCTTCCTTTTCATTAATTAAAATGCAGTTTCATTAATTTGAAAACACATTACCACTTAGTGAGATAAAACGGCGTCGGGTGAAAACAAAAGTGCAAAGCTGATCACAAAACGGTTGGCTTTTGCCACAGCGTAAAACCATCCTATAATGATATAGCTTACTCAAATGCTATTGATACTCTGGATGATTAAAGAGTACGAACAAAATATCTCACGCTTACACGGTGGAGTATTTTAGAAAAGGGATGTAAAAGATGAGATTAAGAAAAAAACGTGTGAAACCTATGCAAATCAATGACATTACTATCATTGACGACACCAAACTGAAAAAAGCCATTACCGCCGCAGCACTGGGCAATGCGATGGAATGGTTTGATTTCGGTGTGTATGGATTTGTGGCCTTTGCTTTAGGGCAGGTGTTTTTCCCGGGTGCAGACCCGGGTATTCAAATGATTGCCGCCCTGGCAACCTTTTCCGTACCGTTCCTTGTCAGGCCTCTGGGCGGCCTGTTCTTCGGTGCGCTTGGCGACAAATTTGGTCGCCAGAAAGTCCTTTCCGTCACCATCATCATCATGTCCGTCAGCACCTTCTGTATCGGGCTGATACCCGGTTATAACTCCATCGGTATCTGGGCGCCCATTTTGCTGTTACTGGCAAAATTAGCGCAGGGTTTCTCGGTGGGTGGCGAATATACCGGTGCAGCGATTTTCGTTGCGGAATATTCTCCTGACAGGAAACGCGGCTTCCTCGGTAGCTGGCTGGATTTCGGTTCCATCGCCGGTTTTATTCTCGGTGCGGGCGTCGTGGTATTGATTTCCAGCATTGTGGGTGAGGCGAACTTCCTCGAATGGGGCTGGCGTATTCCGTTCTTCATTGCTGCGCCGCTGGGCCTGATCGGTATTTATCTGCGTCATGCGCTGGAAGAAACCCCGACATTCCAGCAGCACGTGGATAAAATCGACAGTGATGCACGCAAAGACATCGCTGAACCGCCAAGAGTCTCGTTCCGTGAAATCCTGACCAAGCAATGGCGGCCTCTGATTATCTGTGTCGGCATGGTGATTGCCACAAACGTCACCTACTACATGCTGCTGACCTACATGCCGAGCTATCTGTCCCACAGCCTGCATTACTCTGAAGATCACGGTGTGCTGATCATCATCGCCATCATGGTCGGTATGCTGTTTGTACAGCCATTCATGGGGATGCTGAGCGACCGCTTTGGCCGTAAGCCTTTCGTGATCATCGGCAGCATCGGCCTGTTCATTCTGGCTATCCCGTGCTTCATTCTGATTAACAGTGATGTGATAGGCCTGATTTTCTTAGGTCTGCTGATCCTCGCGGTGCTACTGAACTGCTTCATCGGTGTGATGGCGTCAACGTTACCGGCAATGTTCCCGACGCATATCCGTTACAGCGCGCTGGCGATTGCTTTCAACATTTCAGTACTGATTGCGGGTCTGACGCCCACGATCGCGGCGTGGCTGGTAGAAACAACCAATAACCTGTACATGCCCGCGTATTACCTGATGGTGGTGGCGATGATTGGTCTGGTGACCGGTATCTTTATGAAAGAAACCGCCAACCGTCCGCTGAAAGGCGCCACACCGGCGGCCTCAGACCGTGCGGAAGCGCGTGAAATCCTCCAGGAACATCACGATAACATCGAACAGAAAATTGAAGATATTGATGCGCAGATTGTTGAACTTGAAGCAAAAAGAAAAAATCTGATTGCTCAGCATCCTGATATCAACTGATTCCGTTTTCCAACATGCCCATAGCCGGTCACTTTGCTGACCGGCTTTTTTTTGCCTTTTACCGCATTTTTTTCGTTCCTGCTCCATACTTCATTTCCTGGTCATCTGAATGGAAAGTCTGTATGCAGAATCCTACGTTGTTTCAGTTCTTTCACTGGTATTACCCGGATGGGGGGAAGCTCTGGCCGGAGGTGGCCGAAAAAGCAGCCTGGCTGGCTGAGATTGGCATTACCGCTGCCTGGCTCCCGCCCGCCTATAAAGGCGAATCCGGGGGATATTCGGTTGGCTATGACACATATGATTTGTTTGATCTGGGCGAGTTTGAACAGAAAGGCTCCCGAGCCACTAAATATGGCGACAAAGAGGGATTACTTGCGGCCATCGGCGCACTGAAACAGCATAAGCTGGGCGTCATTCTTGACGTGGTGCTCAATCATAAAATGGGGGCGGATGAGAAAGAACGCGTGCAGGTTAACCGCGTTAACATTGATAACCGTGAAGAAATCAGTGATGACATCATTGAAGCGGAAGCGTGGACACGTTTCATTTTTGCCGCCCGTGAGGGCCGGTATTCGAAATTTATCTGGGATTTTCACTGCTTCAGCGGTGTCGACCATATTGAAAACCCGGATGAACAGGGCATTTTCAAAATCGTTAACGACTACACCGGCGGCGGCTGGAACGATCAGGTCGACGACGAGTTTGGCAATTACGATTATCTGATGGGAGCCAACGTCGATTTTCGCAATAACGCGGTCAGCGAGGAACTCAAATACTGGGGCCGCTGGATCATGGAACAAACGAACTGTACCGGTTTCCGTCTTGATGCAGTGAAACATATTCCGGCCTGGTTCTATAAAGAATGGATTGACCATATTCAGGCGGAAGCCGAACAGCCGATGTATCTGGTCGCGGAATACTGGTCATTCGATGTCCAGACGCTGCAAAATTACATCCATCAGGTGGAGGGCAAAACCATGCTGTTCGATGCGCCGTTGCAGCTGAATTTCCACCATGCTTCGAAGCAGGGAGCGGATTTTGACCTGACCACCATTTTTGATAACACCCTGGTTGCCGCCGATGCGGAGCATGCCGTGACCCTGGTGGCCAATCACGACACGCAGCCGTTACAGTCTCTTGAAGCACCGGTTGAGCCGTGGTTCAAACCGCTGGCCTACGCGTTAATCCTGTTGCGGGAACAGGGCGTGCCGATCGTATTTTATCCGGATTTATTCGGCGCAAGTTACGAGGATGAAGGGGACGACGGTAACAATTACACGATTGAACTGCCTGCGATTGTGCCACTGGAAGCGCTGATCAGAGCCCGTCAGCGCTACGCATGGGGGGCACAAACCGATTATTTCGATCACCCGAACTGCATTGCGTTTTCACGCAGCGGCACCGCAGAACACCCGGGCTGCGTGGTGGTGATGTCCAACGGCGAAGCAGGTGAGAAAACGATTGATCTGGGCGACAACTTCGCCGGTAAAAAATGGCGGGACGTGCTGGAAAACCGCGAGGATATCATTACAACCGACGAGCAAGGCAGCGCGCAATTTTACTGCGCTGCCGGAAGCGTCAGTGTCTGGACTCTGGCAGAGTAAAACAACAGCGGGTGGATTAACCACCCGCAACCTTAACGGAAGCCGAAAGCAATCAGCAGGGAATACCCCCCCAGTAATGCGATAAACGCTACAGCTCTGACGATTCCGGCACTTTTTCCCATCAACTGCCGCGGCAGCATCGCCAATATGATAATCGCGTTTAACGGCACGCCGTACCATTTCCAGTGTTTTGGTGCCATCATCCAGAGCACGCAAAAACTGCTGGCACTGAGTACACCATAATTGGTGAATGCCATAACCATATTTCCTGCGTCAGGCTTAAACATCGTGAAGAAGCCCAGCATTATTTTCACCATAATCGCGGTCGAGAGCACCGACAACACACATTCTGTCGCGCACAACATACGCGGGCGGTAACGCAACTTTCGCTCCAGATAACGGTAACCGTGAATATACAACCCGATAATCGCGATGAGTAAGATACGCGAGCGCCACGGCTCTGGATGCTCACGCGTCGCCAGCATGATCAGCAAAAGCCAGAAGCCGTTCAGGAAAACAGTTCCCCAACTTAGCGCTACCCGGGTTTCAGACAGGGTTTTCAGCAGCACAGAATTTAAATAGGGTAATAACGCAGGATGATACATTCTGATCTCTCTGAGTTTATTGCTCAGTGATGTCATAAAATCGGGTACCAGCTTTGCCCACCAGGGCACGGTTGCACCTTCAACCGTGAGTAACCGCAAGCGCAACCGATTCAGTGTTGAATCCTGATATGCACGTACCATCACCGACCAGTAACGTTTCGCACCAGTCATCTCAACCTGACGTTGCAGGGCCGCCAGCCTGTAAGGTGAGATGCCACCGGGCTGATAATGGTCGACATCCCAGCCCATAATGTCGGAGACCTTGATCAGAAGTGCGGAATATAACCCTTCACGATCACTTAATTGCGCTGCCAGTTCCTGACTGAACAATTCGTGCAGTTCAAGGTTTTGCAGCACATTGCTCTTGAGAAAAACATCCAGACGCTTAAGGCCGGCAGTTTCATCGTCCATCATTTCATCAGTAATTTCAGTTGCCTGTGAAATGATTTTTCGCCGTAGCGCAGTATCACGATAGGTTTCCTGCCTGATCTCATTGACGGGGTTAAACGGAGCAGGTTTTTGCAAAAAGGTCTGTGGGACAACCTCAGCAGGCGGCTCATGCATTGTGACAATGTCACTGATTGTCGCGTCATTCCCCTGATTTTTCGCCGCATCAAAGGCTTCACGCAAACGTTGATACCCTTCCGGGTCCTGGTCCGGACGGGTATTTTTCAGCTGTCGGGCATAAGCCCGTTTAATCACGCTGAGATCCTGAGTGGGCTCAATGCCTAAAACTGACCAAATTCCCTGGCTGCTCATTCCATCGCCCACGTCATTAATCCTGAATTCAAAAGAAACATCAGTCTTCACCCCAGCGTGTACCGGAATCATCCCGGCAACGACTTCCGGCAGTATTTTCAATTTGCTGATGCAACGCATCAAGCTGACAAAGCGAAATCCCGACGGGCTGATAATGGTCAATTTCCCATCCCATCAGCACGGCAACGTTCACCAGCACCGGGCGGGTCAGTCCTTCACGCTCCGCCAGATCCCACGCCAGCTGCTGACTGAACATTTCGCGCAACTGAAGATTTTGTAGCAATTCTTCTGACAGACAAACTTTCAGCAACGCCACGCCAGCCTGTTCATTTTCCAGCAGCAGGCTGACGGTATCGGATACCAGATGGTGGACCTGCGTCCGGCTGATTAATGCGTCATCAGTCATCGGCAAAAGGGGAGATGAATAAGTGACAGCGTCACTGGCATTCCACACATAATCGCCGCGCCGGGCTGATTCAAACGCTTCCCGCAGACGCTGATACGCTTCGGGATGCTGATCGGGTCGCGTGTTTTTGAGCTGCCGTGCATAGGCCCGCTTGATCGCGCTGATGTCCTGCGTGGCTTCTATCCCCAAAACTGACCAGATCGCCATCGGGCTATTCCCACTCACTGCGCAGATGCACCAGCAGCGCCTCAAATTCCTTACGCGCTGCCGCAATCTGCCGGGCATCCTGCGTGTCGAGCACATGTTCAAAGCGATACAGCTGAGCAGCGATAAACTGCCGCTGGTCGCCAAGGCTTTGTTCATAATACGCGTTGGCTTCTGCTACCAGCTGGCGGTTTACCAGTTGCTCACGGGGATGCTGTTTGATGTTTTCCAGTTTCAGCAGACTTGCGGTAATTTGCGCAGGTGTCAGGCTGCCCGGCGCTTTCTCAATCACCAGTTTTTCCACCTGTCCGGTGCTGGTGATTTTACATTCCACTTCCAGAATGCCGTCGAGCGTGTAAGTGAAACGCACCTCGGCGCTCATTTCACCTGCCGGGCGCGGAGGCACATCAACGGCCAGCGATCCGAGCAGTATATTGTCGGCGACCCGCCGTGCTTCACCCTGATAAATGGACAGATTCAGGTACTTTTGCTGATCGGAGATCGTGACAATCGTTTCCACGCGACTCACCGGTACAAAGCTGTTTCGCTCAATCAGCGGCAGAAAATGACCGTCTTCGTAGCCGTCGCCTTTAGGGCGGGAAATTCCGATGCCGAGCGTAAACGGCATCACATCGGTCAGCACGATGTCATCGAGCGCCTGATCCTGCAAGACCAGTCCGGCCTGAATACCGGCACCGAGCGCCACGGCTTCGTCCGGTTGTAACTCACTGCGTGGGAAGCGCCCGAACAGACGGGCCACCGCCTGACGCACCAGTGGCATTCGCGTTGCACCGCCCACCAGCACCACATGATCCACTTCATCGGCGGAGAACCTGGCATCGCGCAGCGCCTGAATCACCGGTTTTTTCATCCGCTCCAGCGTACTTTCACAGCATTGCGCCAGAATTTCAGTGGTCAGCGTCCAGTTCAGCGATCTGTCATTCCACTGGTATCTGAGTGGCGTGCTGTCTTGCGTGGTCAGCTGGCATTTCGCTTTTTCCGCCAGCGTAATCAACTGACCGAAAAGGGCGTTATCGTCTTTATCCAGCTCCGGATACTGCGCCAGCATCCAGCCTGCAAGACTGCGGGTAAAATCATCGCCCCCGAGGAACACGTCGCCGCTGCTGGCCCGCACTTCAATCACGCCTTCGAACATATCGATAATTGAAACGTCAAACGTGCCGCCCCCCAGATCGAACACCAGGAATTTCTGCTCCTGCTGATTCACCAGCCCGTAGGCCAGTGACGCCGCCGTCGGTTCATTGAGCAGACGTTCAACATGCAGTCCCGCCAGTTCACCGGCAGCCTTCACGGCCTTGCGCTGAATATCATTAAAATAAGCAGGAACGGTGATAATGGCGCGCTTCACCTCACAGCCACAATGTTGCTCAACATCCGCTTTCAGACTGCGCAGCAGAAGGGCGGAGAGCTCTTCCGCACGAAAGTTTTGATGTCCAAGCCGGAACTGATGTTCCGTGCCCATGAAACGTTTAAAACTGGAAAGGGTGAGGTCAGGGTGGGTAAATAACCGCGCCTGTGCAGGCGCGCCGACCAGGACATGACCGTTATCATCGAGACCGATCACTGAGGGTGTCAGATTTTTTCCATAGACGTTAGGAACCAGAACGGACTGACCGTCTTGCCAGATGGCAACTGCGCAGTTTGAAGTGCCTAAATCTATTCCTATCAACATCCGTATCACCCCAGAAGCGTAAACTGTATATAACCGAAAGAACTTTCATCGGCCAAATTTACAGAAAGTTGAGGAGATTTTGTAGATTGCCGGATTTAATTCCTGACGAAAAACCGACATTTACCGGCACTGAGGAACAGTGGACATCAATTTTTTTCTTAACCACTAGACGACTGGTCTAATTCAATGTATTGTCAGCCCATGAACACGACAAAAGCATCTGACACAGGCAAAACTGACCAGCGTAAACACATTCTTGCTGTGGGACAGTCCCTCATGGCGAAGAAAGGTTTCTCGGCAGTCGGCCTGAATGAAATTCTGACCACCGCGTCCGTACCGAAGGGGTCGTTTTATTACTACTTCACGTCGAAAGATGCATTTGGTGAGGAACTGCTGAAAAGCTATTTTCAGGATTACCTGTCTGCGATGGATGTTACCCTGGCCCAGCCGGGGCTGACGATGGCGCAGCGTCTGATGAATTACTGGCAGCAATGGCAGGAGAGTCAGTCATTTTACGACTGCCAGGGTAAATGCCTCGCCGTGAAACTGGGTGCCGAAGTAGCGGATCTTTCTGAACCGATGCGTCAGGCGCTGAATGATGGCACTTCCGGCATTATCAGCCGCATTGCCCGGGCGATTGAAGCGGGAATTAAAGAAGGATCGATGGCCGTCAATGATGCACCGCTGATTGCCGCACAAGGGCTGTATCAGTTGTGGCTCGGGTCAAGTGTGATGGTGAAAATTTTACGTAATACGCAACCTTTTGACGCCGCCATGACGATGACACAACAGATTATCCATCAGCCGCAGTAAGCTGATGCGTAACAAATGACACCTCACGTTGAGGTGTTTTTTTGAAAGTGATTACAAGACGACTGGTCTACTATATAAGTATCTCAACTGCTTCAACTACCTGGATAAACAACATGAAAATTCTGATGGTTCTGACTTCGCACGACAAACTGGGCAACACGGGCCGTAAAACGGGTTTCTGGCTGGAAGAGCTGGCAGCACCGTATTACGCTTTTAAAGATGCAGGCGCAGAAATTGTGCTGGCGTCCCCGGCTGGCGGCCAGCCACCGCTGGATCCGAAAAGTAACGAACCGGATTTCCAGACGCAGCAAACCCACCGCTTTGAAGCCGATGAACAGGCGAGGGCGCAACTGGCCTCCACCGTGCGTCTGGACAACATTTCTCAGGCTGATTTTGATGCAGTCTTTTATCCGGGCGGTCATGGCCCGTTGTGGGATCTGGCGGAAGATACAACCTCCATTGAGCTGATCCAGTCATTCCAGGCTGCGGGTAAACACGTTGCGCTGGTGTGTCATGCGCCTGGCGTGCTGCGTCATGTGAAAGATGCACAGGGTAATCCGCTGGTACAGGGCAAAAAAGTCACCGGTTTCACCAACAGCGAAGAAGCGGCGGTTGAGCTGACCGACGTAGTGCCTTTCCTGGTGGAAGATGAACTGAAAGCACTGGGTGGTGTGTATTCGAAAGGCGCTGACTGGGGTTCTTACGTAGTGCAGGATGGTCTGCTGATCACCGGGCAGAATCCGGGTTCTTCCGCAGAAGCGGCAGAATTATTAGTTCAGCAACTGAACAAATAATCGAAACAAGTAAACATGGCCGGAAGGGCAATCTTCCGGCCATGTTTATTGTGCAAAATCAGGATCAGGCAATCGTCACTTTCGTATCCAGGTACACATCCTGAACGGCATTAATCAAGCCCACGCCTTCTTTCATTGATTTCTTGAAGGCTTTACGCCCCAGAATCAGTCCCATCCCGCCAGCGCGTTTATTGATGACCGCTGTACGCACGGATTCCTGAATATCATTTTCACCTGCGGCACCGCCGGAATTAATCAATCCGGCCCGCCCCATGTAACAGTTCGCCAGCTGATAACGCACCAGATCAATCGGGTGCTCGGTCGTCAGTTTGGAATAGACGCGGTCATCGGTATAACCGAATTTAACCGCTTTGTAGCCACCATTATTTTCTGCCATTTTCTGTTTCACAATGTCTGCGCCGATGGTCGCTGCAAGATGGTTTGCTTGGCCGGTTAAGTCGGCGCTGGAATGGTAATCTTTGCCGTCTTTCACAAACGCAGGATTACGCAAATATGCCCACAACACGGTCACCATGCCCAGTTCATGCGCCCGCTCGAAAGCGGCTGAAATTTCTTCTATCTGGCGACGTGACTCTTCTGAGCCAAAATAAATGGTCGCGCCCACAGCCTGCGCACCGAGATTAAACGCCTGTTCCACACTGGCATACAGTGTCTGGTCATATTGTGTCGGATAACTCAGGGTTTCGTTGTGATTGAGTTTGACCAGGAACGGAATTTTATGGGCGTAGCGGCGTGAAACGGAAGCCAGCACGCCGTAAGTTGACGCTACGCAGTTACAGCCTGCCTCGATCGCCAGTTCAACAATATTTTTAGGATCGAAATACAACGGGTTCGCGGCAAACGAGGCGCCCGCAGAGTGTTCAACACCCTGATCGACCGGCAGAATCGACAGATAACCGGTACCGGCTAACCGTCCGGTGTTATACAAGTTTTGCATCGCAGCCAGTACGCGCGGCGAACGGTTATTGTCGATCATCACACGGTCAACAAAATCGGCGCCCGGCAGGTATAGCTGGTCTGAGGTGATGGTGGAACATTGATGCTGAAGAAGTGAATCGGCTTCTTTGCCTAACAACTTAGTGATATCAGTCATAATGGACTCCGTTTCTGCTCTGTGCGGGGCACAAAGCGGTGAATGATATTTTCTTACCCCACTAGGTATAGACGGATTACGCCGGGTTTGTGTGACTCATGCTGCGGTTATGTCTCTGTTTGACGTCAGCCACGCGCAGACACTCACTGTAAAAAAAAACCGGAACAGCATTGTGCGGTTCCGGTTTTTGATATTAGTTGTTGGCTTTCAGTGTATTGAGTAATCGCTCCAGACTTTCCCGCCGCTGCGCAGGGATTTCCCCGCCCGCCGCGTAACCGGCGTTGCGCATGATGCTTTCCTGCAAACCGACCAGCCAGTCGTAAATGTAAAACGCCGTGGAATTGGTCGGCGTGGCCGAAAGTTTTGTCAGGCGGCGGGATGACTTCCAGCTTGCAACGCTTTTCTTCGGCTTGGCAAAAATCTTATTGCCCTTATTGATACGGCTTTCCGGGCGTCCGGCTTCTGCTTGCTTCTCAAAGCCCAGCCAGGCAACAAAATCACCGAGCACCGTCAGGGCACGTGAAACCTGACGATCCGCATGATGCTCATGTTCACGCGTCCCCGCAGATAACGTACCACTGAGTGAACGTACCAGCGCATCGCCCATGTTCAGACGGAAACTGGCGGTGATCAACTCTTCCATCAGCAATTCGACTGTTGGCTTAGCCACGCCAAGCAGGGCGATCAGCGGTTCGTTTTCCGGCAGGCTGCGCAGATGGTTAATCCAGTAACGCTGTACCTGGCGCGCAAACGCCGTGCCGTCGTCCGGTTTTTCCTGCCAGACCTGCACGTCCTGCTGCTCAGCGAATAAATCGATATCAATACCAATACCAAAACTTTCCACGCCAGATTCATCCTGCTCGCCCGTTTCGGCCTGCTTACCGGCATGTTCGTGATAAATACGGTGCAGTTCGTCGCGGCCGGGCAGCAGTTTTTCCAGCAGCTCGCCGTGAACACCCGTGCGGGTTTGCAGCGCTTTAATGACGGTCTGAACTGTGCGTTGTTTTTGTGCCGGATCGGCTTTGTCGCCCGCCTGATACCAGCGTCCGAGCAGGTTATCCGCCAGTTCACGACGCAGCTCGTCACGTATTTCGCTCAGACGGTTCAGCCTGATTTCCGGACGAATTTCAGCCGCCAGATAATCTGCCATACGTTGCAGACCGCGATCATCCATCGCCAGCAGCGCGCCCCAGGCATCACCCGGATTGCCCACATGACGCTGAACGGCCTCGTCGAAATGTGCCGATCCGCTCATGCGGCGATCGAACGGCGTGAATACCCACACCAGTCCCGGTTTGCGGCGGTCACGCACCTGCGTGTTTTCGCCGTGCATTTCTTTGACCCAGTATTCCAGCGTGCGGCCCACGGCAACCACGTCATCACGCACGTCAGCCGCCGTGCAAACCATCAGCATGTTCATTTCATGCCGGTCGGTATAGCGCTCCGGCAGATAAGAAATTTTTGCGCGGAACAGATCGGAATGTTCATCCTCACCGCTTTCATCAGTCAGCGCGCCATAACCCGGCAGATCCAGTAAATCGATCTGTTCGAACAGGACTTCGCGTGGTGGGGAAAGCAGGGGTATTTGCACTTCAGAGGCAAGCATGGTCAGCTCAGCCAGTGACAACGTCACAGATGGCGCGCTTTCATCTCCCCATTGCGGGCAAACCGGAATCTGAATATCCCAGCCGGGCGACTGACTGAAAATACCGTCTGCCGGTTGCATGGCGTCATCAACCAGAATGCTCAACGGTGCCAGCAGGCTTTCTGCCCCGCTGAGGTGTTGCAGCGTGTGGGCATAGTGGCGATACGCTGCCGTCAGCGCAGGGTCGTTGCCCCATAACAGAGAGAACAGACGTGCGCGATCGTCGATGTTCAGATAAGGCGCGAGCTTCACCGCCACTGGCCAGTAATGTGCATTCAGATGACGGAAACGGCGGGGATCGAGGCGAATCATGGAATCCCATAATCCCATAATCTGTTCGCTGGTAAAGCCGTCTACCGGCTCCGGCTGACGGTGCATCATCAGTTTACTGAGGTGCTCGGTGATTTGCTGTGTGTCCGCCACGGGGTAATGACTGTCCGGCTGGAAAGCGCGGATAACAATGCGGGCAAGATCGGCTTCATTGAGCAGCAGCACACGAACCGGAAATGCGCGATCCCTGACGTCTGCCTGACGGGTAAAACGGGTGGCGAAACGCGCCACACGGTTACCGGGGTTAATCTGGGTCAGATAATCGAGCGTGATACCCCCGAGACGAGTCTCCAGTCGCCCGTAGTTACCGGCCGCCAGCGAACAAATCAGGTACGATTTCCCGGCCTGAGAATGCCCGTAAAAACCCAGTGCTGGCGGCAGTTCACAGGCCTGTGCCAGGCGCTGTGCTTTCTCGCGACAGCGTGTTAACTGCAAATTCAGCCGGTCGGCTTCCAGATCAAGACGCGGAGCTTCAGCGCGTGTGGCGTCGACCCAGCCCAGCGCCTCGCCGATGGTGTCAGATACCGCCGCAAACTGACGCTGCAAAACATTGGTGGTCAGACCGGCGTTTGTTTCTGTCGTGCTTGTTGTCATGAGACGAATACGCTCCCACTGTCGATCCAGTAATGGCTCTCGCCCAGTGTATTTAGCCGCAGGCGCAGGTGATGAGGAGGCACTTTGGTGCCGTTATCCAGCACCGCGCTGGCAATATCAAAAAATTCCGGCGTCGGATGATCTTCCCCTTTTTTCACCGCCAGTTTCACCCGCAGCACACTGTCACCCGCCACTTTACGCGCCAGTTCAGGTTCCGCGATGGACAGGGTATACAGCGGCGAGGCTGGCCAGCGGTCATTTTCCAGCTGGCGGAAGCCCAGACAAATGGCACCGCGAATGCGGAAACTGGCCGCACTATCGAGTTTGTAATCATGGGCATCAAGATCGATATCACCGTAACAAACGTTATCTTCAGTCAGCACCTGATTGCCGTCGAGCATACCGAGATATCGCACGGTCGAATACGGCTGGAAATCACCGGCTTTGAAATAGAAGCCCGGCAGACGTAAATCCAGCGCCAGCAGACACAGCATTGCGCCGACGGCTGCTGTGGATTTCGGGTTGTCGATGCGCCCGAGTTTGTTAAACGGATACCAGCCGCTGGTGTGATAACCATCGAGTGACAGCATACGGTTGATCGGCAGCGGTTGCAGATGGCGGAACAACGCCTGAATGCCGGGGAAACGCGAAGGGCGACCGGTCAGCAGCAACACATCGCAGTCATGCAACGACACCACTTCACACAGCGAACGCAGGTTCTGCGTAATGCTCATTCGGTTGGATAAAAACTCACTGTGCAGTTTGCTGAGTTTCAGTACCAGCGGTACCTGAAGAAGATCAAATACCGCCGAACCGGCAGGCAGAACGCGCTGGATTTCGGTATGCAGATAATCCAGCACTTTCAGCGTCGGTGTCTGTTCCAGCAATTCACCGAATGGCGCATCAATTTCTGCGTGGGTATCCAGCGGATCAAAGCGTTCGTAAACTTCCAGCACTGACCGCGCCAGCGGGATAAAAATTTGCAGCGTACTTTGCTGACGCAAGGTGGCATGCCCGTCCATGCGTCCCTCGCTACCAAACAGGCGCGTCATCAGGCTGTCCGGGTTAGCCAGTCCGGCTTTCTTCAGCGCCGCATGTAACGCAGGCAAAATATAGAGCTGAATGACATCCAGCAGAATATCGTCGCCCGCCACTTTAAAGCCTTCGCGGAACAGTAAACGCGGGGTGATTTTGACATTATTCCCCATCCCGTCATCGAGCCAGTATTGCGTGATGGCCAGATCGGTCGTCCCGCCGCCGATGTCAATCGAGGCGATACGGAGGGTTTTGCCCACCGGTTCATCGTCGGCCAGTTCGCGGTCAGGACGCGCCATGCTGGCAAAAAACTCGCCGGTATGACCGCCAAAATTCACCTGCGTTTCGTTGTAGAGATACACCATTTGGCCGCAGGTTGCTTCGTCCCATTCCATCTGCACATCCGGCACCGGCACGCTGCTTTTGGCTTTGTCGTTCTGGTTTTTAAACGCGTCGTCAGAGGGATGCCAGCCCATGGATTTCCACACCAGCCCGATGGCTTCCTGCATACGGCGGCGGAAAATTTCACGCTCCGGTTTCGGCATCGCCGAGGGCAGGGTCAGAATAATATTGCGTAACTGGCGCGGTGCGGAAGATCGCAGCATACGGGTGCGCTGCGCCGGGCTGTTAATTTGCATCAGCGCCTGCGCCAGCAGTTCCGACAGCATCAGCGTCATCACCGAGCTGCGGCTGTAATGGGCGGAGAACACCGGCAGGCGATCTTCCGCAGGCAGATCAGACAGCGGCTGACCGTCGTCATTGATCAGAAATGTCAGCGGCATGGCTGCAGCGACCGGCTCGGTAATCGCACCGTGACCGCCCTGGCTGAAACGCCAGCCCGGCGTATAACTGTCTTCATCCCATAAATAACGGCGCGGGCTGGAAATCCCGGTCGATCCTTCCGTTCCTTCGCGCAACAGTGCCAGACGACTGGCTTCCCGACCGGCGCGTAAAATTGACGGCCAGATAAAGGCGTCATCACGGCCGCTTTCGACGGAGAAGTTCGGTTTACCAAAGCGAGCCTGGGCGAACTCCACCCGGCTCTCGAACAGTTCGTTATAGAGAAAATGCGGCTGAGAGAGGTCGCGCAGTTGCAGTTCGCAGGTTTGCTTCAGGCCATCGGTTTCGCCTGCATGGTCTTCCACCAGAATGCCGCAGGTGTGCGAGTTACCCACATCCAGAATCAGATCGACGTTAATCGCCGGTTCCTGCAACGTCGCGCCATTAATTTTCAGTTCAGGGATACCAAGCTGGCTGCCGAGCATTTCCAGCAGATTCAGATAATGTGCCTGATATTCGAATTCACGCAGGGCGACTTTAATATTGCGCGCTTCACGTTCCTCGCGGATAGCGGACTGCTCGGTGAACACTTCACGTAACCAGCCGTCCACCCAGGTCTGATCGAGGAAATCGGGCAGTTCTTCGTTATGCCATGCCAGCGCAAAGCTGATGCCGTTTTTGACGTCATCCGGTGTCGGTGCGAGCTGGGTTTGTTCGTCATCGCCTTCCACTACGCGGGTATCAAAGGCAATCACGACGCGGTGCGTGCTGCCATCCGCTTCCGGGGTATCCAGTTCACGGATTTGCACCCGCGCCCAGTTGTCGGGACCGGCCATAAAGGTGCGCGGCGGATTAAAGCGCAGGAACGGCAACGGCAGCCAGATCTGATCGAGCAGTTTCAGCGATTGTTCCAGCGGGAAACTGAATTCAGGACGCACCACTTCCGGCGCACCGCCATCCACTCCCGGTAAAAAGTGACGACCATTTTGCGGGTTATAGTCGAGGCGCAATAACGGGCCGTTGGCGCTCTTGCGCACAAATTTGGCAGGCAGTCCGTCATCCCACACCGGCTTCAGCGCGAAGTCGAGGAACTGGATGCCGCTGTCGCGGATCAGGGTAATCTTTTGTTTAAAATCTGTAAGGGTTGCCAGCATGCTGTTATTTACCTTCACGCTTAATGGTCATTGGGTAAACCGTGTCGCCGGTATAACGACCCTGACACACGGCAGCGCCAGTCGCGCCCTGAGTACAACTGATTTCCGGCATCTGATAACGGGAGCCGTCGCTGCATTTCGCCCGGTAACGGCTGTTAATCACCAGATTTCCTGATTGCATCAGACCGGCATTTGCCACCGTGCGGCAGGTCACGCCCGCGCCGTAGGTAATTTTCACCGTACCCTGACCCTGTTTAAACTGATAACGCAACACCGGCGGTTTACCGGTAACCGGATCTTTGATATCCACCACCACATTCCAGTTACCGTTGAGAAATTTGGTCGAGCCGATTTTTACCGCATCAGGTGGCATCACTAAGGCATTTTTACTGACAGGCACAGCCGGTACAGCAGCGACCGGTGTTTTTTCCACTTCCGCGACGGGCTCCGGAGAAGGCACCACCACAGCGGCCGGTGCGACCGGTAACGGTGTCGGTTCCGGCGTCTTCACTTCGGGGGATTTCACTTCTTCAGCCACCAGTGGCGGGGCAATCACCGCCGGTTCCGTTGTCGCAGCAGGTTTCGGCGCTTCGGTCTTCGCGGTTTCAACTTTTGGCGCAGGCGTACGGGAATATAACCAGCTTGCGGCAGAACCGGCGACGACCAGCGCCGCGACCGGCAGTGCCCAGATCAGCGGAGATTTTTTACGGCGCGGGGTCGCAACCGCTTCCGGCGCCGTAACTTCCTGTTCAGCCGCGCGGGCTTCAATGGTTTTAATTACCCGCACAGGTTCCGGCTTTTCAATAACCGGTTCCGGCGCTTTGATTTTTTCTGCTACCAGCGACAGCGCTGGCAGGGGTTCATCGGCGGTCAGCGTATTGCGCAGCGCCGCAAAAGGATCAGGATTACTGACGCTGTCGAGACTCAGGAAGCCCCAGAAGGTCAGTACAGGCTGCCCTCCGACCAGATACACATGGTTTTGATCCGGAAAACGGAAGGCTTTTTCCAGTAACGAGCCAAAAAACTGAGTGGCGGGTTTCTCAGAAGATTTTGCCGCTTTGCTGATTTGCGACACGGTGTCGAGACAGTTCTCGAGCTGGCGCAACGCCGATGCGCGCGCGGCATCTGTGGCAGCGGCCCAGGAAACGACTTTGCCTTCGCGGGGGGAATACCAGTCGAGGCGGTCACCGGCCTCATTAAGCTGCGGGATCGCCAGACAGTCGGCAATCACCGGTTGTTTACGCAGACGTAAGGTTTCGCGTAATTGCAGGGCTGATGCGTAAACCGGTAGCCCGTTTTCGCCCAGTGCAAGGATGTCATTGAGACTGCCACTGCGTAAAAATGATTTTGCCACGCCTGAATAGCCTTTATGTGTTTTGCTCCGCGCCAGCGCGCAGGCAGAAAAGGTTCATGATGCTGCCACTTTAGGCGATTTAAGCGAAATCAAACGGGTGAATAAGCGATAAAAAGGGTGGCTGTTTGTGGCGTGGAGCGCGAGGCAAAAGAGGGGAAACCCGTACGGGGGCAAAACGCACTGTCAGCCCCCATGTGGTCGTCAGAAAATTACAGGTGGAAGTTATCGTACAGATGGCGTTCTATCGCCATCAGTTTGTTACGGTCATAATGACCAAAAAACAGCGGCCCGCCAATGGCGTTGATCGCAGCGCCACTGGCTGTGATCGCCGCCGATTTAAAATCACCGGCTTTTATCGCCCCCGCAGTATCACGTGCAAATACCCGGGCTTCTGAAAGTGAAGCCGATGTTTCGTAAAGGCGTCCGTTTGTCACCGCAGTAATATTGCGTGAGATGCTTTGGTACGCCTGCTCCGAAATACCGACATTGGCCTCGCGCAGCATTCTGTTAACGCAATACACCGCCTGCGCGTAAATCGAGAACTTGGTGGTTCTGATTATTTGTTGCTCAAGCTGCCCTCTGCGAAAGAGTCCCTGACCATTATCACCGTATGGCATTATCATTCCTTTTGACTTTCAGTTAAAAACAAACCTCTCCGCGCGGCGGAAAATAGCCTTTCAGCCGCGACGCATAATAATAGAAAGCGATTTATTCCGACCCCTTAAAATCAGAAAAAAGTGATATGACGCAAGGATAAAACGGCAGGGTAACACGCTGTAAGATAATGACATTCACGCTGTGAATGTCATTAGATTTAGAAAGGAACTTAATTAATAATCCACCCAGTTTCAGGCAGTTTTTCAGTGCTGAAATAAGGTATCAAGCACGGAAGTAAGATGCTGACGGGCATCGGCCGACAACGACTGAAGCGGTAACGGCAGACAAGGGGCCGATACCAGGCCAAGAATTTCCGCTGCGGCGGCCACAACGCGCAGGCTGCCGTGCTGACGGAACAGCGCCCAGAGCGGCTCTAACTGAGCAGACAGTGCCTGCGCAGTCTGCGCATCGCCTTTTTGCGCCGCGCGGGTGATCGCCAGCGGAATTTCCGGGAACAATCCGGCAATGACGGAGTACCAGACATCGCCGCCTTGCGTCAGCACCGTGGCGGCCGCCAGATCGCCCGCCGCGCCAAGTGTCACATGAGAAGGGACAAGTCGACGGAGTTGGTCAAGCCGTTTACGCGTGACGAGCGGATCCGCTGAAAGTCCGGGAATTTTGATACTGCCCACATGCGGCAATTGCGCGATACGTCCGTAAAGCTCATCGGTGAAATCGAAATGCGTGGTGGCCGGATTGTCGTAAACACACAACGGCACGGAAAGATGTCGGCTGACGGTTTCATACAGCGTAAACACTTCATCTTGCGTCAGTTTCTGATACGACACCGGTGCCAGCAACACGGCGCTGACGCCTGCCCGCTGGGCATCTTCTGCAAGATGCAATACATCGGAAGTCCGCACCGAGCCGATACTGACCATCACCGGAATACCATTGGCGTGTTCTACTGCCAGCCGCGCAACGCGGTCGCGTTCACTGTGCTTCAGATAGGCATAACTGCCCGTCGAGCCGAGCGCACCAATGGAGTCCACACCCGCACTGACCAGCCGTTCCATCAGCCTGACAAAAGATTTCTCATCAATACCTTTTTCAGTCAGCGGCGTAAGAGGAAAAGCACTTAATCCTGTGAACATCGGGTTCTCCCGTAAGGGTTAATTAACACGACTCATCATAGAGCAGCGATTCACTTTTTGCCCGAAACGGAGGAACCGGCATCCGGTTTCAGGCGCAACATATCCAGCCAGCCGATCAACGTCAGCACAGCAATAACCACGAAGGAGATTTTGAAACTCATGCCGGGCACAGACGCCCAGTCCAGCGCATCAACCAGTTGTTCACCAAGACGGGTACCGAGCGCGCCGACGGTAATCCCAAGCCCGACAGACAGTTGCAACACCGTGCTGAACAGAGTATTGGCATCGGCCATTTGTTTCGCAGGCACGTCGGAAAACGCCAGCGTGCTGATGCCGGTGAACTGCATCGAACGGCTCAGGCCGCCGAGAAAAAGCAATACCATCACCAGCCAGTCAGGCGAGTCAGGCGTCAGAAACGCGCAGAACAACAGCGAGAAAACGCTCAGCAGACCGTTAACCACCAGCACCGGGCGAAAACCGAAACGACGGATCAGCGGCGTAGTGGCCGGTTTCATCGCCAGATTACCGGCAAATACCGCCAGCACCAGCAAGCCGGCATGGAAGGGATCCATGCCAAATCCGACCTGCAACATCAGCGGCAGCAGGAACGGCACGGCGCTGATGGTCACGCGAAACAGAGAACCGCCTCCCATACTGATACGAAACGTCGGAATGACTATCGCCCCGAGATGAACCATCGGTTCGGGGTCGCGGTAAAGATGCCGGATAGCCAGCACCGAAAGCACCACTCCCGTCACCAGCAACAGTATGGCGGCGGTCCATAAAATGTGGTCCTGACTGATCAGCTCCAGACCGGTCACCAGCGAAAGCATCGCCAGACCGGTCAGTACAAACCCCGGTTTGTCGAAATGCTTCGGCTCCGCGGAAGGTTCCTGCGGAAACAGACGCCATGCCAGCATCATCGCGATAATCCCGAGCGGCACATTGATATAGAAAATCCAGTGCCACGAGGCGTAATGGGTGATAAACCCGCCGAGCGGTGGCCCGAGGATTGGCGCAACCAGCGCAGGCCAGGTCAGGGTGGCAATAGCTTTAATCAGCTGCGGCTTCGGCGTCGTTTTCAACACCGTCAGACGCCCGACCGGCACCATCAACGCGCCGCCGATCCCCTGAATAATACGCAGAATGATAAATTCACTGACGCTGGAGGCCATTGCACAAAACAGTGAGGCCAGCGTGAAAACGCCGAGCGCAAACGTGAACACGTTGCGGGCACCAAAACGCTCCGCCGCCCAGCCGCTGGCGGGGATCAATACCGCCAGCGTGAGCATATAGGCGCTCATCCCGGCATTCAGATCAACAGCAGATACCCCGAAAGAAATCGCCATTTGCGGCAGTGCGGTGGCTATCACCGTACCGTCGATAAACTCCATGAAGAAAGCAGCGGCAACCAATAAAGCAATAACGGAGATCCCGGTATTAACTGCGGAATCTCCCTGCGGATGTTCTGACGCATCCGGTTTACTGTGGCTCATTGTGTTCTGTCCCGGAAAAACCCACTCGCTACACGCTGCAGCAAAAGATAGATGATAAGTATTAAACCTATCACACACCTTTATACGGGTTATAGATCAAATGAAGATCAAAAAGAGCGATTTTTACGCTTAGTCGGCCGACGTGAAAAAATCATCCTGCAACTGACAAGCGAAATCACTGACATCTTCCTGCAGACACAGCGCAACATCAGCAGCAAAACCGCGTCGGGTGAGTTCGCGTGCTGAGCCGCAATCTGCAAGTTCTGCAAGCGTCAGGTTTTGATAAACCGTCTGCGCCGCGCGGGCTTCTGCTGACAACTGACGATTGCGCAGCCGTGAAATCAATCCCCCCGCAGCGACCAGATCTTCAAGCGCCGGGCGAAGACTATTGTCCGGCCATTTTTCACCGGCGGGGATCACCAGAATGCGTGGATACTTTTCACAGGCACGCGCCGTGGCGGTGAGATTGCGCAAGCAGGCGGTGAAAATCGCCGCATTGTGTGTTTTGGCTTGAAAGGTCAGCGCCGATCCGTTCGGCGAAGGCAATACCAGCCGCGTTCCGCTAACCATTTCCTGCAGAGAGCAGGGCGAAAGGGTGAACCCCGGCCCCTGAAAACGCCGGTCAAATTGCGCGCACTGCGCATTCCGCTCAGCGGCATATTGCTGCGCGCTGGCATCCTTCCACGGATACGGAAACACCGTTCCGCCGCGCGCGGTGGCGATACTCACGCAGGTAGAAAACGACATGACATCAATAATCACGATGCAATCGGCATCTGCCGCCAGATGCTCCACCGCCTGCGCGCCCCATTCCAGACGCACGTCAAAATCAGCTTGTGAGAAATCAGTCATTACAGCGCCTTCATCAGAATTACAAAGCAAGAAAAAGAGGGTTTTTCGGGCGGAACATTCACTACACTGATTAACACGTTTTAGTTATTCGCCTGCATCAATAAAACAAGACATCAGACAATGTTCAATAGGGGATGTGAATGAAAAGTGGGGATTATTGCCGATTGCTACTGCTGGCGGCGATCTGGGGTGGCAGTTTTCTGTTTATGCGCGTGGCGGCTCCGGCGTTCGGTGCCATCAATACGGCGTTTCTTCGCGTACTGTTCGGATTTGTCGGACTGGTCGTGATCCTTGCGGTACTGAGAACGCCGCGTGATTATCAGCATAAATTTGGCCGCTCGCTGCTGCTCGGGGTGATCAACTCCGGTTTGCCTTTTCTGATGTATTGTCTGGCAGCACGTTGGTTACCCGCCGGTTATTCCGCCATTCTCAACGCCACTACGCCGCTGATGGGTGTCGTGCTCGGCGGTTTATTCTTTAATGAAACCGTGACGCTGAAAAAAGCGCTCGGTGTACTCACCGGCCTGTTCGGCATTACCTTGCTCACCACCACCGGCAGCGCGGAATCGGTGCCGCAATTACTGGCGGGCGTCATTGCCTGCCTGGTGGCAACCGGCTGTTATGCAGTGGCTGGTTTCCTGACACGACGCTGGATCAGCGAACGCGGCGGGTTGGATCCCAAACTGGTGGCGACCGGTAGCCAGCTCGGCGCGACACTGTTCCTGTTGCCCTTTTTCCTTTATACCTCGGCTACCGAAGCGCCGGTGACCTGGGCGCAACCGCTGGTCTGGCTCTGTGTGCTGGCGGTCGGGTTTATCTGTACGGCATGGGCGTACATTCTGTATTTCCGCCTGATAGCCGATATCGGCCCGCTGCGCAGCATGACCGTGACATTTCTGATCCCGCCGTTCGGTATTCTGTGGGGTTATCTGCTGCTGAATGAAACGCTGTCAGAAGGGTTCTTTGCTGGCGGCATTCTGATTTGCGTGGCGGTGTGGCTGGTCCTCAGTCCGGGCAAGTCAGTGGCAGGAAAAACAAAAACGCCCGCACCCGGAACCCGATAAGTTCAGAGGCGGGCAGGGGATCAGCCGAGATATTCGATAATGGATAATCCGCCGTTATAGTCGGTGCTGTAGATAATTCCCTGCGCATCGACAAACACGTCGCAGGACTGAATCACCTGCGGCCTGCCAGGACGTTTATCCATCATGGTAACGGGCGCAGCGGGCACCAGCGCACCGGTTTCTTTCGGCTGATACGGATTGCTGATGTCGTACGCACGTACACCCGCATTCTGGTAGGTCGCGAAAATCAGCGTTGAACTGATAAAGCTGCCCGGCCGGTTTTCATGCAAATTGTGCGGCCCGAAATGCGCACCTTTGCTGACGTAATCCCGTTCCTCCGGCTGCGGAAAGGTCGAAATACTCACCGGATTCGACGGTTCACGCACGTCAAACAGCCAGATCAACTTCTCGCCATCTTCCTGATTATCCAGCACTGCCTCGTCGAGCACGACCAGCAAATCCCGGTCCGGCAACGGCAGCGCGGTATGCGTGCCGCCGCCAAATGGCGGACTCCAGTTGCGGTGAGAAATCAGTTGTGGCGCGCTGCGGTCTTTGATATCCAGCAACGTCAGGCCCCCGTCACGCCAGCTGGCATATGCCGTATCCCCGCTGATAATGGCATGGTGCAGCGCATAACGTTTACCTTCCGGCCAGTCCGGCGTTTCACCGCCTGCGGTATGCATCCCCGGCAGCCACCAGCGTCCGGCGACCTGCGGATTGCGCGGGTCGGCCAGATCAATCGTCAGGAAAATATAATCGCTGTAGCCATCAATCAGGGCTGAAACGTACGCCCAGCGCCCGCCGACATACCAGATGCGATGCACGCCGATACCTTCCAGCGCGAGAAAGCTGATTTCTTTTGGTTGATCGGGCACCGAAATATCAAAGATACGCACACCGGCGCTCCAGCCACGCTGCTGCGTACCCTGAACCGTCTCGCTGACGGAGCGGGTGTAATAGACTTTTTCATCGGCGAAGCGGACATCTGCGAACAAATCACGGGCGTTGATCACCAGCAGTAAATCGTCGTGCGCCTGCAGATGCACATTCCAGGTGCCCGGCGGTGCCGCCACAAAACCGGCAGGGCGCGGATTTTTGGCATCACGCACATCCACAATGGAGAAACCCTGCGACACCATGTGGCCGATATACGCGTAGCCACGATGGACCATTACCTGTACGCCGTCAGGTTTTCCGCCCTGATCGCTGTGGCCGATCAGTCGCATATTACGACTGTATTCCGGCGTAGGGAGAGATTGCGTTGTCATAGTCCGGCCTTATTTTTTGTGCTGTGCTTCAAGGGTGGCGAACCACGGTGCGATGAAATCATCAGATTTGCCCCAGCCCGGAATCACTTTCGCCAGCGATGCGACGTTCACGGCATCAGGGTTGCTTGTCAGCAACGCCTGCGGGATAGCCGAGGCTTTGAATTCATAAGTCTCTGGCGTTTTTTCACCGGCAATTTTGTTAGCGACCAGACGCAGGTTGATCGCGCCGATCAGTTTCGGATCCACCGCCACGCTGAGTTTCCACGGGCTGTTGGCCGCACGCATCAGACCGATATCCTGATTGGAAATATCGATGCTGTAGAGTTTGATTTCAGTGCGGCCATTCTCCTGCAAGGCTTTATACGCCCCCTGACTGAAGGCATCCCAGGTGCCCCAGATCGCGTCGATTTTGCCTTTCGGGTATTTCGCCAGCAGCGCGCCGATTTTATTGGCGGTATCGCCCTGAACATCCGACGACACGGCGCCGACCGATTCCAGCTCATGAATGCCAGGATGGGCGGCTAATACTTTTTTATAGGCATCCTGACGACGTTCCATCGGCGGGAAACCGGCCACCCACAGTTTGACGATATTGGCTTTACCGTTGAAATCTTTCACCAGTTGCCCGACGGAAAGATCGGTGAGCGAGGCGTCATCCTGTTGCGTGACCGTCACGCCGGGAATATCGCCGTTCACCGCCGTATCGAACACCGATACCGCAATGCCGCTGGCGGTAATACGTTTCAGCAAATCGGTGGAATACGGGTCACGCCCCTGCGACAAAATAATACCGTCGTATTTCTGGCTGATGGCCTGATTGACGAAATCCTGGAATTTCGCGTCATCGCCGTTACTGAGGAAAGTACTCACCTGAAAGCCCAGTTTGCGGCCTTCCTGAATGGCGCCGGACACAAACTGCGTGGTGTTGTCATCTGAGCCCAGATTGCGGATCACCGCTATGCGGACCGGCCCTTTATGATCGGCAATGGCTTTCGGCACCGGTGCAGTATCTGCGGCGAAAGATGGAAAAACGGAGAGCAAACTTAACGCCAGTAACGACGCGGAGAACAGTTTCATGTTTATTACCCTGTGTGGTTAATCATCATTTAACGGGAGGACAATTCACGCGAGCCCTTTGTGCAGGCTTTTATAGTGGGTTAATGAATTGATTGTCCGAGTTTTCATGACCGGGTAACACTTGGCAACGAACGAAAAGGCATAAGTTAATGCCAAAGAGTATTAGCCATCCAGATGTCCGGGCGTAGGATGTTAACAGCTTCTAAATTAAGGATTTCCCCATGAGTGATACAGATATCCGTGTGGTTACCGGCCCTGCCAACTACTTTTCTTCCCCCGGTGCCATCGACCGGCTGGCGCAGTTTTATACGCCGCAACAACTGGATAACGCGCTGTGGATTTACGGCGAGCGTGCACTAGTGGCTGCGCAAGATTTCCTGCCGCAAGCGTTTACTGCCCCGCAGGCGAAGCGTGTGTTGTTCGCGGCACATTGCAGCGAAACTGAAGTACAGCGCATTGCGCATATCGGCGGCAATGACCGGCAGGTGGTGATCGGCATCGGCGGCGGTGCGGTGCTGGATACCGCCAAAGTGGTGGCGCGTCGTCTGGGATTGCCGGTAGTGGCCATTCCGACCATTGCCGCGACCTGTGCGGCCTGGACGCCATTGTCTGTGTGGTATAACGACGAAGGGCAGGCGCTGCGTTACGAAATATTCAACGACGCCAACCATCTGGTGCTGGTCGAACCGCGCATTATTCTGCGCGCACCGAAGGAATATCTGCTGGCCGGGATCGGCGATACGCTGGCGAAATGGTACGAAGCGGTGGTACTCAGCCCGCAGCCGGAAAAACTGCCCTTAACCGTGCAGCTCGGCCTGAATACCGCGCTGACCATTCGGGATGTGTTGCTCAACGAAAGCGAAGCGGCATTACAGGCGCAGGACGATAATCAACTGACGCAGCCATTCCTCAATGTGCTCGACGCCATTATTGCGGGCGGCGGATTAGTGGGCGGGCTGGGCGACCGGTATACGCGTATCGCAGCGGCGCATTCGGTGCATAACGGCCTGACCGCGCTGCCCCAAACTGACGCCTTCCTGCACGGCACCAAAGTCGCTTACGGCATTCTGGTGCAAAGCGCGCTGCTCAATCAACCGGAAGTGGTGCAGCAGTTAACCGCGCTGTACAAAGTGCTGGATCTGCCGGTCAGTCTGGCGCAGTTGCAGGTGGATATTCATGATGAGAAACAGCTTTCCCGACTGATTGAGCGCACGCTCCAGCCCGGAGAATCCATTCATCTGTTGCCGGGAAACCCCAACGCCGAACAACTGCGTCTGGCATTTGAATTTGTAGAGAATAAATAGCTTTTTTAATCCCCTCATATTAATAAAAAACCTGGCATTGACCGGGTTTTCTATTTCCTGCATAGCATGAAGATAACGTCCTTAAGGACGCATCCTCTTCCTTAATGGCTGCGCTGACCGCCGCACAGTGTTATTATGTGCGCCCTCAGCAACCATCAGGGAAAGATAAGAGCGAAGATAGTGAAAAGATAATATTCATCTTACCGTACGTTTTCATGCGGTTGCCCCCACCCTAAATTGCGAATGATGGTATTGATGCTGAATTTCAGCACGCTTGCTATATCACGAACTTTTGAAGTCGTTTATTTTCAGGATTTTATTTGATGTATAATGTTTTGACACTTAGAAGAGATTTAGAAAGCCTCGGATTCTCCAAGACTCATAGCGGTTTCCTTTGGGAACAGCAAGGTCAGGAGGGAAAGGTTAATAGCAAGATATCATGTCAGTTTTTCAACAGCACACGCAGGAAAAACAATCTTAACGATCTGGTTGAGTATTGTTGGCATGTATATATGAAAGCCTATACATCATCTGGACCGATATTAATCGGTCGTACAGAAGACTTATGGAAAAAAAATATTTTAGAGAAGTATAACCTGGGAACAGATAGCAACCTTTGGGATCAGGGAGCAAAAGGTAACCTTCTGGTAATAGACAAGTGGCTTGGCGCTCTCAATGACTGCTGGATATTAGGGGGTATACACCGATATGCTGACTTCAGGCTCATGTCATCACTTTCGCCTGCTAATCTCTGGAACTACGAAAAAGGATATCATGTTGTAACCGCCAGAGAAATTCTCGGCCTGTTGCTATTCGGATATAAAAAATCCGTTACTAACAATTTAGTCACGTTTAAATGCGTAAGCAGGGATAACGCCAGAAATGCCAATCTTCAATCTTATGCACAATTGATGAAAAAACAACAAGTACGAGGTATCTCATCAATAACAAAATTGATATCAGCCAATTATCAAAATGAAATCATAAAATTTAACCGGGCAACTCTGAACCAGGTTAAATAAATTACCCAACTGACTCATTAATCGTCTTTTAATGAGTCAGTTAGAATATATTTTTCAATTACATGTCAGATATGATGTGCGAATAGGGAAATGTTCACAGCAATGACCCGATATAAGCCAGCACTGAACTTCAGTAAAATATTTGTGGAGAAATAAAGGGGGAAACGTAAACATTGCGTAAAGTAAACGGCAGCTAAACGCTCTTCATTTTCCCTGCTGAAGTACGTTCTCTTTAAATCTACGTTGTAAAGAGGTTTAAAAATTGGGTGATACCGTGATTATTTCAGGCAGCGGAAACCGATCATGGAACACTCACCCCTTAACGAAACCGAATCCCTCAACGGCAATTTCTCCGTTGAAGAAACAATCAAAAAAACCAGCGGATTCAGCCTGTTTGTCGATCTTCTGAGCGGAACGTGCGTGCCGGACACCCTGTGGCGCGACCGGATGTTCCGGGTCAAATACGCCGTGCGCACCTTACTGCATCCGCTCGATACCCTGAAGGTGTTGAATAAGATGGCTGCTGAGCCGGTCTGGCAGGAAGCTTTCACCGTACAGACCAAATTGCCGAGTAAAATTCATAAGCCGTATCTGCACCTCGGTTTACATTCTGCCGGACGTGCTGATGCACTGGTTGATCACTACGCATTCGTCAAAAACCTGGAAAACGTCCGCCTGCGCAATACTTTTCTGAGCGCAACCGGCAACACCATCACCCGGTTCACCGGCAAAGACGGTGAAGCTTTCCAGGTGGTGCTGGGTTCCATCGGCAAATCTGAGCGCGAAGGCGAGGCCAACATGTTCCTTTATATGGAGGACACGCTGCTTGCGGCGCTGACGTTTAGCATTGTGAAACGTCCGCAAGGGAGGACACTGATTATCGGCGGCTTCCAGGGGGCACATCGCTCAACGCCACATGAAGTGATTAAACAGGCGACCAAATCCTGTTACGGGTTGTTCCCGAAACGCCTGCTGCTGGAAAGCCTGCAACGTGTCGCGGCCGAAACCGGCGTGCAGTGCATTCTTGCGGTCAGCGATACCGGCCATGTGTTCCGCAGCCTGCGCTACCGTCACCGCAAGAAAAACGTATTTGTCGCCAGTTATAACGAATTCTGGGATTCCATCAGCGCCACGCCCGCGTCTTCAGCCTTATATCACGTACCACTGGAACTGCCGCGCAAACCGATGGAAGAGATTGCCAGCAAGAAACGTTCCGAATACCGCAAGCGTTATACCTTGCTTGATGAATTGCATGAGAGCACAGCGTCTTTACTGAACGCCTGACCTCAGATTTACCCGTAAATCACCCGCTGTATCAGGGGCCAGGGAACGGCCTTTTGTTCAGTCCCCCCAACGCTTATGCCTGACCTTCAACGAAAATTCTGATACGGATGTAAAATTCCCGCATGGGTTAAGTGGCGGTTTTGTAGAGCAATAGTCAGTTAATCATTCGATTTAAAACTAATACGATCTGAACCATCTCGTGAATTGTGTATTTTTGATGGTGAGGAATGTTACACGTATCGCAAAATCTTATCGCCAGCCGCCCCCTGCTGTTTTAAATGTGATGTTATTCACATCTATTCATTCATCCCGCCTATATAAAACGTCATCTCTATAAAAACAAAACACCGGTTCATTTTATAAATATCTCTCTGGGCGGATAACCTATGAACGCAGAAAAACCTATTTTATTTAAACATCAGCTGGCGTATGGCGGCGGAAATCTGTTGGGCAGCGGTGCACTGGCGATTGCCGGGATCTGGCTGCTGTACTTCTACACCACATTTTGTGGCCTGACGCTGCTACAGGCATCGGCGATCTTCTCCGTCGCCAGCATCATCGATGCCATCAGTAACCCGCTGATGGGTTATCTCTCGGATAACTTTGGTAAAACACGCCTCGGCAAACGTTTTGGCCGCCGCCGTTTCTTCATTTTACTCGGCGTGCCACTGATGATGTTCTATCCGTTGCTGTGGGTTGAAGGCTTCGGATTCTGGTATTACCTCTCGACTTACGTGATGTTCGAGCTGATTTACACCTCGGTGATGGTGCCGTATGAAACGCTCGCGACCGAAATGACTACCGATTTCTCCGCCCGTTCAAAACTGACCGGCTATAAAGCGATTTTCGGCAAAGTAGCGAACTTCCTCGCCGCGTTCATTCCGGGCCAGTTCATTCTGATCTACGGCAAAGACTCCGCGCAGCCGTTTTTCTACACCGCACTGACGTATGGCGTGATCTTGTTTATCGCCCTGGGCATGTTGTATCTCTCTTCCTGGGAACGCCCGGTAGAAGAAACCACGCCGGTCGATGAGAAGAAAATGACCCTCGGCAAAACCATGCTGACGCTGGTTCGCGACATGAAATCGACATTCCACCTGCGTGTGTTCCGTAAGCATCTGGGCATGTATCTGTGTGGCTTCGGGGCAGAATGGCTGTTTGCTTCCGTTTTCACCTACTTCATCATTTTCGTGCTGCAATATGATCCGACGATGGTTGCCGGCCTGAGCAGCCTGAACTCGATGCTGCAACTGTTCTCTACCGCGATATTTATCGGCATCT
This sequence comes from Rahnella sp. GSA61A, assembly GCF_019969905.1. Taxonomy (NCBI): domain Bacteria; kingdom Pseudomonadati; phylum Pseudomonadota; class Gammaproteobacteria; order Enterobacterales; family Yersiniaceae; genus Rahnella; species Rahnella sp. GSA61A. The sequence continues at coordinate 254,889 of NZ_JAHXYO010000004.1, read as the reverse complement.
GCGTCAGGCACGGGTTCAGCAAGCCTTACATTCTGGCGCTGGGCATCGTGATTTTCTCGGTCATTTGCTACAGCCTGCTGCACGTCCTGCATCTGCCGCAGCAATATGCCACAGCGGCCATGCTGACTATCACGGTCATCTTCGGTATCGGTACCGGCGGCGTGTATTACATTCCGTGGACGGTTTATACCTTCCTGGCGGACATTGACGAAGCCTTTACCGGACGTCGCCGCGAGGGGATTTACGCCGGTGCGATGACCTTCTCCGGCAAACTGATGCGCTCGGTGATTGTTTTCGTGATGGGTGCCATTTTGAGCTTCTACGGCTTCCAGTCTAAATCTCATACCCAACCTGAAAGTGCGGTGATGGCGATTGCGCTGGTGTTCTGTATCGGTGTTATTGCGCTGGCGCTGATGGCTATCGTGTTCAGTAATCAGATGAAACTGAACCGCAAAACTCACCTTGTGGTGCTGGGCGAAGTAGCACGTATCAAAGCGGGCGGGCAGATTAGCCAAGTTCAGCCGGAAGTACGGGCGGTGATGGAAGAACTGATTGGTTATCCGTATGAACAGTGCTGGGGTAACAGCGTCGTCTGCCGCAAAATTTTCGATACGCCTGCCGTTGAGGTCACCGAACCCAAACCGATGGTGAGTACCACACAACAACCTTAACACCTGATTTAACTCTATTTTTCCACTTTTCCGACTGGCCGGGTCACCGGCCAGTGACCCCTCACGTTTTTAGGATAAGAACGATTATGTGGGCATCAAAATTTGTCATTGTCGCGCTGTCCCTCGGAATGAGCGTACAAAGCCTGGCCGCTGCATTGCCGGATACCGGCAAACTGGTCTGGCACAGCATCACATTTGGTCAGTCAACCGACGTCAATTTCGCCACCAACGTTCTGCCGGAGAAAATCGGCATGAACGAAACCTTACTGGCAGATGGCAAAGCAGTTCCGGCGGCGGGCACCGTGCTCAGCACGCCGTTCACACTCGAAAGCCGTGGCGGCAAAGTCGGTAACAGTCACGACGGCTTAACTTATTTCTATACACGCTTACCGGCGGAGGTGAATTTCCAGCTTGAAGCGGAGATCACACTCAACCAGTTCGGGCCGGAAAATGGTGCGAAACCCGCCGGGCAGGAAGGGGCCGGATTACTGGTACGCGATATTCTGGGCAATCCGCGTGAGCCGGTGACCAAACCGGGCATTGAGGAGTTACCGGCAGCATCAAATATGGTGATGAACAGCGTCATGGCCATCGGCGATAAACCGCCGGTGCTGGCGATGATTGCCCGTCAGGGCGTACAGCAACCCTGGGGAAATACAGGCATCAGCATGGTACGTGAAAGCTATCATCCGCTGAGTACGCCAGCCCGTTTTTCGCTGCGACTGACCCGCACGGACAACGGTTTTACCGTCGCCTATGCGCCACAAGGCAGCGATCAGTGGGTAAGCAAATCCGTGCAGCGCGCGGACGGCGTGACACAACTGGATAAAACCGGGTATTACGTCGGTTTCTTCGCCTCACGCAATGCCAAAATGACGGTAGATCACGCAAAGCTGACACTCAGCGAAGCGCATACTCAGCCCTCTGCGCCGTATGTGACACCGTCACTTAATGCGCGTATTGAGGTGATGTCATCGCCGGTCATTACCCGCCGCGACAGCGTGTTCCAGTTACGTACTAACGGTGACGGACAGGTGCAGGTTGTTCAGAATGGCAAACCGCTGTTGCCGCAAAAAGCGGTACGCGGTGGTGAAGTGGTCGCGGTTGCGTTTCATGCTGAACAACCGGTGACAGCGCTGAAAATAACCTACACCCCGGCAGACGGCAAACCGGTGACGCAGGAATTTGCGGTGAGTATGGCGCTGGTCAGCAATCCTGACCAGTTGTATGTTTCACCGGCTGGCGCGGCAGGTAATGACGGCTCGGCTGAACATCCGCTGGATTTTAACAGTGCCGTTAATCTTTTAGCACCGGGCGGCACGCTGTGGCTGAAAGAGGGTGATTATCCGGAAAGCGTGATCCCGGCAACCGCCAGCGGCACCGAAAAAAACCGGAAAACCCTGCGTGCACAGGGCGACAACGTAGTGTTTAACGGCCTGACACTCAATGCCAGCTACTGGAATATTCAGGGCATTACCGTTACGCAAAAAAGCTTTCATATTGCCGGAAGCTATAACCATATCGACCGCGTTAAGGCGCATCACGCCGATGATACCGGCATCTGGGTGGCATCGCCGGACGGCATCGGGCGGGCATTATGGGCCAGCCATAATCTCATCAGCAATGCTGAGTCCTGGGGAAATCAGGATCCGGGGCGCAAGAACGCCGACGGATTTGCCGTCAAAATGCGCGTGGGCGAGGGTAACCGGCTGGTGAACTGTTATTCCCACGACAACATTGACGATGGTTTCGACCTGTTCAACAAAATCGAAGACGGCCCGAACGGCAGTGTGACCATTGAGCACAGCCTGTCAGTGAACAACGGCAGCAATGGCTTCAAACTGGGTGGCGAAGGATTACCGGTCAGCCATGTGGTGCGTCACAACGTCGCGGTCAGCAACGGCATGGACGGCTTTACCGACAACTTCAATCCGGGTGCGCTGGTTATCGAAGACAACCGCGCAGTCGATAACAAACGCTTCAACTTCCTGTTCCGGCCTTCGCCATACACCACGGCTGACAAGCAGGGCACTTTTAAGGACAACATTTCGCTGCGCACCACCGCAGGAAAGTATGACGATGCCGTGACCGGTAATGTGGATAACAGTAATTATTTTTACGCTGACCACAAAACGGTGAATACAAAGCATCAGGAAATTAAACCGGGAGATTATATTTCTCTGCGGTTGCCGGATCCGATTACCCGTCTTTCAGACGGCGGATTTAATTACGCTGACTTTTTGAAAAACAAATAAAGCGGCGTTATTAATAGTCAATACTTTATATAAAACAATACTACTCAATATCTCTGGGATTTATAAAAATGAAAAATAGCAGACTGATGATCTGCGGTTTACTGCTGGCCAGCGCCAGCAGTCAGGCCGTCACAATTGACCTTCGCCACGAATGGCTCGATGACAGTAAACAACATAAAGACAGGGCGCTGGTCTCCCACCGCTTCGCCAACGGGTTCGGTTTCTCGCTGGAGGCTAAATGGAAATCCGGCGGCGACAATGAGAATAAACCCTTTAATAATCTGGTAGATAATGGTACAGAAAGCACCATCAGCTATCAGGTTAAAGTGACGCCAGAAGTGTTCGTCCAGCCGGGATTCACGCTGGAGTCCAGCTCTGACAGCAGTATCTACAAACCATTTTTAACTGCGGGATATACCTTTGACAGCGGCATTTATTTCAATGCCCGTTATCGTTATGAATATACCCGTTATACCAAAGAAAATACCGAAGACCGTAAAACCAATCGCGGCGAAATATGGCTGGGTTACCGTCTGGCAGACTGGCGATTTGAATATAACTATATTTATAAACACAGCGATCAGATCCTGTATGACAACGACAAATGGGATTATGAGCAGGATTTAAAGGTCGCGTATAATATTAACAAGCAATGGACGCCTTATGCCGAGATCGGTGATGTTTCGGTCAGGAAAACCACCGACGAAAGGCAAACCCGTTTACGCCTGGGGATCCAATATAATTTCTGACGTTATCACATTACGGTGTGACGTCTGTCAGCCGGTCAGCGCATGCTGTCCGGCTATTTCCTCACTGAAATATAAACGAAACATATTAAGCAGTTTTTGCGGGTTGACAATAATAGGGCGCATGGGTAAATTGCACGAGCCGGAAGTAGCGGCCTTTATTAACTTTACATAAGAGACTAATGGACACTGTAACCAGTAACTTGCCGGATGACGCTGAAATAGCGCACCGGAACAGTAAACATAAAATCGATTGTGATCATTTCACCGTTTGGGTGCGCCTCACCAGAGCCTGATGCTCTGGTGTAATCTCACCTCAACCTGAATGTCACGGTCCCGAGGTGTGTTATGAAGTTCAAATCTACCCTTTTTTCTGATGTCAAAACCCTGACATCCACTTTGCGTGTACGCCCGTCCCGCGACCGGACGCTGGCTGCGCATAAGAAAGACTCTCCATCCATTTTTTCTTCTAAAATCAGCAGGGTGAACGCACGCATCACCACATGGCGTGTCAGCCCTGTCACCGGTCAACTGGAGCAACGTTGCATCGTTTCTGACAGTGAAGAACCACAAAGTCGGTTATCCCTCATCTGATTCAGTCCCGGCATTACGCTGCGCTGAACATCGTCCTGACTGATGCCTGACGGCTCTGTCTTTTTATTATCCGCGAAATAGAAATTCTTCGCGTAATAAAAAACTCAGGGAAGTTACGCGTCAATAAAAGACACACTATCGATTTCACTCTGTTTAGGCCCTTTTTAATTAAAGGATAATAAACGGCGGGGAATTCTGCGCGATATGAATTTAATACCGATCACTGAAATGACGTGAAGGGTTTTTACTGCCTGAAATAACAGGCGACATTATTCCCCTGCACGTTATCCGGTGACAGGAGTACCACCATGACTGTACAAAACAACAATACACTCGAAAGAAAAACGGCAGAAAGAAAGAAACAGGCGCTCTCCATGCGCGCGGCTCAGGAAGCCAAAAACGGCATTGACGTGACGCTGATTAATGTTAATGCCAGCCGCTCGGGCCTCACGCATGGTGAAGCGGCGAAACGGCTGGAGAAAGAAGGCTACAACGAAGTGGCACACGACAGGCCACCTCACGCGCTGGTTCAGTTAATCAAAGCATTCAACAACCCGTTTATTTATGTGCTCGCCGTGCTGGCGATAATCAGCTTCTTTACCGATTACTGGCTGCCGCTGCGCGCCGGAGAAGAAACGGATCTGGTGTCGGTTTACATCATTTGCGCGATGGTCGGCCTCAGCGGGCTGGTGCGTTTCTGGCAGGAATACCGTTCGGCAAAATCCGCCGAAGCGCTGAAAGCCATGGTTCGCACCACTGCCACCGTATTGCGCCGCGACATGCCGGGCAGGCAGGGCAAACTGTGTGAAATCCCGATGCGTCAGTTGGTGGTCGGTGACATCGTGCAGCTTTACGCCGGGGATATGATCCCGGCCGATGTACGGCTGATCGAATCCCGTGACTTATTTATCAGTCAGGCGGTGCTGACCGGCGAAGCGTTGCCGGTCGAAAAATACGACACGATGGGCGATGTCGCCCCTAAATCGGCCAGCGCCCTCAATGAGGAAAACGAAAACCTGCTGGATATTCCCAACATCTGTTTCATGGGCACCAACGTGGTCAGTGGCACCGCGCAGGCGGTGGTCGTGGCGACCGGCGCACGGACGTATTTCGGATCGCTTGCCAAAGCCATTGTCGGTACCCGCGCTCAAACGGCCTTTGATCGCGGCGTGAACAGCGTCAGCGGGTTGCTGATCCGTTTCATGCTGGTAATGGTGCCGGTGGTGTTCCTGCTCAACGGCATGACTAAAGGTGAATGGTGGGACGCGCTGCTGTTCGCGGTGGCGGTAGCCGTGGGTCTGACGCCGGAAATGCTGCCAATGATCGTCAGCGCCAATCTGGCGAAAGGCGCAGTGGCAATGGCGAAGCGCAAAGTGGTCGTAAAACGCCTGAACGCTATCCAGAACCTTGGCGCCATGGACGTGCTGTGTACGGACAAAACCGGCACGCTGACGCAAGATAAAATCATTCTTGAGCACCACATCGATACGCACGGTCAGAACAATGATTCCGTGCTGCAACTGGCGTGGCTGAACAGTTTTCATCAGAGCGGCATCAAAAACCTGATGGATCAGGCGGTGATTTACTTCTCCGAAAACACACCGGGCTTCGTCAGGCCGCAGGGCTACCGCAAGGTCGATGAAATGCCGTTCGATTTTATCCGTCGTCGCCTGTCGATCGTGGTGAAGGATCCGCTGGAGAATCACCTGCTGGTGTGCAAAGGCGCGGTGGAAGAAATGCTCAGTATTTCCACCCATATGCATGAAAACGGCAAAGTGGTGGCACTGAATCCTTCACGTCGTGACGCGTTACTGGCGATGGCCAACGACTACAACCAGGATGGCTTCCGTGTGCTGGTGGTGGCGACCCGGACGATCCTGAAAGCCGACGTCAAAAAACAGTATGGCACTGACGATGAGCATGATCTGATGATCAGCGGATTCCTGACCTTCCTTGATCCGCCGAAAGAATCTGCGGGTCCGGCGATTGCCGCACTGCGTGATATCGGTGTGACGGTGAAAGTGCTGACTGGCGATAACGCCATCGTGACCAGCCGTATCTGCCGTCAGGTCGGTCTGGAGCCGGGTGAACCGTTACTCGGCTCGCAGGTTGAACGCCTCGATGATGCCTCACTGCGCCAGCTGGTGGAAGAACGCACGGTGTTTGCCAAGCTGACGCCGCTGCAAAAATCCCGCGTGCTGAAAGCGTTGCAGGCCAACGGCCACACTGTCGGATTTTTGGGCGACGGGATCAACGACGCGCCTGCGCTGCGGGATGCTGATGTCGGCATTTCCGTCGACAGCGGCACCGATATCGCCAAAGAGTCAGCCGATATTATCCTGCTGGAAAAAAGCCTGATGGTGCTGGAAGAGGGCGTGCTGAAAGGGCGCGAGACTTTCGGCAATATCATGAAATACCTCAATATGACGGCCAGTTCTAACTTCGGCAACGTGTTCTCTGTGCTGGTCGCCAGTGCGTTTATTCCGTTCCTGCCGATGCTGGCGATTCATTTGCTGCTGCAAAACCTGATGTATGACATCTCACAGCTGGCTCTGCCGTGGGACAAAATCGACAAGGAGTTCCTGAAAAAACCGCGTAAGTGGGACGCAAAAAACATCGGCCGCTTTATGGTATGGATTGGCCCGACCTCATCGATTTTCGATATGACCACCTTTGCGCTGATGTGGTTTGTGTTCAGCGCCAACAGTGAATCGATGCAGACGCTGTTCCAGTCTGGCTGGTTTGTGGAAGGGCTGCTGTCACAAACACTGGTGGTGCATATGCTGCGCACCCGGAAGATCCCGTTCATTCAGAGCACTGCCGCCTGGCCGGTGATGCTGATGACCGGTCTGGTCATGGCGGTCGGTATCTACGTGCCGTTCTCTCCGCTCGGACCGATTGTCGGATTGCAGGCGCTGCCGTGGGAATACTTCCCGTGGCTGGCCGGTACGCTGCTGGCTTACTGCTGCGTGGCACAAGGTATGAAAACGATTTATATCCGCCGTTTCAAACAGTGGTTCTGATCTGCTGAACTGTTATACGCAGAACCCGGGTGCCGTCGCGATGACGGCACCTGCACCCGCTGTGATGCGCGTTAACCGCTGTAACGAATAACAATGACAACCCTGAAAAAGGGGAGCCGCTATGTCTATGACCCACACTGTAACAACCATGACCTCCCAATCCGGCACTACGCTGCTGGTCAATCTGGCAGGCGCTATTGCGCTGCTGCTGTGGGGATCTCACATGATTTCGACCGCGCTGCAACGTGGCTTCGGCACACCGTTACGCCACTGGATGGGCCATCATCTGTCCAGCCGCTGGATGGCGTTGCTCGCCGGGATCGGTATTACCGGTTTGCTGCAAAGCAGCACCGCAGTCAGCCTGATGGCCACCTCTTTTACCGCCGCGGGCACGCTCAGCCTGGCGCCCGCGCTGGCGGTCATGCTCGGCGCAAATGTCGGTTCCACCCTGGTGGTGCAACTGATGAGTTTCAACACCGCGATCGCCATACCGTTGCTGATACTGAGCGGTTTTGTCGTGTTCAAAATGCGCGACCATTCCGGGTTTGAAAGTGCAGGCTGTGCGCTGATCGGCCTCGGGCTGATGTTGCTGGCACTCAGCCTGCTGAGTGCCACACTCGGACACATCGAAAACACGGAAGTATTCAGCGCCGTGATGCAGGGATTAGAAGGCGATACGCTGATTGCCCTGATGGTGGCCATCATTCTCACGCTGGTGTGTCATTCCAGCGTGGCAGTGATTTTGCTGATTGCCTCACTCGCCGCCACGGGCGTGATGACGCCGGTGACCGCCATGGTGCTGGTGCTGGGTGCCAATATCGGTGGCGCACTGCCGCCGGTGCTGAACGCCGGTTCGGCGGTGGCGCGCCGTCTGCCGCTGGGTAATCTGCTGGTGCGCGGCGCGGGCTGTGTTTTCGCGCTGGCCCTGATGCCGCTGCTCAGCCATGTTGCCGCGGGTCTTGCGCTGACCACGCCGCAACTTGTTGTGTGGTTTCACACCGCGTTCAGCGCCGTGCTGGCCGGGGTATTTATCGGGCTGACCGGCCCGCTGGCCCGTGTGCTGGAAAGGATTTTCCCGGAGGAACAACCTGCCGCTGATGCAGAAATGCCGGTGTATCTCGACGAAACCGGGCTTGATGTGGCTTATATCGGGCTTTCCAATTCAGTGCGTGAATCCCTGCGGCTGGCCGACATGCTTAACCTGATGCTCGAACGGCTGCGGACGTTATTCAAGACTGCTGATAATCAGTCTGCGGCTGAAATCCGCCGGTTAGATCATTCGCTTGACGGTCTGAGTGCGGCAATCCGCGCCTATCTGGCGGATTTAGGACAGGAAGGGCTGAGTGACAGCGATGCCGACCGCGCGCAGGAAATCCTGATGTTTGTGATTAACATTGAGCACGCCGGAGACATTCTTTCCACCAGCCTCACCGAGCTGGCGACACGCCGTGCCCGCCGCAATGCACCTTTCAGCGACGTTGAACTGCACAACATGGGTTTGCTGCACACGGAGATCCTGAACAGCCAGCGCCTGGCGGTCACCGCATTCCTGGGTGAAGATCTCTCAGCCGCGCATCAGCTGGTTTCGCGCAAAGAGGTGATCCGCCAGATTGAAGCCAGGGCAAGCCGCGAGCATTTCAAAAATCTGCGTGATGATAAAAATGCCTGGGCGGAATCCGGCGATATTTTCCAGCGTGTGCTGCGTGATTACCGGCGCGTTCATCATCATATCGCTGCGGTGGCGTATCCGGTGATTGATCGCCTGAGCGACGCCACCACGGACACGCGGAAGTAAAAACAAAATGATAAAAACAGAAGGATAGAACATGAGGGTACTGATTTGCGCGGGGCGCTTTTATGCAGATATCAACAGGGTACAACGGGCACTGGATGCGTTTTCGCAATCACACCCGATAAGCGTGCTGATCCACGGCGGACATCAGTCGCTGGGCGCGATGATCGAACGCTGGGCACGCACCGCCGATGTGCACATTGTCCGTTATCCCGCTAACTGGTCACTGCACGGTAAATACGCCGAAATACGCCGCAATCTCTTTATGATGAAAGACAGCCAGCCGGATGTGGTGCTGGCTTTTTCCGGCGGAGAGGACACGCAGGATTGCATAAAACTGGCGCAGCATTCCGGCATCAGTGTGATAGTCAATGCGGCAGAAACCGGCCCCGGTTCTTAACCCCCGGACGGGCAGCCGGCAGGGATTTTTTGCCGGAAATGCCCGCCTGACGCGGTCTGGATTAATCTGATAATCGCTGCAACTCTCCTGTTCAGAGCTATATTTACCTATTGATAATTCATTTCAGAGGTTTTCAACGCAATGACGCGTTGAGCTGTAACTCATTAAAAGGAGAGTCACTTTGACTGCAGAAATTCAGGAAAATACAACCGAAACACCGCTTCTCCCTGTATTGGACAGTCGCCAATACGCCTTCTTTTTCGATGTCGATGGCACACTTGCTGAAATCCGCGCTGAACCGGATGCCGTCACCATCCCCGCTGAAGTTCGTGATCATCTGCAAACGCTGTTTGCGGCCTCTTCCGGCGCGCTGGCGCTGGTGTCGGGGCGTCCGGTGGAACAGCTTGATCAGTTGGTCAGCCCGCTGGTTCTCCCTGCTGCGGGCGTTCATGGGGCTGAAATGCGCGACGGCAACGGCACTCTGCACCGTGTCACCTTACCCGATGATGTGGCGCAGGAGGTGCAACAGACCCTCGAAGCGGGCATGGCCGCACTGCCGGGTACCTTGCTCGAAACCAAAGGCATGGCTTTTGCTTTGCATTATCGTCAGGCGATGCTGCATCAGCAGCAGGTATTAGCACTGGCTGAATCCGTGGTGGCAAAATTCCCTGAGCTTGTTCTTCAGCCGGGTAAATGCGTTCTCGAGATTAAACCCCGCGGAAAAGATAAAGGTGCAGCGATTTATACGTTTATGCAACAGACGCCATTTTCCGGGCGTATTCCGGTATTCGTCGGCGATGACCTGACCGATGAAAAAGGGTTCGAAGTGGTTAACGCCATGCAGGGGATCACGGTGAAAGTCGGCGAAGGTTCAAGTCTGGCGCATTATCGCGTCAAAACCGTTCGCGATGTTTACCGTTGGATCGAGGCGTTACAACGTCACACATTAACATTTAACAAGGAGTCTGAATTATGAGTCGCCTGGTGGTTGTCTCTAACCGAATTGCCATTCCTGACGGTTCCAAATCCGCCGGTGGACTGGCCGTGGGCATTCTGGATGCGCTGAAAAATACATCAGGCCTCTGGTTTGGCTGGAATGGTGAGATAAGTGAAATATCGGGCGAAGAAGAGGATGACCTGAATCTGATGGAAGATGACGGCATTACTTACGCTTCGGTTCCGCTTAATCAAAACGATTACGATCTGTATTACTGCCAGTTTTCCAATGCCGTACTTTGGCCAGCACTTCATTATCGTATTGATCTGGTGGATTTCCAGCGTGAAGCCTGGGACGGTTACTGCCGGGTCAATGACATGCTGGCGAAAAGATTGCAGCCGCTGATCAAAGCAGACGATATCTTGTGGATCCACGATTATCATTTACTGCCGTTTGCCGCTGCGCTGCGCAAACTCGGCGTAAAAAACCGCATAGGTTTCTTCCTGCATATTCCGTTCCCGACCCCGGAAATTTTTAATGCGGTGCCGACGCACGATGAATTGCTCAAGATGATGTGTGAGTATGATTTACTGGGCTTCCAGACCGAAGGGGACCGCCTGGCATTTCTGGATAATCTCAAGGCACTGACCGATATTGAAGATTGCGACGCGCATCAGCATCAGGCATTTGGCAAAACCTTTGCCACTGGCGTATACCCGATCAGCATTGCGCCGGAAAGCATAAAGGAAATGGCCGAAGGCCCGCTGCCACCGAAAATGGCGGCGATGGAACGTGAACTTCGCGAAGCGAAAAACATCATTTCCTGCGAGCGTCTCGATTACACCAAAGGGCTGCCGGAACGTTTTCTGGCCTTTGAGGCATTGCTGGAAAAATTCCCGCAGCATCGCGGTAAAGTGCGCTATTCGCAAATCGCTCCGACATCACGCGGCGACGTGCAGGCTTATCAGGAACTTCGTCATCAGCTGGAAACCGAGGTGGGGCGCATCAACGGTAAATACGGTGGCATCAACCAGACGCCGCTGTTTTACCTCAACCAGCATTTCCAGCGCAGCCTGCTGATGAAATTATTCCGTCTGACGGATGTCGGGCTGGTAACGCCGCTGCGTGATGGCATGAATCTGGTGGCGAAAGAATATGTCGCCGCGCAGGATCCGGCAGATCCCGGCGTTCTTGTTTTGTCACAATTTGCCGGTGCGGCGAATGAACTAACGTCGGCGCTGATCGTCAACCCTTATGACCGTGATGACGTGGCGGCGGCGCTGGATAAAGCGCTGACCATGCCGCTGGAAGAACGGCTTGAGCGTTATAACGACATGATGGCGGTGCTGCGTAAAAATGATATTGCGAACTGGGGCGAAACCTATTTGCGCGATTTATACGCCATTTCGCCACAGGGAGAAAAAAACAACGCTGTCGCATAAACTTTCTAAGCAAGAGGCTTGCTGCATATGCAAAATGCGAATTACCAGACGAATGAAAACGCGCTGTTTGACAGCGAAAACGCTGATAGCGAAGAGACGCGTCTGAGCGAGCTCGAGCCCATTGAACTGATCCTTGACCGGATGATGGATGCGGAACCGGAGCCGGGGATGATCGAAGGTTTGCCGCCTTCTGATGCCTTAACGCCTGCCGACCGTTATCTGGAATTGTTTACCAGTGTGCAATCTTCAGGGCTTTTCGAGGACAGCAAAACCTTTCCCGACTGCCCGCCGAAAATGGATCCGCTGGACATATTGCTGCGTTATCGGCGGATAAAAAACCATCCGGGCTTCAACCTGAAACGATTTGTGGACGCGCATTTCTGGCTGTCGGAACATCGTGATGATGAATACGTCTCCGACCCCGGCGATTCGCTGAAAGAGCACATCGACAAACTGTGGCCGGTGCTCACGCGCCAGCCGGAAGACCACGTGCCCTGGTCGTCACTGATGCCGTTGCCCCAGGCCTATGTGGTGCCGGGCGGGCGTTTCAGTGAAACCTATTACTGGGATTCTTACTTTTCGATGTTAGGGCTGGCGGAAAGTGGCCGTAATGATCTGTTGCGCACCATGGCGGATAATTTCGCCTGGATTATCGAGATGTACGGCCATATTCCTAACGGCAACCGCACGTATTATCTCAGCCGTTCCCAGCCACCGGTGTTTGCGCTGATGGTCGAACTGTTCGAGGAAGACGGCGTGCGCGGTGCGCGGCGTTACCTTGACCATCTGAAAATGGAATATGAGTTCTGGATGGACGGCGCGGATTCTCTGGCGCCGAATCAGGCTTACCGGCATGTGGTTTGCCTGCCGGATGGCACGCTGCTCAACCGTTACTGGGATGACAGGGACACACCGCGCGATGAATCGTGGCGCGAAGATGTCGAAACCGCGAAACTTTCGAGCCGCCCGGCAAATGAGGTTTACCGCGATTTGCGCGCTGGCGCGGAATCCGGCTGGGATTATTCGTCGCGCTGGTTGCGTGACGGGCATCGTCTCGCCAGCATCCGCACCACGCAATTTATCCCGGTGGATCTGAATGCGTTTCTGCACAAGCTGGAAAGTACCATTGCCAATATTTCCGGACTGAAAGGGGATAAAGTCACCGAAACGTTATTCCGCCGGAAAGCCGAAACACGCCGCGAGGCCATCAACTGTTATCTGTGGGATGACAACGAAGGTTGTTTCCGTGATTACGACTGGCACCGTCAGCAAATGGCGCTGTTTTCTGCCGCCAGCGTGGTGCCTTTGTATGTCGGACTTGCCAGCCATTATCAGGCCGAACGTCTGTCAGACGCCGTGCGTACCCGCTTACTCACACCCGGCGGCATCATGGCGACAGAATATGAAACCGGTCAACAGTGGGATAAACCCAACGGCTGGGCACCGCTGCAATGGATGGCGATTCAGGGCTTTAAGCAATACGGCAATGATGTACTGGGCGATGAAATTGCCCGTAACTGGCTGAAAACCGTGAATCAGTATTATCAGCAACACCATAAACTGATTGAGAAATACCATATTTCAGGCGACACATCCCGCGAAGGCGGCGGCGGGGAATATCCGCTGCAGGACGGTTTCGGCTGGACCAACGGCGTCGTGCGGCGGTTGATTGGTTTATATGGTGAGAATTACGACTGATTGCCGCATTCACCCTGGGCCACCAGCCAGCGTTCAAACGCCTGGTGGATCAGGGTTTTCTGCACGCCCACTGGCGTCAGGGCGTGGTAATGGCAGGGCGCGACGGTAATCTGCGGGAACAGCGGTATCAGATTCCCGCGACGGATTTCCGCCGACAACGTACTGACCGGCCCCAGCCCGACGCCAATTCCTTCCAGCATCGCATGCAACGAAACGTGAAAATGATCGTAACGGCGAAAGCCGCTGACCGGCGGTTTCTCCAGCCCTGCCGCCGCCAGCCATAAATTCCAGTGTCCGGGACGGGTGAGGGTTTCAATGCGCGGACATTTCAGCACGTCCTCCGGCGTCTCCAGCGGAAAGCGTTTGAGCAGCGCCGGGGCGGCCATCAGGCAATGGGTATCAGCCAGAAAAGGGATCGCGGAATATTCCGTGGCACCGGTTTCACGACGGATCAGCAAATCGTAATGCCCCACAATGTGTAACTGCTCGGTATTGGCCGTAGAGATTTGCAGGTTTGCCTCAGGAAATTGCGTATAAAAATCATCAAGGCGAGGCAGCAGCCATTTCAGGCTCATGGTGGTTGGCACGCTGACATTGAACACGTTATTCCGCCCGCCATTACCGTAGCGCAGGGCGATATCCGACAGGGTATCGAACGCACTGCCCAGCTCGCGTGCCAGCGTCAGCGCATAAGGTGTCGGCACCCGCCGCTGGCCTTCTTTACGAAATAAATTCACCCCAAACCACTTTTCCACCCCCTGAATATGGCGGCTTACCGCGCCGTGCGTAATGCATAACTCCTGCGCTGCGGCGGTAAAACTCCCGGCATGACAGGCGACAAGAAAGGCACGGAGGGCCGTTATCGGGGGAAGGGCATGCATGGTCGTTCCTTTTTAATCACGATTATGTGACTTTTTATCACGGGTTACGCCATTTCCTAAACGCTATCATCGCCCGCATTCCCCCTGAGAAAAGGAAATGTGACGTGATGTATGTGGTGATTGCTCTGACGGGCATACTGGCGGGTGTGATCAGCGGCGTTGTCGGCACCGGCGGTTCCATCATGCTGTTGCCGGCGCTGACGTATACTTTCGGCCCGAAAACTGCGATTCCGGTGATGGCGATTGCCGCTATTGTCGGCAATATCTCCCGCGTGCTTCTCTGGCGCAAAGACATCAACATTCGGGCATTTTTGCTGTACGCCATGCCCGGCATTCCCGCCGCCGTTCTCGGCGCAAATACCCTGTGGGAAATGCCCGCCACGCTGTCGAATATGTGTATCGGCGCGTTCTTCTTGTTGCTGATCCCCTTGCGTCATTACGCCCGTTACCGGGCTTTTACCCTCAGCAGTGCGCAACTGGCGATGGCAGGCACGCTGACAGGGTTTCTGACCGGTGTGGTATTTTCAACCGGCCCGCTGACCATTCCGGTTTTCGCCGGTTACGGGCTGGTGAAAGGTGCGCTGCTTTCCACCGAGGCTGCCGCTTCGTTCGCGATTTATTTCGCCAAGGCCTCAGCGTTCAGCGTGATTGGTGCAATGCCGTGGCCGGTGTTTTTGAGCGGCTTGCTGGTGGGTGGCACACTGACGACAGGGATGCTTATTGGCAAAAAATTTGTTATTAAGATGTCAGAGACATCCTTCAACCGCCTGATCGACATCATGTTATTTCTGGCGGGCATCTCTTTACTCTGGAACTCAGCAAAAGGACATTAACAGATGAGTACACACCCGATCCGCCAGGTTATCGAAGCCTGTGACAAAGCCATATCCGTCAGGGATTTTGACGCACTGATGGCGCATTATGCCGAAGAGGCGGCGCTGGTAATTAAACCGGGCATGATTGCCCGCGGCAAAACCGACATCCGCAAAGCCTTTATCGCCATCTCGGATTATTTTCAGGATCAGCTGGTGGTAGAACAGGGCGAAATGCAGGTGATTGAAGGGGCAGAGGATGCGCTGGTGATCATGGAAACGGTGCTGCATTTCCCCGACGGACAGGGCGGAAAGGTGACCACTACCCGCCGTGCCACCTATGTTTTCCGCCATGAACCGGACGGTCGCTGGCTGTGTACCATCGATAATTCATACGGCACATCGCTGTTGGATCAGGAATAAGGCTCCGCAAGGAGCCTTATTCGCTTCATCCATCCACGGTGATTTAGCGTTTTGGGATCCCCGGTAATTCCTCAGAAAAACGTGCCGTCATTGCATCCCGCTCATAGCCCTGATATTCAGTCAGAATATGATACAAATCGGGTCTGCGGCCTGCCATCCAGCGCCTGCCGGTACTCATCGGGATCAGCGATAAATCCAGATCCGCGCTGACCATCGCATCCGCAGCAACCCAGGTTTCATCGACGATCCGGCCATAAGGGTCGAGGATCATCGCGTTACCGGTGCGTACTTCATCATCATCCGCACCGACGCCGTTACTGAACAAAATAAACATGCCGTTATCGTGAGCGCGTGAGGGCAACCAGCGCATCAGCCATTCCCGGCCGCTGGGACCTTTAAACGCTGCGGTAATCTCTTCTTTGCGTTCAGCACGCTGCTGCCACAATGCCAGCGGTATCGGTTTCATGCCGTGCGGGCTGCGTGAATGTGTGCCGCCTGTCTGATGCGGTGCCAGTAAAATATCTGCTCCCAGCAGGGCGGTGGCACGGGCATTTTCCACCAGATTGTTGTCCCAGCAGATGAGGATCCCGACCTTCACGCCCCAGGGGGTCCCGAACACGGTATAACTGTCACCGCAACTGAAAGCCTCATGCTCAAAGGCGTGCATTTTGCGGTGGATGTGTAACGAACCGTCAGGCATGCAGGCGGCGTAGGCATTATACAGACGCCCGTCAGCGGCACGTTCGATAAATCCGGCGCCAATCAGCATCTGATGTTTCACGGCCAGCGAGCGGATCAGCGCAACAGAGGGGCCGGTGTCGGCTGGCTCCGCCAGTGCCTGAACGCCAGCAGCATCGAGTTTGGGCACGTGCCAGTAACCGGTGATACACATTTCCGGAAAGGCCAAAATATTGACGCCTTCAATAGCCGCTTTTTCGATAAAACGCTCCATAATTAACAGGTTATATTTTTTGTTACCCGCCTGATGCTGAAATTGAATGACCGCTGCTTTGAGTGTTTTGGGGTCCGACATGTTCTTCTCCATACGTCTTCAGGGATTTCGGTTGACGCTGGTATTAGAGCAATGCGACTGATAACTTTATAATGAAATGATTTCCAAATCTGATAACCCAATGGAATATATAAAGTGAACACACGTTTGCTCAGGGCTTTTGTCACACTGGCTGAAAAAGGGAATTATGCGCAGGCAGCGCAGGCGCTTTCCGTTTCACAACCGGCACTCACCAAACAGATCAATCTGCTGGAATCGACGCTGAACGTGGCGCTTTTTGCCCGCGGACGACACGGCAGTGCGCTGACAGCCGCAGGCCAGCGGCTTTTGCCGGAAGCGGAGAAAGTATTGCGACAAATGGCCGCGTTTATGCAACATGCCAGCCAGGTTGAAAAGGGGGGAGAAGGGCTGCTGGCGGCAGGATTCGGCCTGTCGAGTTTCATCCTGGCGCCACAATGTATTGCGAAATTCCGCGCAGCATATCCCGGCGTGGATATCACGCTGGAAGATCTGCCTTCCGCGCAGCAATACGACATGCTGCAACGCGGGGAACTGCACATTGGTTTTGTGCGTGTCCCGCCGCCTGCACCGCTCAGTTACCACGCGCTGTTTGAGGATAAACTGGTGCTGGTGGTGTCTGAAGATAACGGCGAGGATATGAGTGAAAGGCTCAGGAACCGTCCGTTACTGCGTTTGTATACTGAGCGGGCGGGGGGGCTGAATGCGCAGACAGACCGTTTTTTACAGGAGAATCTGTTTCATGTTTCATCGGTTCAACGGGCGGAGGATATCCAGACTATTGTCGCACTGGTAGCAGCCGGGATCGGCGTGGCGTTGCTACCCGAAAGCGTCGTGCATATTGCGCCGCCGGAGCTGAAAATACTTCCGCTCACCGGCCCTGCGACGCGCTGGCAGGTGGGGATTGCATGGGACGCCCGGAATGAAGATGTCATTCGCGATAACTTTGTGCGGATGGTGACTGAAAATCTCAAAGCCGCTGCCTGTATATAGAACGGTCCGGAATGTGGCCCGCGCCATCAGGCCGACGGCGATAAGTTCACCAATGCGAAAGACCCTGACCAGAATTCAGTTTCTGTTTCCAGCCGTGCGTTCAGGAAAGCCTGAACTACCCGTCTTTGTTCAGGTAAATTCCTGGCCGGGTGATGACCCAGGTGTAGTCAGGTTCGTTAACCGGTGTGTAACCAAACTTTTGATACAACCACGGCGCGGTAGAAGTAAAGAGTGCCATCCGGCGAAGTTTTGCTGTGACCGGATGCGACTGCACACATTCGATCAGCCATGCGCCCAGATTTTTCCCCTGATAATCTTCCAGCACATAGACATCACACAGGTAAGCAAAGGTGGCGTAGTCCGTGATAAAGCGGGCGTAACCGATCTGTTTTCCGTCGTCGAACAACCCGAAGTTCAGGCTGTTTTCTGCGCCAGCGCGCACCGTCTGTTCGTCAATGCCCGGCGCCCAGCTTGACCGGGTCAGGTAGGCGTGAATTGCCGGAATATCCAGTTTTTGAAAATCGGTAGTGATCAGATAAGTGTCTTTGGTCCAGTTGCATACAGCTTTCAGGTTTGTCACGGGAACCTCACAAGTTCGTTGAAAACAGGTCGTTTTCTACCTTACCGGCTAACGCTGAGAAATTCACCCGCGTTATAGTTGCCAGGGTATGTGCCCGGCCTTTGACGCGCCGCACTATAAAAATCAGGCCGGATGATGTATCCTGCACTGATTATTGGTATGCTGTATATAATTACAGTATAAGGAGCGAATCATGGCTGTTGAAACAAAATTTGTTGTGGTCAGAAAAGGTGAAGAGAAAATGACTTTTGCCAATAAGAAAGAAGCAGACGCTTACGACAAGATGCTGGACATGGCGGATGCTTTTACTGAATGGCTGTTACAGAGCAATATCGGGATGGATGAAGCACTGGCGGAAAACATTGCACTTCACCTCGCCGAGCAGAAAGACACCGTCCAGCATATTCTGCGCACCAGCAAATTGCCGGAAGCAGAAATCGCACACCAGCCCGCCGCTGAAACGCCAGCAGAAGCAGAAGCAGAAGAAGTGGTCGCAGAAAACGTGGCTGCTGAAGAAAATGCTGCCGAAGAAAATGTTGCTGAAAAACCTGCCACGGCCAAAAAAGTCCGTGCGGTAAAAGCCGCGTAACTGAGAGAACAGCGTGCGTAACGGCACGCTTTCTTCCCCCCTGATACCACGCTCAGTATTTCAGTGGCAAACGGATCACTTCTTTCAGAATACCGTTGTGCAGCCTCACATATCCCCCCTGTTTCAATTGTGAAAGCACTTTCATGATCGTGCTGCGTGAAAGGTGCGTCTTAAGCTGAATGTAATGGGCAGCAGGAATATTTTCGCGTATTTCCGGCGGTTCTTTCATGAGTTCCATGAGCTGGTGGCGCAGAATTTCATAGGATGTCGGTGCCGTCAGCATTGTGCTTTTGACATAGAGATTGTTGGTCATCCTGAAAAAGTGCTTTGCCATTGGCTCCCACAACTCCAGACGATCAATCAGGGCATGCATCTCCGCCACGGTGGAGACGGCAATCTCAGATTCATCCTGCGCCTGAATAAACATTCTGGCCTCTGAGGGCACCGCACCGCCAATACCAATGATGCCCGGCACTGACAACGTACCTATCAGCACAGGTTCGTCGTTATGAAAGGTTTTAAACCAGCCTTTGCGAATGAAATAACAATAAAATTCCCCCCTCTCATACAGATGGAAGCGCGAGCCCGCGGGGACAGTACGGAACTGGAGATAGGGAATAAGTTCGGCAAATAGCTCAGCGGTAGCCTGACTGAGGTCTTTGCCCTTATCACTCTCGGTAACCATCGTTATTAACCTCGTCAGGCAGCAACAGCAGGGAATTACCTTAAATTTAGCAGAGTTCCCTGTCCGGTGAATGCGGCCTTAAGAGGCCGTTTGGGGCATAATCCTCTTTCCCCCCGCCATGCAAAAGGACAGGCAATGAAAGCTGAACATGAGTATTCACTGAAAACCCTCCCGGCTCCCGCGACTTACCCTCACATTCCCACCCCGGTATTATCCGATGAAACCATGGCGTCACGCCTGCGTCATATCCTTCACGCGATGCAACAGCATCAGCTCGACAGCCTGGTGATTTATGCCGACAAAGAACACGGCGGCAATTTCGAATATCTTGCGGGTTTTATCCCGCGCTTTGAAGAAGCCTTGCTGGTGGTGCGCGCGACCGGTGAGCTGACTTATGTTATGGGGAATGAAAATCTGAAACTGGTTCCCCATGCGCGCAACGCCGGTCGCTGCCTGCATGCGCCGGTGTTTTCCCTGCCCAACCAGCCGATGAAACATCATCAGCCGCTGCACGATTTGCTTAAATCTGCCGGTATTGCTGACGCGCAGCACGTTGGCATTGCAGGCTGGAAACTGTTCAGATGTGACCCTGTCACGGATAAAACCACCTTTGATGTGCCCGCGTTTGTCCTCGACGCAGTCCGAAAGGCCGCGGGCGTGGCTGGAGATGTGGTCAACGCCACCGGTCTGTTTACCTCGCCAGAAAATGGTGCGCGGCGGATTAATACCGCTAATGAAGTGGCGTTTTATGAATACGGCGCCAACCTGGCCTCCACTCAGGTGCTTGCGGCGCTGGATACGATTGCACCCGGCAAATCAGAAAAAGAAATCGGTCAGTTACTGGCAGGAGAAGGCCAGCACGGGAACGTGATTATGATTGCCGCGACGGGTGAGCGTTTCGCCCATGCGAATCTGTATCCTTCCGACAAAACTATCCGGCGTGGCGATAAGTTTTCGCTCACCGCCGGATACAAAGGAGGCCTCACCAGCCGTGCGGCGTATGTGGTGGCGGCGGAAAATGAATTACCGGAAGAGGTTTCGGACTGGTTGCAGCGGCTTGCGATACCCTATTACCACACGGTAGTAACCTGGCTTGAAGCACTGCGTATCGGGCTGACCGGCGGTGAGCTTTATCAGCTTGTTGAGCAAACGCTGCCACAGAGCATCTATCACTGGCATCTCAATCCCGGTCATCTGGTTGCAGATGAGGAGTGGCTGTGTTCTCCGGTATACGGTGGCTCAGTGATCCCGTTTGAAAGTGGCATGTTGTTTCAGATTGATATTATTCCGTCATTACCCGGCTATGGTGGCAGCAGCATCGAAGATACGGTAGGGCTGGCAGATGAATCACTGCGAAAAGAGCTGGAAACGCAGTTCCCGGAGGTCTGGCAGCGTATGGTCACCCGTAAAAAATACCTGACGGACGTGCTGAGTATTCGCCTTTCCGAGGACGTGATTCTGCTTTCCAATACTGTCGGTTACCTGCGGCCTTTCCTGCTGGATAAGTCGCGGGCTTTGGTGCGGACGTAAAGCAATTTGCCTCATCATTAAACCCGGTGAAGTTCTTCGCCGGGTTCTTATTTTCCTCTGAATTTTTTTGCATTCATAATTTGTTACTTATTAAGATGAATCCTCTGCGCGACAGGGTTAATGTTAATAATTACTATTCACATTCTCATTTCGAGCTGTTCTGGTTAAAACAATAAATAGAAACAGACTCGCCCTTAAAAAAATTGCTATGGGAATGTGTTATGTCTTTGAATGGCAGGGTATATGACGTGCAGCAGGGTGCGTTAAAGGTAAGAAAAACATTTACGGTTTCCACACTGGCGCTGGCGATTTTTGTTCTGGTGAATCCGGCGCAGGCCGCTGAAACCGGCAGTGGGACGACAGGCACCGCGAATACCGCCGCATCCGGCTCGCAGCAGGATATGGTGATTGAAGGTTCGGCGACCGCCGCTGCCAGCGACGGGCAGGATTACGCGGTCAAAACCACCACTGCGGGCACCAAAATGAACCTGACGCCGCGCGATATTCCGCAGTCGGTCAGTGTGATCACCAAACAGCGCATGCAGGATCAGAACCTCCAGTCGGTGGGCGACGTGCTGAATAACACCACCGGCATCTCGACGGAAGTCATCGACAGCGAACGCGTATCCTATTTCTCCCGCGGTTTTTACATCAATAATTACACCTACGACGACATTCCAACGTCCGTCAGCGACACCTGGAATTTTGGTGATGCCGCCGAAGACACCGCGATTTATGACCGTATCGAAGTGGTGCGTGGCGCCACAGGCCTGATGACCGGGGCGGGCAATCCGGCCGCCTCTGTCAACATGGTGCGTAAACACGCCGACAGCAAAGAATTCACCGGCGATATCAGCGCCAGTTACGGAAGCTGGAACAAACAGCGTTACGTGCTCGATGCTTCCGGTCCGCTGAATCAGGAAGGTTCGGTGCGCGGGCGCGTGGTAGCCGGTTATCAGGATCAGGACAGCTGGCTGGATCGCTATCACAAGCGTAAAAAATTCTTCTACGGCGTAGTGGATGCCGATGTGACCGATAACACCACCGTGTCGCTCGGTTACGATTATCAGGAAAATAACACCGGCAACCCGACCTGGGGCGGCCTGCCAACCTGGTACACAGACGGCTCGCGCACGCATTATGACCGCAGTACCAACACTTCCGCCGACTGGACGAATTATGCCATTCAGTCGCGTAAAGTGTTCGCCAACGTTAAACATGACTTTGATAACGGCTGGACATTCCGTGTAAACGGCACACATGGCGAGCAAACGTTTAATGATAAATTGCTGTATCTGATGGATTTCCCGGATCACACGACGGGCACTGGTCTCAGCGGTTTTGGCAGTAAAGACCGTGGCACGCGCAAAGTGGATTCCCTCGACACTTACGCCACCGGGCCGTTTGAACTGTTTGGCCGTCAGCACCAGATGGTGGCTGGCGTCAGTTACAGCCGCCAGCACAACCAGACTTACAGCGCAGACGGTTCTCTCGACAGCGACACAATTGGCAGTTTTGGCAACAGCTGGAACGGCAATGTCAGCGAGCCGGAGTGGGGAGACTGGTATCTGAATGCGGACGATGTCATCCGCCAGAAAGCCGGTTATTTTGCCACCCGCTTCTCACTGGCGGATCCGCTTTCGCTGATCGTTGGCGCACGTTATACCCAATGGAGCACCAATGGCAGCAGCGGCAGCATGAGCAAGAACAACATCACGCCATACGGCGGTCTGGTGTATGACATCAACGACACCTGGTCGGCATACGCCAGTTATACGTCCATCTTCCAGCCGCAGACTGACCGCGATATTAACGGCCATTATCTGTCCCCAACCACCGGGAAAAATTACGAAACCGGGCTTAAATCCGCGTGGATGGACGGTCGTCTGACCGCCACAATGGCAGTATTCCGTATCGAACAGGATAACGTGGCACAGGAAGATGGCAGCAATCACGTTAACGGCTCCAGCGAGCAGGCGTATGTCTCGGTCAGCGGCACCGTCAGCAAAGGCGCTGAGTTTGAGATCAACGGCGCGGTGACCGACAACCTGCAAATGACCTTTGGTGCGACGCGTTATGTGGCGAAAGACGAAACCGGCAGCCGTCTCAACAGCAATATGCCGCAGACCCAGCTGAAATTGTTCAGCCGCTACCAGCTACCGATGATGCCGGATCTGACCGTCGGCGGCGGTGTAAACTGGCAGAACCGCACCTTCCAGGATGCCACCGGGCCGGACGGCGAAACGCATCGTGTATCGCAGGGCAGCACCGCGCTGGTGGACCTGTTCACGCGTTATCAGGTGACAAAACAGCTGTCCGTGCAGGCCAACATCAACAACCTGTTTGACCGCACGTACTACTCGTGGCTCAGTGATTACGCCGTTTACGGTGAACCGCGCAATGTCTCGGTCAGCGCAAATTACACGTTCTGATATGAAGGTTTAACGCGCAATAAAAAAAAGGCACCGCCTGCGAGTTCAGGCGGTGCCTTACTGTCATTCTCTGTCCGTGCACGGGACTATCGTCGCGTGATCAGAGGACTGGAAGCAGCGGCAAAGGAATTCAGCATAGATGGATGTCAGCTAACTTATTTCAGCTTCCCCAGCGGCTTTTCAGGTAACGGACCGCGTCCAGCGTCTGCGGCTGGTTGAGGTAGTTTTCGCGGAACAAAATCGTGCCGTTAATTTGCGGTACGGATTCATTCATATCGAGCTGTTTCTTCAGCTCCGGCACGCCGCCGCTGACCATCCAGTCCGGTTCATTTTTGGACGGTTCACCCACTTTATACAACGCGACACCAATGTAGAGCCGCGTATGTGTGGGCTTGACCACATTTGCCCACCAGTTTGCCAGCACGTCATAACGCGCCGCCTTGCGGGAGAATGGCCAGTACAGTTGCGGCGCAATATAATCGAGCAAACCTTGTTGCACCCACAGGCGGGTATCCGCATAGGCTTCATCGTAAGCCGCTGCGCCGGAAGTTTGTGAACCTGCCGGATCATGCGACACGTTACGCCAGACACCCGCCGGACTGACGCCAAATTCCACACCCGGTTTCAGCTGTTTTATGGTGCGTGAAACCTGCTCAATCAGCATCTGGGTATTGTGACGCCGCCAGTCGGCTTTAGAAGCGTAACCCTGACCGTACTTCCGGAACGTCAGGCTGTCATCCAGCGAGGAACCCGGTGATTCGGAATAAAAATAGTCATCAAACTGCACACCATCGACAGGATAACGCGCCACCACTTCCGCCACGATGCTGGTGATCCAGTCGCGCGCCTCAGGAATACCAGGGTCCACCACGAAACGATCCCCGGAGGTTCGGATCCAGTCGCGGTGCAGCACAAACACGCTGGCAGGGTGCAGTGGCAATGTCTGATTCAGTTCTGCCACAGTCGAAGGTTTGGTGTTCACAGACACACGGTAAGGGTTAAACCACGCATGGACTTTCATCCCGCGCTTGTGCGCTTCATCGAGCATAAACTGCAACGGATCATAACCCGGATCCTGACCAATTTTGCCCGTCAGCATATCTGACCACGGCAAAATTTTTGAAGGCCAGAACGCAGTACCGTCAGGTTTTACCTGGAAGAAAACCGTATTGATGCCCAGACTTTTAAGCTTATCCAGCTTGGCAGTCAGCGCTTGCTGCTGCTGGCTGATGCGCGAAGACGCACTGCCGGCATTCACCGAATTAACCGGTGGCCAGTCCAGGCGGGAAACGGTCGCCAGCCAGACGCCGCGCACGGGTTCATGACTCTGCACAGGTTGACCAGGAAGAGGGTGCTTCGCCACTGGCGGCAGCGGCGTTACCAGTGATTTTGGCGGTGTCGAGGCACAGCCAGCCACCAGTAACAGCGCAAAAGCCACAACGGCACCAGGGTGTTTGACGGCGGTGACGCAAGGAAAATGACGGGAAAAAGCGATGATAAACTCCGGTGATGTCTGGTCGTCGCGCGAAAAGAAACATTTTCTTATTATTGAAATTAAAGTCAATCACTCATGCACTTAGCGCTGACGTCAGGGCAATCCGCAAACCTGCCAGGATTTCGATTTCTGGAATCTGATATTCAATTTAACATAATCATGATTATGCGCACCGAAAGCAGGCGCCATATTTCCCTGAGTTCATTTCTGAAATCTGTGCTTTGAAAGCCATCATATATGGATTAGCATATGTTTTACTAATCCACAACGGGACTCAATATGTTACAGCCTGCGCAGCTTTTTAAACTGCTTGCCGACGAAACGCGCTCGACTATTGTGATGCTTCTCAGGGAATCAGGAGAACTTTGCGTTTGCGATATCTGTGCCGCAACAGCGGAATCACAACCCAAGATCTCCCGTCACATCGCGCTGTTACGTGAAGCCGGACTGGTCACAGACCGCCGGGAAGGAAAATGGGTACATTACCGCCTCTCGCCACAAATGCCTGCATGGTCAGCGGCGATTATCGATTCTGCATGGAACTGTGACCGCGAAAACATACGCCGCAAGCTGAATAATAAGTCATCGGTTTCATGTTAAAACCATAAACACATACACTATAACAAATATGTACGGAGTCGATCATGTTGCTGGCAGGTACTATTTTTTTACTCACCCTGATTCTGGTTATCTGGCAGCCCCGCGGGCTGGGCATTGGCTGGAGCGCCATGCTGGGTGCGGGTCTGGCATTACTGACGGGTGTCGTTCACCCGGGTGATATTCCGGTTGTCTGGCAAATAGTCTGGAACGCAACGGCCACTTTTATTGCCGTTATCATTATCAGCCTGCTGCTGGATGAATCGGGTTTCTTCGAGTGGGCGGCACTGCATGTTGCACGCTGGGGAAACGGACGCGGGCGTCTGTTATTTACCTGGATTATTTTACTGGGCGCGATGGTCGCTGCCCTGTTCGCCAATGATGGTGCCGCACTGATTCTGACGCCGATTGTCATGGCGATGCTGCTGGCTCTGGGTTTCAGTCGCGGCGCGACATTAGCCTTTGTCATGGCAGCCGGGTTTATCGCGGATGTTGCCAGCCTGCCGCTGATCGTCTCAAATCTGGTGAATATTGTCTCGGCTGATTTCTTCAACCTGGGATTCACGGAATATGCGTCCGTCATGGGCCCGGTTAATCTGGCAGCCATTGCGACAACACTGGTCATGCTGCACCTGTTTTTCCGCAAAGACATCCCGCCGGTTTACGATATTTCTCTGCTGAAACAGCCTGCTGAGGCTGTCCGCGATGCCAGCACCTTCAAAGCAGGCTGGCTGGTTCTGATCCTTCTGCTGGCGGGTTTCTTTGGTCTTGAACCCCTCGGCGTACCGGTCAGCCTGGTCGCCGCTGTCGGCGCACTGATCCTTTATATTATCGCCAGGAAAGGTCACATCATTAATACCGGCAAAGTGCTGCGCGGCGCGCCGTGGCAAATCGTCATTTTCTCGCTGGGTATGTATCTGGTGGTTTATGGTTTACGTAATGCCGGGCTGACGCACGCCCTGTCTGCCGTGCTGAATCAGCTGGCAGAACAGGGTTTATGGGCCTCTACGCTGGGAACCGGCTTTATCACCGCCTTCCTCTCTTCCATCATGAACAATATGCCGACCGTGCTGATCGGGGCGCTGTCGATTGATGGCAGCACAGCCACGGGAGTCATTAAAGAGGCGATGATTTATGCCAACGTGATCGGCAGCGATCTGGGGCCAAAAATCACCCCGATTGGCAGCCTGGCAACACTGTTATGGCTGCATGTATTGTCACAGAAGAATATGACGATTACCTGGGGATATTACTTCCGGGTGGGTATTGTCATGACCCTGCCTGTGCTGTTTGTCACGCTGGCAGCTTTAGCGCTGCGGTTGTCTGTGGCGCTGTAACGGATGTTTAACGCCTGACCTCACACTAAGATTGAAAAAGAGAACCTCCTGATGAGCAATATCACTATTTATCACAACCCGGCCTGTGGTACATCGCGCAATACCCTTGAGCTGATCCGCAACAGCGGCGCTGAGCCCACCGTGATTTTTTATCTTGAAACCCCACCGGCCCGTGAAGAACTGGTAAAACTGATTGCGGATATGGGCATTCCCGTGCGGGCCTTGTTACGCAAAAATGTCGAACCGTATGAGCAATTAAAACTGGCAGACAATCATTTCAGCGACGATCAACTGATCGACTTCATGTTGCAGTACCCGATTCTGATCAACCGGCCGGTGGTTGTCACGCCGCTGGGCACCAGGTTATGCCGCCCTTCTGAGGAGGTATTAGCGATCTTGCCTGATGCGCAACGTGGCGCGTTCACCAAGGAAGACGGTGAAGCAGTTATTGATGAAAACGGCAAACGTATAACGAAAATCTAAAAAAAATAAGGCCGGTCATCAGACCGGCCTTATTGATTCTTAGCGGTATTCGACAAACACCTTACCCGCCATCAGGCATGTGACACCGGTTTTTGTTCTGTCTTAGACTGAACGTTTTCCAGCATTCTGCGAACCGGAATGATCAGGACGAACAGCACCGCAGCGCAGATCAGCAACGCAATGGAGCAACGGGCGAACAGGTCAGGCAGCATATCCAGTTGATCGGCTTTTACGTGTCCGCCAATCAAACCGGCCGCCAGATTCCCCAGCGCACTGGCACAGAACCACAGGCCCATC
This sequence comes from Rahnella sp. GSA61A, assembly GCF_019969905.1. Lineage (NCBI taxonomy): Bacteria > Pseudomonadati > Pseudomonadota > Gammaproteobacteria > Enterobacterales > Yersiniaceae > Rahnella > Rahnella sp. GSA61A. The sequence goes on along the minus strand of NZ_JAHXYO010000004.1, from coordinate 227,167 downwards.
ATCTGACCGCGCATTCTTTCCGGCGCCAGCAGCGTCATGGTCGCCAGACCAATCGGACTCAGGCACAGCTCACCGAGCGTCAGCATCAGAATGCTGCCCACCAGCCATAATGGCGATACGCCTGCCCCGCCGCTGTTCAGCACGTTCTGGGCAGCCATCATCATGATCCCGAAGCCCGCCGCCGCACATAAAATGCCAATGATGAACTTGGTGATGCTGCTCGGGCGCACGTTTTTACGCGCCAGCAACGGCCATGCCCAGCTGAATACCGGTGCCAGCAGGATGATAAACAACGCATTGATGGACTGGAACCAGACGGCAGGAATTTCAAAATCACCGATCATGCGGTTGGTGTAGTCGTTGGCGAACAGGTTGAACGAGGTCGGTTTCTGCTCAAACGCAGACCAGAAGAAGGCAGCCGAGACCAGCAAAATAAAGCACACCAGCAGTCGGGCGCGCTCTTTCCGGTTCAGTCCGGCAAACAGGAACAGATAGATAAAATAGAGCGCAACGGACGCCGCAATCACATACACCAGCACGCTGGCGACGGCAACTGGGTTAATGACGATCACGCCCTGCGAGATCAGCGCAACGATGATTGCCACACCGGCGGCCAGCGCCAGCAGCCAGACACCCACACCGTTTTTCTTAGCAACCGGACTGTTCCAGGTGGAATCCAGTCCCACTTCGCTGTCGTAACGTTTCATGGCCGGCACGGCGTACAGACGGAAGATAATCAGCGCCACCAGCATACCGATCCCCCCGATACCAAAGCCCCAATGCCAGCCATGCGTTTTTATCAGCCAGCCGGAAATCAGCGGCGCGATAAACGACCCCATGTTAATGCCCATATAAAACAGTGAGAAACCGCCGTCACGACGCGCATCACCTTTTTTATACAGCGTGCCCACCATGACCGAGATGCACGTTTTGAACAGGCCGGAGCCGAGAACAATAAACATCAGGCCGATAAAGAACAGGCTGTCGCCCATGAAAGCGGAAAGCGCAATCGACAGGTGGCCGAGCGCAATCAGAATCGATCCGTACCAGACCGCCCTCTGCTGCCCGAGCCAGTTATCTGCCAGCCAGCCGCCCGGCAGCGCCGCCAGATACATACAGCCAGCAAATATACCGACGATAGCTGATGCGTTTTCACGCGCAAGCCCCATACCGCCGTCGTAAACCGTCGCCGCCATAAACAGGATCAGTAAAGGACGGATGCCATAAAACGAGAACCGCTCCCACATTTCAGTGAAGAACAATGAGCCGAGCGGATAAGGATGGCCGAAGAAGGTCCTGCTTTCGTTTTTATTAACAGAGGAATGCATAAATTCTCCAGAGAAAGTCTGTCGTAATCGTTGTGAATACCCTTGCCCGGCGGCTGTCTTGCAGCCGCTCTTAAGCATTCAGCGCTTATTATTTGATTGCCGAATACCGGTATTGTCTGGCATTAACCGCAGAAGTTTTAGAGGAAAAGTCGACTAATGTCCACTTTTACAGATTTTATAGCGGCAGAAAACCGGACATGGCAGGTGAATTTACGAAGAAAAAAGCCCCTCAGGATAAAATATGCATTCAGAACAACGCCCCTTCACCGGCTGCCGTTGGCAAAATATGTGCCGGTATAGGGGATTGGCAGGTAGTCATGAAAGATCTGTTTTAATGTCTGCTCAGGTTCGATATCCGCAAACACATCAGGATAAAGGGTTTTTGCCATGAACTCGGTCGCGGCAACATGCCACGGGCTGAGGTAGAAATTATGCCATATCATCCCGGTGCGGCCGTTATGCAACGCTTTAAGTTCACGCAATCCATTCTGCCTGGCAGTCAGTTCCCGCAGACTTTGTTGTGCCATTTCCGGTGATATGGCGGGCCCCAGTTTCAAATCATTCTGATCATCAGGAGAACCTGCACCCGTGGCGAAATAAACCTCAGGTTGCGCAATGATAACCGTTTCTTCATTCAGCTGGCCAAAGACGCCCTGCACCGTTTTGCTGGCGATATTATCCCCTCCGGCAAAATTCAGCAGTTCACCAAGACTGCCTTTCACGGCAGTCACGCAACATTCATTGCGACGTCCAAGATGTAACTGAAGCAGCACCGTCGGTTTGTGGCCGGAATAAGCGGCCAGACGATCATGGATAACCTGCATATGAGTATCGTAAAAGTGATTAAATGCCTGGGCGCGTGCAGTCTGGTTAAGCACCTCGCCCAGAATACTCACACTGCGCGTAGTATTTTTCAGCAGATGGACACGAAGATCGATTTTCACTATCGGGATATGCGCAGCGTTGAGCATTTCTTTAAGACGCAAATCGGCATCGTCATAGCGCGCAAGGCTGGGCAGGATCACCAGATCTGGTTTCAGCGCCAGCACCTTTTCAGGGTTCATATCATTTGTTCCCCCCAACCCCAGCGACGGAATCGTCAATATATGCGGAAAACGCTGCGCAAAAATGTCCCAGGTCTGGCTGTCATACTTCTTCAGATCGAGTGGCCAGCCGACAATCCGTCTGACAGGATCACCCGTTTCCAGAAGGGCCAGCGTATAAAGCATCCGGCTTTCGCCCAGCACGATACGTTGCGGATTATCGGGAATGTCCACATGATTACCGTCGATATCGATCACTGTGCGGGCCTGTACGCCAAAGCCCGTCAGCAACAACATAAACAGCACAGTCATAACAGAATATCTACGCGCTCGCGGAGTCAACCGCAGATCAGAATTCAACACTTGCCTGCACCATAAGATTACGGGTTTCACCTTCGCGCACGCGCAGGTTACCGCCGCTGGACGTGTAATAATGTTTGTTAAACAGGTTATTCAGGTTGAGTTTCAGCTGCGTCTTCTCCCCGAACAGACGGTTGTTCCACGCAACAAAACTGTCAGCCACAACATAATCAGGTAACGTGAAACTGTTCTCCGGGTCTCCCGCACGGGTGCCGACATAACGCGCCCCGCCGCCGACACGGAAATCACCCGGCAGGCCGTTAATCACCAGATTATGGCTCAGATAGAGCGCGCCCGAATGGCGCGGCGCATTCTGCAAACGGTTGCCGTTATTCGCAGAGTTTTCACCGTCATCCACAATTTCGGCTTTGTCATAGCTGTAATTGGCACTGACTTCCCAGTCAGGAAGGATCTCGCCATTCAGCTCAAATTCCGCCCCGCTGGAACGTGCTTTATCAATGGCGCGTGTTTCGCCGTTAATGCTCAGTGACATGTCCCGCTCATCGATACGGTACAGCGCCACGCTGGCAAACATGCGTGGCGTAATCTGCCATTTACTGCCCACTTCCCAGGTAGTGCCCTGTTCAGGTTTTCCTACGTTGCCGTCATCGTCTACATCCGTTGAGGGCGTAAAGGATTTGCTGACGCTGCTGTAAAGAGACACCTCTGGCGTGACTTTATAAATCAGACCGGCCTGAGGTAAAAACTTATTCCCTTCGGAATCAAGCGTCTGAACGACGGGATCAAAGCCTTTTGAGGCTCGTTGCTCATAATGTTGATAACGGCCGCCAAGTACCGCAATCCAGTCCGGTGTCAGTGAAATGCTGTCTTTGGCATACACCGAACGACTGTGTATCCGGTTCAGGTTATTGCCGTTAGCCGTATTCTCAGTCGTGCTGTCGGCGACCGGGGAGAGAATGTCGTATTGCGGATCCATAAAGTTGAAGCTGCTGTTGGCTTTGCCCTGGTATTGATGCGCACGATAAGTCTGGTTCATCTCATAATCAGTGCCCAGCACAAGATCATGATTCATACCCAGAATGTCCTGTGAACCCAGCAGATCCCAGGAAACATATTTGGTCTTGTGATTAAAACCGCGATTGGCATCCGCCCTGCGCGTCACGGCGCCGGTTGTCGCGTTAACCGCTGTCACCCTGACTTCGTCATTATTGTAGCGGCGCTGGTTCCATCCCAGCGTCAGGCGGGTGCTCCAGTCATCGCTGAACTGCCAGTCATAATGGGCGTTCAGCGTTTTATTATGACCCCAGGCGCGGTTTGACTTGTCATCCAGCCGGTCCTTATAGCCAGTATCGATCGGTTTACCGTTAATAAAAGCGGTTCCGCGATCGTATGGAATGTCGTAGCGGTAATCAGAATAGCTGATCAGGAAACTGGCCTTTTCGCCGTACCACTGCAGTGAAGGCGAAATCAGGGTGTGTTTATCACTGCCAAAATTACGCCAGTAATCCTGATCCTGTTTTTCCGCAATCATGCGAAAAGCAAAACCATTACCCAGCGGGCCGGTGACATCCACTGTCCCTGCTCCGCCACCTTCACTGGCGTAACGTCCGCTGACTTTGGTGTGCCAGTCATACTGCGGTTTTTTACTGACCAGGTTGATGACACCCCCGGGGTTTTGGATCCCGTAGAGTAATGACGCGGAACCTTTCAGCACTTCAACCCGCTCGGTGGTGGCATCAAAATTGAGACCCTGACTGCTGCGGACGCCGTCGCGATAAATGGACCCATCAGAGTTGGAACCAAAACCACGCCGGACAAATCCATCTTCCGTGCCCGCGAGCGTATTCCCCTCACTGACACCGCTGACAAAACGCATCGCATCAGAAAGACTTGTGGCCTGATAATCGTCAAGTTGTTGTCGGGTCACGACGCTGACCGATTGTGCCTCGTTAAGGCGCGGTGTCGGCGTTTTACTGGCGACAGAACTGGTGCCTGCGCTGTATCCCTGATCATTCGCCTCATTTCCTGTGATGGTCAGCGTGTCGCTGTCTGCGGCTGAATACCCTGTAACAGGCGCCAGCATCGCAACGCCATAAATAGCAGCAAGAATCGCCGGATGGCCTTTTCTTTTAAAATCAAACAGTTTTTTATTATTCATTTCAATCAACCCGGTGTTAAATATAACGCACTTCCCCGTAATGCAATTGATAATCATTCCAACATGCAGATATGTAGTAGTAAATGATATGTTTCAGAATTTTGCTACAGGAAGAAATCATGACTTTACGGCAGGCATCTTGCTTTCAGCAGAACTTAACAAACTGTTTTTAAATAATTTTTATTGAAACCTGACGTTTCAGGCGCATAGGGTTCCGGTTCAGCACAGAAGAATTTGAATATTTTTGCTGCTAAAAACGCTACATTGTTAAAATAAACCCACAGTGTGAATGCTTTGCATTCACCGGTAAGCCTTTCAAAACTAAAAGGATCGGTAAAATTACATGGCTGCCATTCCGGTAAAAAGACGTATTGATGTTTTCGGTGAACGCTACCGCGCCCGGGCGCCCTCACTGTCTCCCGGCTTGCAGGCGGTGGTGTCTTATATCCACAACAACCGTGAATCGGCGCTGGAAGCCACGGCAATGGATATTGCAGCCGCGACAGAAGTTTCGGATGCCACTGTAGTACGCGCCGTTCAGGCACTCGGTTTCGCCGGATTACGCGACATGAAAAAGACGCTGGAAGCCTGGTTTGGTACGGCGGTGAACTCGGAAGAGAAGATGAGCACGACGGTCAGCGAACTGGCCAGCGATATCAATTCGGGTATCAACTTCGTTCTCGACGGGCATAAACGTGCATGCGATACGCTGGCCGAGCCCGCTAACCGGCAGGCCATTTCTGAAGCTATCGCGCTGCTGATTAATGCGCGTCAGGTGGCGGTGTTTGGTCTGAACGCTTCAGGCATTTTAGCGGACTACAGCACACGGCTTTTTAGCCGGATTGGCATTCCGGCAGTATCACTTAACCGCTCAGGCATTGCGCTGGCGGAACAGCTCATAAACCTGCAACGCGGCGATGTCCTGATCATGATGGCGCAGAAAAGTGCTCATCGTGAGGGCAGAACGGCAATACAGGAAGCAAAGCGTCTGAATATCCCTCTCATTTTACTGACCAACGCCAGTGATTCTTTTTTTGCAAAGCAAGCTGATATTGTCATCAATGTTCCGCGCGGTGGTGAAAATGGCCGCATGCCGCTCCATGGCACGGTACTGGTCTGTCTGGAAATGCTGATTTTATCCCTTGCCTCGGCTACCGCATCGCGGACCCTGAAAACCATGAAGCGCATTCAGGATCTCAATCAGTCTCTGAAATCCGCGAATAAAATCAGAAAGTTGCAGGACGGCGTGTAGGCCAGACGACCTGTGATACTGAACTGGCACTAAAAATGGTAACGGGGAAACACCGGACACCAGTCCTGCTGTTTATCTCGTCGTTATTTGCAGGAGCAGGCATGGGCCGGGGACTACTGGGCGGGCTGGCATTAATCATGGTGATATCTTTGTCTGTTTGCGCTTCAATGTTTATTGCCAGTAAGGCAAAACGGACGCTGAATATTCAGAGAATAAAATTATGCAATTTGCCAGGTTCGGTCAGGAAAGTGTCATAGGAACCACTGATATACATACCGTCCCTGAAGATAACAACTTCTTCCACCCGCACCGGGTGTTGGCAAACGGCACAAATCAGAGAATGTACGGTCTCTGCCAGGGGCGAGTTCACTGCGGCGATGAAACGATCTGCCCCGCATTGCTCGCAAACAATTTTGATATCCGGCATGTGATGCACTCTGCACAAAAAAGAAAATGATTCCTTCAAATATAGCATAATTGGAATAATCTGATTGCTTATTATGAAATCGATATCTATCAAAGCATTTTAAGGCAAAAAAAAAGCCCGCATGCAGAGCGCGGGCAATCACACAGACACGAAGAATAAAAGCAGTGGTTATCTGGTACCTGTAAAAGATGAGTAAAGATGAAGGGTTATGCCGAATTAATTAGCAACGTAATTATTTATGACGTACCAATGCGCGGGAACATGCCTGAATAAAAAAGCCCGTCAATGACGGGCTTTGGCGTTGCTGAAGGCGGCTTATACCGTGCCGGTTCCCCCATCAGAACACCAGATTTGTCCTGAGGAATAGCTGTTGTCGTTTGAGGCCAGCGTCACGTATATCGCGGCGATTTCCGCAGGTTGCCCCGGACGTTTCAGGGGAGCCTGCTCACCAAATGATTCGATTTTTTCCTGCGGCTGACCGCCTGAAATCTGCAACGGCGTCCAGTATGGCCCCGGTGCAACGCCGTTCACGCGGATGCCATCCTCCGCGAGCTGTTTAGCCAGCCCTTTGGTGAAGGCCATGATCGAGGCTTTGGTTGATGAATAATCGAGCAAGTTATCGCTCGGTAAAAACGCCTGCACGGAGGTGGTATTAATGATCGAACCGCCGCGAGGAATGAATTCCAGCGCCGCTTTGGTTATCCAGAACATCGCATACACGTTAGTTTTGAACGTGGCGTCAAACGCTTCAGTGGTCAGATCCTTAATCGAATCACAGAACTGCTGACGACCGGCGTTATTGACCAGCAGATCCAGCCCGCCGAGTTTCTCTTCGGCTTCTTTCACCAGTTGCTGGCAGAATTTCTCGTCACGGATATCGCCCGGAATGGCGATCACTTTCCGCCCTTCGGCCCATAACAGATCGACCACTTCTTTGGCATCGGCCTCTTCGTCCGGCAGATAATTGATGGCAACCTGTGCACCTTCGCGGGCGAAGGCAATCGCCACCGCACGACCAATGCCGGAGTCACCGCCAGTGATCAGCGCTTTACGGCCTTCCAGCCGGGCACTGCCTTTGTAGGTTTTTTCGCCATGATCGGGTACAGGGTGCATTTTGCTGGCCAGCCCCGGAAACGGCTGCTTCTGATGCTCAAACGGCGGCGTCGGATACGCATCAACGTGAGGTTCATTCAGGGAGATCGGGATTGTTTTGTTGTTCATAAACACTCCTTATTTTTAAAATGAATCTACAAAACGCATGTAGAAAAAGAATGAACCTTAACCATAGAACATACAGACAGGCTGGTTGAAATCATCGGACGGTTCTGAAGTCATATCAGCAACGGCACAGCCTTAAATGTCATCATGACCGGGCTGGCTGTTGCGCCATTTGCATTTCGACACAAAAAAACCTCCCAGCCTGCGCTCACTTTCTCGTTATTATCCTGCCCTACAGAAAAAGCACAGGCTTCGGCTTTACTGCTCATACAACGGACTGGCGGCATATCACCGAGGCAGGCATTAAGTTGATGGTTTTAACGGGATAATCTATGCGTCATTCTAAAATTGTTATGTTATCAGCCCTGGTTGTTTCATCGTTGTTACCTCTGGCTAACACGGCATTTGCCGCGTCAAACTCACATGAAATCAAATCGTTCTACGATGATTCCAAATTGTATTCCATCGGCGATCAGGTGCCTGCGCTGTACCGCACCAAACCCTATGAAATCGTCGGCTGGCAGGAACGTCACCTGCCTGCACCCGATGCGGGCAGCCACTGGACTTACATCGGCGGCAGCTACGCGCTGATCACCGACACCGACGGGAAGATCCTCAAAGCCGAAAACGGCGATATTTACTTCCAGTAATCTGTCATCAGGATTGCAAAGATAAGGCCTGAAGAGATTCAGGCCTTTTTTATTGCGGTTCCCGCACCGTAAATCGCACTTTCGAAAGTAATAAATAGCGGAAGTATCAAGCAAATAAACATATCATTATGCGTGAACAGGGATGGTTCACGCAGAGTTCTACGCCATACCACCGGATGAACAACGCGAACCATCAAAATTATCAATGAGCATTTGGCTCTATTCTCTCCGGGGCTCCCATGAGCGACTCGCAGCAACGCCATTCCGTGCGCAAGCACCCCATGAAACTCAGCACGTCAGTCAGCCTGATGATAAGCGCCGTGATTGCGTCTGTTTTGCTGGTTGTCCATATGCTCTATTTTGTTCAGGTGAGCGACACCACCCGCGATGGTGTGAAAGAAAAGGCCCTGGCCGTCGCCAGAACCATGGCAGATTTGCCCGAAACAAAACGCGCTCTGCTGCTGCCTCCTGACAGTAATATTATTCAGCCCATCGCCAGCGCAGTGCAAAAACGTAATGACCTGCTCTTTATTGTGGTCACCAATATGGATGGCATCCGTTATTCGCATCCGAATGCGGATGTGATCAGTCATCATTTTATCGGCGATGACATTAATCCGGCGCTGCTCGGCAACGAAAATGTCTCCATCAACAAAGGTACGCTCGACAAAGCGCTGCGCGTATTCACGCCGGTCTATGATGATCACCATAAGCAAATCGGTGTGGTTGCCATCGGGATTTCGCTGGTCAAAGTCACGGAGCAAATCAATAAAAGTCGCTGGAGTATTCTGTGGACGGTGCTTTTCGGCCTGATGGTCGGCGCGCTGGGCACTTACTGTCTGGTGAAATTGCTCAAACGTATTTTGTTCGGGCTGGAACCTTATGAAATTTCGACGCTGTTTGAACAACGTCAGGCGATGCTGCAGTCGATCAAAGAAGGGGTGATAGCCGTCGACGATCAGGCGCATGTCACGCTGATCAACCAGACGGCGCGGCAGACTTTCCGTGAAACCGCCATCGACGTAACGCCGGACGCCGATTCCCTGCCACTTATCGCCAACCTTCGCGATGTGCTCAATACCGGCGTGCCGCGCCGTGACGAAGAAATCAACTTCAAGGGGCGTTTGCTGCTGAGCAACACCGTACCGGTACGCAACAACGGCGTCATCATTGGCGCGATATGTACATTCAGGGATAAAACCGAAGTCAGCCAGTTAATGCAGCGCCTGAGCGGCATGGTAAACTATGCAGATTCGTTGCGTGAACGTTCGCATGAATTCATGAACAAACTGCATGTGATCCTCGGATTACTGCACATGAAAAGTTATGCTCAGCTTGAGGATTACATTCTCAAAACGGCCAATAACTATCAGGCGGAAATCGGTTCACTGTTGCTGAAAATAAAGTCTCCGGTAATTGCCGGTTTCCTGCTCAGCAAGATTAACCGCGCATCGGACACCCGGCATCTGTTAACGCTCAGCGATGACAGTCTGCTGCCGGATAATAATAATGAAGATCAGGTGGCAGCACTGATTACCGTGCTGGGCAATCTGATTGAAAATGCGCTGGATGCGCTTGGCGATCAGCCTGATGGTGAAGTCAGCGTCTTGCTGCACTATCAGAATGGTTCGCTGGCCTGCATCGTCAGTGATGACGGGCCGGGCATTCAGCCGGAAAATATTGACGCAATATTCGAAAAGGGTGTGTCGTCGAAAGGCGATCAGCGGGGCATGGGACTTTTTCTTGCTAAACAGCAAGTGGAAAGCCTCGGCGGAACGATTACTGTAGAATCGGAACCTGATGTTTACACTCAATTTTTTGTACAACTTCCCTGGGATGCCGAGAGGACAAATTCTTGATCAATGTACTGATAGTTGATGATGATGCCATGGTGGCAGAGCTGAACCGATGTTATGTCGGCCAGATTGACGGCTTCGCGTGCTGCGGCACCGCGTCGACGCTGCAACAGGCGAAAGATCTGGTACTGAATTCAGAACTGTCTATCGACCTGATTTTGCTCGACGTCTATATGCAGCAGGATAACGGGCTGGATTTGCTGCCTGAACTGCGTAACGCCCGACGGCCTGTCGACGTCATTGTCATTTCTTCGGCTGCAGATGCAGAAACCATCAAAAAATCGCTTAATTATGGCGTGGTGGATTATCTGATCAAACCGTTCCAGTTTTCCCGTTTCGAGGAAGCACTGACCGGCTGGCAGCAGAAGAAAACACTGATGGATAATCAGCAGTATTACGAACAGTCAGACGTTGACCGGCTGATCCACGGCAACAATACTGCGGCGGCGGACACCAAAAAGTTACCGAAAGGCTTAACGCTGCAGACATTACGCACCTTGTGTCAGTGGATTGATGCCCATCCGACAATGGAATTTTCCACGGATGAACTGGCAACGTCCGTGAATATTTCGCGGGTGTCTTGTCGTAAATACCTGATCTGGCTGGCACAGATGAACATTTTGTTCACCAGCATTCATTACGGCGTCACGGGCCGGCCGGTATATCGTTACCGTCTGCAGGCCGATCACTACTCGTTGCTGAAGCAGTACTGTCAGTAAGTCACCAGACGATAACGGTCATCCAGTGGCATGAAGGTAAACTGCCGCTGAGATGACAAGATAATCCGCCCGTCGCGGGTGACGAAAATCGCCTCGATGTGCGGAATCTGCGACATATATGCCAGACTCTTCTCCACGCCCATCCCGTACAGCAACGTTGTCCAGATATCCCCGTCTATTGAATCCTCAGAAATAATGGTCACGCTGAGCAGTTCGTTATCCAGCGGATAACCGGTTTTCGGGTCAAGGATATGATGATAACAGTGCCCGTCCAGTTCGAAATAACGCTCGTAAATACCGGACGTCACCACCGATTTGCCGATGACGTTGATCACACCGATCAGCGCGTCCGGGTCCGAAAACGGTTTTTTCAGCCCAATCGCCCATGCCCCTTCCGCACCGGAACCCAGCGTTTGTACGTTACCGCCCAGATTGATTAATGCGTTCTCAACCTGTTGTTCCCGCAGGTAATCCCGCACAACATCGGCGATATAACCTTTGGCAATCGCCCCGAGGTCGATTTCCATGCCGGCTTTTTGCAGAAACACCGAACGGGTTTGTTCATCAAGGATCACGTCTTCAGGATCGGTCAGCGCCAGCAATGTCTTGATATCCTGTGCAGCCGGGATGGTGTGACCGTTGAAGCCGATTTTCCAGCGCTTGACCAGCGGGCCGATGGTGAAATTAAAATGGCTGTCCGGCAGGCAACTGATGGCTTTCGCACGGCGGATTAATGCATAGACCGGTTCGCTGACGGTGACAGGGTCACGTCCTGCGGCATGGTTAATCGCCATAATATCGGAGTGCGCGCGGTTCACCGTGAAGGTGTTTTCCTGCAATTTGATCAACCTGAAAACGCCAGACGCCAGACTTTCGTTATGTTCAAACAGCTTGAGAAGAATGGGCGAACCCATCAAAACAGCGGAATAAGCATAAACACGATCGTCTGGCGTCATTGTAATACCCTGCGTGATAAACGGTTACCGCATCGCGAATTTCGCGGCGTTTTGCCCTGCAAGGATACCGAAGATAATGATATCTGCAACGGCATTACCGCCGATACGGTTGCCGCCGTGGATACCGCCAACCACTTCACCCGCCGCAAATGCGCCGCCGAGCACCTGTTGCTGCGCGTCCAGCACGCAGGTTTCGGTGTTGATGGTTACGCCACCCATGGTGTGATGCACGCCGGGTGCGATACGGATAGCATAGAACGGCCCCTGATTGATCGGGTGGCGCAGCGCAGTTTTACGGCCAAACTCCGTGTCGTGCTGTTTATCCACGGCGACGTTGTAACTTTCCAGCGTTGCCAGGAAGGCATCGGAGTTCATTTCCAGTTTCGCCGCCAGATCACGTGGTGAACTGCCGCTGATAACAAACCCTTTCGCAATGTATTCATCAGCCGCTTTATTGTTCAGGCGCACCTGCTCGTCAAACACCACGTAAGCAAATTTCTCCGGCAACGCGATGATGTTCGCCGATACTTTGTCGCGGGTTTCCATTTCGTTGAAGAAGCGTTTTCCCGCCTGACTGACCAGAATCGCCCCGCCGCCACGAATGGCCTCCGAAATCAGATAAGACGTGGTTTGTTCAACCGTAGGGTGGATCTGAATTTCGCCCATATCCACCGTGCCTGCGCCAATATTCTGCAGAATGGCGATGCCGCTACCGGTGGCGCCTTTGTGGTTGGTGGTCACGAAACCGTCCAGTTCAGGGCGATATTTCACCACCATTTCGCGGTTGGCGCTGAAACCGCCGGTGGCGACGATCACGCTTTTGGCATTAATCATCAGCACTTCATTGTCGTCATTGAGCAACTGCACGCCCTGTACCGCACCATCGGCATAACGGATTTCCGTGACCGACGTATCGAGCATCACGTCGATATTACGTTTGTTAAGATTCTTCACCAGACCGCTGATCAGGAAGCCGCCCACTGCACTGCGGTCCGCCGGACGGTGTGTGCGGTCGATGCTCATCCCGCCGGTAATGGTGATATCGCTCAGTTCAATATGGTGATCGGCCAGCCATTCCACCGCCTGCGGCGCACGTTCGATGAACTCTTTCAGCAGCACAGTATTGTTTTTGAACTGACCGCCTTTCAGGGTTTCCTGATAGAACAGCTCTTTGCTGTCTTCGATACCTTTCAGGCGCTGATAACGGGTTTCCGCGGCGTTCATACCGACCGACGCTTTAATGGTGTTACCGCCGATGGTCGACATTTTCTCGACGATCAGGACTTTCGCCCCTTCGTCACAGGCCTGAATCGCTGCCGCCAGACCGGCACCGCCGCTGCCGACGACCACAACGTCGTAGTTTTGTGGTTCATTCAGGCTGCCGCCCTCTTCCAGCAACTGCGCTTTGCAGGATTTGGCGATGGCTTTGGAGACGGCTTTTTTCACCGCTTCACTTTGCTCGGTTGCGCCGGTCACCGCATCGACGTGCGGGCTGTTAGCGTCGAGAATACGGCTGCGGATAATTTCAAAGCTGGTGGTGAATTCCACATCCGTGTCCGCGCCCGCTTCCAGCGCGATATCCGTAATGCGGTCGGTTTCCAGACTGACGTTAACGGCCAGTTCATGAGCAGGATCCTGCACTTTTTCCCGGAACACACCGGCTTTGAATTTCTTCGAGGTCATGCTCATGTCGCGGATCATCGCGTCCACCAGCGAGAAACGCCACAGCGGTTCAGGAATGGTCAGGGCTTCGCGTTGTGTGCTGTCGATAAACAGGTCGAGTTTCTGATCGGCTGCGATACGGTCAGTCCAGTCCGGATAAGCGATGCAGGCTTTACCGATGGCGATCATGTCATAGCCGTGTTCAAGCGCCATTTCCGCATCGGATTTATTCACGATACCGCCCACGCCCATCACCGGAATTTTGGCCAGTGTGTCGGAACGCATCGCGACATATTTGTCGATCAGTGGCGTTGGATCAGTGGTATCAACAATGGAAGGCCGCAGCGAGTAACCGAGGGAGAAATGCAGGTAATCCAGCCCGCGGGCAGCAAGCTGTTCCAGCAGATACATTGTGTCGGCAAAACGGATCCCCGGTTCTTCCAGCTCTTCTGGTGAGAAACGATAACCGATGATGAAAGAGGAATCGGCGTATTTCTTCGCCATCTCATGGGTGATATCGAGAACAGCCAGCGGGAAGCGGGCGCGGTTTTCGCGGCTGCCGCCCCATTTGTCGTCACGCTGGTTGGAATTCGGCGAGAAGAATTGCTGGATCAGATAGGTGTTCGCGCCGTGGATTTCCACGCCGTCAAAACCGGCTTCAATCGCACGACGCACGCCTTCACCGAATTTGGTGATCATGCCGTCAACTTCATCTGCCGTCAGTGCCACCGGTGTGGCCGCACCGTCACGTGGTGCCGCCAGTGCGCTTGGCGCAACCGGCTGCTGGCCACCAATCAGTTTTGGCTCGCTCATGCGGCCACCGTGATAAATCTGCAAAAGGGCTTTTGAGCCCTGAGATTTCACGGCTGCGGCGATTTTTGCCAGACCGTCGATTTTGCTGTCGTTATCGATACCGATAGCGCCGGGGAATGCCAGACCTTTATCATCGACAAAACAGCATTCAACAATCACGGTGCCGATGCTGCCGGCACGGGCGCGGTAATATTCAACCAGCTCGCTGGTGACGGTGCCGTCGTAAAAGCCGGTGCAGGTGGTCATTGGCGCCATCAGAATGCGGTTTTTCAACTCAGTACCATTGGGCAGAGTGAACGGACTTAATAACAGGTGGTTGGTGCTCATAATAATTACTCCAAACTTTAAGGTTTTAAATTCTGAATTCGTTATCGGCGCGCTATTTGAGCTATTTGAGATAAGCGCAGTGGAGTATTGATTTATTATTCGTTGTTTTTATTTCAATGCCGATGTCATGCTATTAATATAAGTTTATTTTTACTTCCAAAACTTATTACATTAGTTAATTAACTATTTATCTATTAACTTAACACCTGTTATATTAAAATTATGTTAACTATTAAATTAAATAATCACATTAATGCAAACTACAATCTTATTTGTATTTAACTGATGAGATGATTATTACATCCTCCGGGCTTTTCCCTTCGGCAGATCACGGAACCCGCCCGCTGGCAAGAGGTGGCAGATCGCCTGATGAGGGAGTGTGGCTGTGAATGACTCTCATTTTGCCCTACTCCATTTTTTGCTTTCCGTTACCCCGAAAGATACCCCCGTCACAAATTGCCCTTTAATTAATCAGGCAGGCTCTGCATAACGGTTTCATCCGATTTAAAAAAGAATTCAGCACCGTATTTTGTTGATCAAGATCAACAGTTAAAAATAGGGAAAACGCATTATATAAACATTTCCTCCCTCTTACGGGGAATAGTAAGCACTTAACAAAAATAACAATAACGAGGCAATTAACATGCCACTATTGAATAATTAAAAAAAAGATTAAGTAACTAAAAAAACCAAACGACATCTTACCTATGCATCATCACAATATTCCTAACTACCTAAGATAAATATTATGAGCGAAATATCAAAAACTGCGGTGAAAGAACCAGCGAAAAAAGCCGAATCCGGCAAAAAAAATCGCTGGATCTTTATGGTACTTCCCGTGCTGGTGTCCGTGCTGTTGCTGCTCGTTCCTGTACCTGCCGGTCTGGAACCTCATGCCTGGCACTTCTTCGCCATCTTTGTGGGCGTCATTATCGGTCTGATCTTCGAGCCATTGCCGGGGGCCGTTATCGGCTTAACCGGTGTGGTGGTCATCGCCCTTTTCAGCCAGTGGTTGCTTTTCAGCCCGGCTGAACTGGCGGATCCTAAATTCAAAACCGCAGCACAGTCCTTCAAATGGGCGGTCAGTGGTTTTGGCAACTCCACGGTATGGTTAATCTTCGGCGCGTTCATGTTTGCCGCCGGCTACGATAAAACCCAGTTCGGCCGCCGTCTGGCGCTGATTCTGGTGAAATATCTTGGTCGCCGCAGCCTGACGCTCGGTTATGCCATCACCTTTGCTGACTTATTACTGGCACCCTTCACACCGTCCAACACCGCGCGCAGCGGCGGCACGATCTACCCGATCATTGCTAACCTGCCGCCGTTGTATGGCTCAAAACCGAACGACCCGAGCGCACGTAAAATCGGTTCTTACCTGATGTGGGTGGCGATCACCGCAGCCTGTATAACCAGTTCGATGTTTCTCTCTGCACTGGCACCTAACCTGCTGGCGCTGGGTATCGTGAACAGCGTAACCGGTATCAACATTTCGTGGGGCACCTGGTTCATCGCCTTCCTGCCTGTCGGTCTGCTGCTTCTGTTGACTATGCCGCTGCTGGCGTACTGGTTCTACCCGCCGGAAGTGAAAATCAATGACGAAGTGCCGCGCTGGGCAACCGCTGAGCTGGCAAAACTGGGCAGAATGTCCCGTCACGAAATCCTGCTGCTGGTGTTCGTCTGCTGCGCGCTGGCGATGTGGATTTTCGCTGCGAGCTTTATCGAACCGGCCATGGCTGCTTTGCTGGTCGTAGTACTGATGCTGTGGACCGGCGTTCTGAACTGGAACGACATCACCAGCAACAAACCGGCCTGGAATACCTTCGCCTGGTTCGCCACACTGGTAGCACTGGCTGACGGCTTATCCCGCACCGGTTTCATCGCCTGGCTGGGTAAAGAAGGCGCAGCACTGATGGGCGGTATCTCCCCGGGCGCGGCGACAATTGCCCTGCTGCTGGCGTTCTACCTGCTGCATTACCTTTTCGCCAGCACCACGGCGCACACCACCGCCCTGTTACCGGCTATGCTGACCATCGGCGCGGCAATCCCTGGCATTAACATGCAGGTATTCTGTTTGCTGATGGTGACGTCTCTGGGTGTTATGGGGATCATCACACCTTACGGTACCGGCCCAAGCCCGATTTATTACGGCAGCGGTTATCTGCCAACCAAAGATTACTGGCGTCTCGGCACTATCTTCGGAGCCATCTTCCTGATTGCCTTACTGGTCATCGGTTATCCGTGGATGATGATGATGTTCTGATTGTGGCGATAAAATCACCCACAAAGCATTAACAGAGCATTTACTGAAAGAAAACATATAAACCCCGTTGCCAGCCTGTGTATTTGGCTGGCAACATACAGAACGAATATAAACGTCGCCCCGAACACCCCTGCTATACCGCGTCAACAGTCCCACCCGTGGCGGCAAAAACGGAAAAAGTGAGAAAACAATGTCGAACAAACCGTTCTATTATCAAAATCCCTTCCCCGTTTCCAAAGATGACACCGAATATTATCTGCTGACCAAAGAACATGTCTCCGTCAGCACCTTCGACGGCGAAGAAGTGTTAAAAGTGGAACCGCAGGCGTTAACGCTTCTCGCGCAACAGGCGTTCCACGATGCCTCTTTCATGCTGCGCCCGGCGCATCAGCAACAAGTGGCTTCCATTCTTCATGACCCGGAATCCAGCGAAAACGACAAATACGTTGCGCTGCAATTCCTGCGTAATTCTGAAATTGCGGCCAAAGGCATTCTGCCGACCTGTCAGGACACCGGCACCGCAATCATCATGGGTAAAAAAGGGCAGCGAGTCTGGACCGGCGGCGGCGACGAAGCCAGCCTGTCTCAGGGTGTGTATAACACCTTCATCGAGGATAACCTGCGCTATTCCCAGAATGCCGCACTGGATATGTACAAAGAGGTAAACACCGGCACCAATCTGCCTGCACAAATCGACCTCTACAGTGTCGATGGTGACGAGTACAAATTCCTGTGCATCGCCAAAGGCGGCGGTTCGGCCAACAAAACCTACCTGTATCAGGAAACCAAAGCGCTGATTACCCCGGCGAAGCTGAAAGATTACCTGGTTGAGAAAATGCGCACGCTGGGCACGGCAGCCTGTCCGCCGTACCATATCGCGTTCGTGATTGGCGGTACGTCTGCTGAAGCAACGCTGAAAACCGTAAAACTGGCGTCCACCCATTACTATGACGGTCTGCCAACGGAAGGTAACGAACACGGTCAGGCATTCCGCGACGTCAATCTGGAACAGGAACTGCTGGTGGAAGCCAACAATCTTGGTCTCGGCGCGCAGTTCGGCGGCAAATACTTCGCCCACGATATCCGCGTAGTACGTCTGCCGCGTCACGGTGCATCCTGTCCGGTCGGGATGGGCGTTTCCTGCTCCGCAGACCGTAATATCAAAGCCAAAATCAATCGTGACGGTATCTGGATCGAAAAACTGGAAGACAATCCGGGCCAGTACATCCCTGAGGCCCTGCGTGAGCAAGGCGAAGCGGGGCTGGTGAAAGTTGACCTGAATCGTCCGATGCCTGAAATCCTGGCGCAACTTTCTGAATATCCGGTATCTACCCGTCTTTCCCTGAGCGGTACGATTATCGTTGGCCGTGACATCGCACACGCCAAACTGAAAGAGCGTCTGGATAACGGCGAAGGCTTGCCGCAATACATCAAAGATCACCCGATTTACTACGCAGGCCCGGCGAAAACCCCTGAAGGTTACGCATCCGGTTCCCTCGGCCCGACCACCGCTGGCCGCATGGATTCTTACGTGGATCTTCTGCAATCCAACGGCGGCAGCATGATCATGCTGGCCAAAGGTAACCGCAGCCAGCAGGTGACCGACGCCTGCCATAAACACGGCGGTTTCTATCTCGGCAGCATCGGTGGCCCGGCAGCGGTGCTGGCGCAGCAAAGCATCAAGAGCCTGGAATGCGTGGAATATCCTGAATTAGGAATGGAAGCCATCTGGAAAATCGAAGTCGAAAACTTCCCGGCATTCATTCTGGTGGATGACAAAGGCAACGATTTCTTCCAGCAAATTCATGCAAATACCTGCGCGAAGTGTGTGAAATAAACGCCTGCTGAAAGACAAAAGGCCTGCCAGAAATGGCGGGCCTTTTTTATGGGTAACATGTCGCAAATCAGCGCATTTACGACATCATGTAAATCACGAGACCTTCTGTCACTATGCCCAGTGCAGTGCCGATGAGTATTGAGGAAGACGCAGATTCCACATAGGTGTCGCTGCGCACGGCGAACATACCTGCAGCAATGGCGGAAGGCGTTGCGCCGATGATCACCACCTGCTGCATCAGCGTATGGCTCAGCCCAAATGCCAGACCGGCAGCGGCCATAATCGCGGGCTGGATCAGGTTTTTCATGCCGATGTTAGTGACCGTATGAATATTCAGCGTCGGGCGCTCGCCGAAGAACAACAGACCCAACGCGAACAGAGAAATCCCGCCTGCGGTTTTACCCATCATTTCCACCGACGAGGACACCAGTTCCGGAATTTTAATGCCAGCCAGACTCATCGCCACACCCAGCACCGGGATCCAGACAATCGGATTGCGTACGGCTTTGAACAGATTATTCAGGATCATCTTGCCGAGGCTGCCCTGTTGAGCCAAATCGCTGTTTTTGTCACCCATGCGGATCAACACAATCGTCAGCGGGATCATCAGCACGCTGGTGATAAGATTACCGACCAGCACCCCCAGAAAACCTTCCGGCCCGATAAGCACCGCCAGTACAGGCGCGCCAAAGTAAGCCATATCCGGGAACGCGCAAACCAGCGACTGAATGGCGCTGGTTTTGATGTCATGGCGGAAAAACCAGCGCGAGATGCACAACGTCAACAAATAAGAGCCCATCAGGCCAATCACCAACACTGCCATAAACGATAAATTCTGAATCTTGGCCGGATCAGTATGTAATGCACCGATAAAAAGATGTAATGGCAGCGCGAAACGGATCACTACCGTGGCTAATACCGTAGCATCGTCACGTTTCATATAACCCAGTTTTCCGCTCAGCCAGCCTAATACCATAATAAACACTAAAGGAAATAATGAGGATAAGAGTAATGTCGGCATAATATGACCTTTTCTTTATTATTGTTGATGAGATAATTGAAGGAACAAAATGGCGGTTAGTTATATTATTTAAAACCAGACATCATTGTGACCCGTGTCACATCTGCCTTTATGGCAATAATAACAATAATTACTTAATAACAAATCACATCAAATACAATGAGTTATAATTAAACCATTAATTTCACTTAAATATCATATAATGTATTTACTCAACTTGAACCATCCGGAAACATTCAAAAACATTATGCAGAACTCATCACTAAAAAAGTATTAAAACGTTTTTGTAATTTAAGTAACCGGAATCAGTGCCTGTGTCGTGTTATAAAAAACAAATAATAAACAATCATCTTATTCAGGCTGCTATGGCCATTGGTTTTATTTTGGTAGTTCATACACTAATTCGACCGGTTATAGGATTTTACTGTGAGGGATCCGGCAACGGGAAATAACGTACCGGAAATTAACTGAGTTCAAATGTTCTAAGGCTTAATGATGTTAAAAAAACGCCCGCTCTACACCCACTACACAGGTTCATTATTACTCGAAAACCCGCTGCTCAATAAAGGCTCGGCCTTCAGCCGCGATGAACGTCTGGCGCTCAATCTTAACGGACTGCTGCCCAATCAGGTTGAAACTATCAACGAACAGACTGACCGCGCTTATTCTCAATTCTCTGATTTCAAACGTGATATCTCCAAGCATGTCTACCTGCGCAATATTCAGGACACCAACGAAACCCTTTTCTACAACCTGGTGAATTCACATCTGGAAGAAATGCTGCCGATTATCTACACCCCGACGGTCGGCGAGGCCTGTGAACACTTCTCCGATATATACCGCCGTGCCCGTGGCCTGTTCATCTCTTATCCTGATCGCGAGCATATCGATGAAATGCTGCAAAACTTCTCCAAAAATGACATCCGGGTGATCGTTGTCACCGACGGCGAACGCATTCTGGGACTCGGTGATCAGGGGATTGGCGGCATGGGCATTCCTATCGGCAAGCTTTCGCTTTATACCGCCTGCGGTGGGATCAACCCGGCCAACACGCTGCCGATCATGCTTGATGTCGGAACGAATAACGCCCAGCGCCTCGACGATCCGCTGTACATGGGCTGGCGCCACCCGCGCATTACCGACGGCGAATACAATGAATTCATGGATATGTTCATTCAGGCAGTAAAAACCCGCTGGCCGGATGTCCTGCTTCAGTTCGAAGACTTCGCGCAAACCAATGCTATGCCACTTCTGGAGCGCTACCGCGAGGAGTTGTGCTGTTTCAATGATGATATTCAGGGCACCGCGGCGGTCACGCTGGGCTGTCTGATTGCCGCCAGTCATGCCGCAGGCACCCGGCTACGCGACCAGCGGGTCACCTTCCTCGGCGCAGGTTCTGCCGGTTGCGGTATCGCGGAGAAAATCATCGCGCAAATGGTGGCAGAAGGTGCTTCCGAAGACGAAGCGCGCAGTCAGGTCTTTATGGTGGATCGGTTTGGCCTGCTGACAGATGACATGCCGAATTTGCTCGATTTCCAGCGTAAACTGGTGACAAGTAAAAACAAAATCAGCCACTGGAATGTGGACAACCAGAATATCTCGTTGCAGGACGTGGTGCATCATTCCAAACCAACCATTCTGATTGGCGTTTCCGGGCAACCGGGGCTGTTTACCGAAGAGATCATCCGTGAGATGCATCACAACTGCCATCATCCGATCATCATGCCGCTCTCTAACCCGACTTCCCGCGCAGAAGCCCGTCCTCAGGACGTGATCGCCTGGACCGAAGGTGCCGCGCTGATGGCGACAGGCAGCCCGTTCGCACCGGTACATTATCAGGATCACACGTACCCAATCCCGCAATGTAACAACGCGTATATTTTCCCCGGGCTGGGGTTAGGCATTCTGGCGTCGGGAGCGCGCCGCGTGACCGATAGCATGTTGCTGGCTGCCAGTCAGGCGCTGGCCAGCCTTTCTCCGCTGGCGACCACCGGAAAAGGGTCATTATTACCGGCTATTGCCGATATTCAGCATGTGTCTAAAATCATTGCCGCCGAAGTGGCGCGCGTCGCGCAACGGGAAGGCGTGGCACCGGAAGTTTCAGAAGATGAGTTACAGAGTCGTCTCACCAGCGAATTCTGGAAACCGGAATACCGGTCTTATAAACATTCGTCGTTCTGATGTGTATGGCCGGTACCTCGTACCGGCCAGTTGCGCACTGACATCGTTAAAGCTCCGCTTTCCCCGGATTATCAAAGCCTACCCGCCCGACAAACGGCAAACGCAACGCCGGATTCTTCACATCAATGCCCAGGTTCAGCCCCAGCACATTGACTTCAATGCCCTCTTCCACACCCAGCGTCACGCCCAGCAGTCCCAGCAAAGAAACCTGCACGCCGCGCCCGGATGGCGGTAAACCGATCGGATTGGTAATGCCGCGGTAATCTTTGCCGATCGCATTGGAAGGAAGATCAAGCTGCAGATCCGGCACTTCACGGCCGATGTGGGCGATAAACGTATTGCTGTTTGGCCCCGGCCACGCGTGATAGGTATGCGGATACGGGTAACTTTTGATCGCTGCTTCTATTTTGGGGATCATAATCTGCGCCTGCGCGCCGCGGTGATCAACCAGTATACGGGGCTGCGAGCCAAACCAATAGCCATCTGGAATAGCATAATCGCGGCGTACTACGTTGGTGCTGCCCCAGCTGATCACGTCATAACGGGTGAACTCTGTTTCCCCTTCACGTTTGTAAATTATCCACGGATGCACCGCCACCAGCCCGCGCCAGCCATAAGTCGGTGCAGCATAAATCTGGATAATAGCGATACTTTTCAGTCTGGCAGGATCCGGCGCAATACCGGCTGAAGTCCGTCGTGCCGTTGACCAGCTCTGGCCTGCAGGTTCTGTCCGTGTTTGTGTCGCTTTCGCGTAGCTGTATCCGAAAGACAGCAGTAAAACCAGAACAAACCCGAGACTTACCCATTTTATGGCGATCATGCTTTATTCACCTTTGCCGGTCCGTTCAAAAGAACAACGGTACTCATTCACCGAGAGGCTGGCAACGTGAAAGTCTGTTGTAAATCACAAAATTTGCTGCAAATAGCCGATTGGGATTGGGGGAATGCCAGGGGATAGAAACGTGAATCATGCGATGTTGCAAAATATATGGAAAAATGCGGATGACTGATGTCAGCCTGATCTGTAAAGTGCAATGCCACTCCTGGCACCCAAACTATCATTATCTTTTTTCCCGGGTACAGGATGGTACGGCACTCTTCCTTATGGGCGATTTCAATCAGCCTCGAGGTTGAGTTTATTAAGGTATGAAGCGCGCCCATGTCGGGAAATTTGACTAATTAGAGTAACGATAAGATGAAAATGAAATTCATACCGCCAATCATTGTACTGGCAGGTGCTGTTGGTTTTATGGTGTGGTTCTTTGTTAGCGGAGCTGCAATGCCTGGCGGCTGAAAGAACATCAATAAATGTGAGGCGTTTTTTACAGACAGGTCTCTATTACTTCAGATGCACCTGCAATTCAGTTAAGAAGGGCTGTATCTCGTTTGAGAATTTGAAAAAGCACCGTCACCAGGCGGTTATTTTATGTTTAACGTTACCAGCCCTGAAGCCGTCGTATCGCGAGCTGTAAAGCAATGTTGGGTCTGCCATTTGTGTCTATAGCCTCGTCCTGCGCGCGCTTAAGGCATAAGACTATGCGTCCCGCGCTAAAGTCTTCACCCGCCTGAGCAAACATTAAGCAGCATTCGCCTACCATCCTGCACCCTTCTCCAAAAGCCGAATTTTTACCTTGCATAGTTACTCCAGTAAACAGTAAACCTGAACATCAGATTTAACATAATAACTGAAATAATTGGATAAAGTTTGCGCAGGACATGAATTTCATCCCATTCTCATCTGAATTGCTCAAAACGGCAGTGAATTTTCTTTAATTACTAAACCCATTTCATTAAGCCAAATTCCCGGAAGAGACTAGTATGTTTTCGGGAGCATCGCTCTCGTTCCAAAACTAAATATTTAGTGATGATTCACTGGCCTTCGTTCGCGAGGGCTTTTTTGCGTCCCAATACTGACCTCATGCAGCGAACACAGCTATTTATGGGCTGTTATCCTTTTGATTGGATAATTATTACTCCGCTATGCTTATTTGGTTCTACCCGATCAAATTTCAAAACTGATGTTTATTGCCCGCCTGTCGCGGGCATCTTTTTATGATGCACAGTGTGTCATCAAACACCTGGTTGCCAGCATCGTTAACAATGAACGTTACCACGCCTTCAACCACAATCGCGCCATAGTCACTGGGCTCACAGGTGATTGAAGCCGCCTTTCAGCAGTCCATAAAGTCCCCGTCCATCATCAGGCGCTCCGACGGCGCGTCCCGGTTATCTATCAGTCCGGCGGCCAAAATCAGACTCCAGCCCATTGTTGCAGCCGCCTTGCTGACTCATACTGCCCGTAACACTGAAGAGATTTCGCGCATTAAATGAAAACAACAAATTGACGTTAACGCTTTGATTATAAAAGGATGAATATGACTGACTCTAAGAAAGCATTGATCATCGGCGCATCACGCGGTATCGGTTTGGGTGTGGTGGATGTACTCGCAAAACGCGGCTGGCAGGTCACCGCCACAACACGTGATGCCGTTCCGGCCAAAACACCGGCGGCTGTTGAATGGGTAAAACTGGACATCAATAAATCCGAAGCGCGGGAAGCGGTGAAAGACGCGCTGTCCGAAAGCCATTTTGATCTGATTTTTGTGAATGCAGGCGTATTTGGTCCGGATCATCAGGATATTGATCAGGCCAGCGACGAAGAAATTATTCAGCTATTTTTGACTAACGCCATTTCCCCTGTGCGTTGCGCCAGTGAATTACTGCCTTTCCTGAACCACCGTACCGGTGTGCTGGCGCTGATGACCTCTGAGCTGTCGAGTCTCAATGAGAATGACGTGGCAACTTATCCGCTTTATTCCGCCAGTAAAGCTGCGCTGAATATGCTGACCCGCGGGTTGCAGGCACAGATTGAAAAACAAGAACTGACGCTGCTTTCCGTGCATCCGGGCTGGGTACAGACCGATATGGGCGGTGAAAATGCCACGCTGACCGTGGCCGAAAGCGCCACCGGCATTGTTGATCAGTTCGAAGCCTGGCGCGGCAAAGGTGGCCATCACTTTGTTGAATATTCAGGCCGTGAACTGCGCTGGTAAATATGAAGTGAGCTGACAAAGGGCTTGATCAGTTTTTGTGTTAATGCCACCATTAGGAAATAAACGTTTCCTAATGGTGGCATTTTTTATGGCATTCCCTTCACCGAAGGATCGCGGTCGTCCGCGTGAATTCGATACTGAACTTGCACTGGATAACGCCATGACGGTATTTCGCGAAAAAGGCTTTCATGCGGCGTCCATCAGCGATCTGAGTCAGGCCATGAACCTTACTGCAGGCAGTATTTACAAAGCCTTCAGCGATAAAAGGACCCTGTTTCTCAACGTATTTGAACGTTACACCTCACGGCGAAATACCCAGTTACGCCAGCAAATTGAACGCATCTCCACCGGCCGCGAACGCATTGCCGAAGTGCTGCGCTTTTATCTGCGTTCTTCTCATGAAATTGAAGGCCGCCGCGGGTGTCTGGTCGTCGGCAGCACCGTCGAATTACTCACGCTGGATGAGGAACTCGCCGCACTGGTGCGTCAGGCTATTATGCGCAATAAATTGTTCCTGACCTCCCTCATTGAACAGGGCCAGCAAGACGGTTCTGTCACCCCGGATATCGATGCGCAGGCCGCGTCATCCCTGATGTTATGGATTGTTTTGGGCATGCGTGTCGCCGGTAAAGTCGAAAACAATCACGCCAGCGAAACCACGCTGGAACTGGCGCTTAAAATTCTCGATTAAAAATTTTTTCTCATTTAGGAAATGATTATTTCCTAAATATGACTATAACGGAGATTGGCTATGAACGAGATGACCCCTTCTGTTGTTGTTACTGCCGAACCCTTTGCAGTGGCTGACCCCACCCTTTGCGGTTTTACCCATCGCTACGCCACGGTCGAAGGCGTGAGGATGCATTACGTCAGCGGCGGTAATCCGCAAGGCAAAGTCTTGCTGTTGCTGGCGGGTTTTCCGCAAACCTGGTACGCATGGCGTAATGTGATGAACGCGCTGGCACAGGATTTCTGGCTGGTGGCACCAGACCTGCCCGGTCAGGGTGATTCGGACCGCCCGCAGACCGGTTACGACACACAAAGTCTGGCGCAGAAAATCCACGGGTTAATGCAGCTTCTCGGGCATAAGCGTTACTCGCTGGCAGCGCATGACGTCGGCGCGTGGGTCGCTTATCCCTGCGCGGCGATGTATGGCGAGGAAGTACAACACCTGGCGCTGCTGGATGCGGGGATCCCCGGAATCACCTTGCCGGACGTGCTGCCGGTCACACCGGACAAATCGTGGAAAACCTGGCATTTTGCCTTCCACACATTGCCTGATTTGCCTGAAGCGCTGATCGCCGGTAACGAACGTGTCTATCTCGACTGGTTTTTGCGCCGGAAAACCGCTGCGCCGGATGCCTTCACAGATGACGATATCAGCGAGTATCTGCGGGTGTTCCTCAAAAGCGGCGGCCTGCGCGCCGGGCTGGCGTATTATCGTTCGGTTACTGAATCTGCGGAACAGAACCGCACACTTAATCGTGCCGGAAAATTAAAAATGCCGGTACTGGCGGTCAGCGCCGATCAGGGTTCGATCCCGGACATGGCCGTTCCCCTGCGCGCTTTCGCTGAAAATGTCACCGGCATCATCATCCCTCACAGCGGCCATTTCATTCCGGAGGAACAACCGGAAGTCTTAGCCCGTCACCTGCATAGTTTCTTCACAATGTGAGATGAAGATTTGCTGAACTTTTTATGATAAACATAGAACTCGGATTGTTTGTTAATAATTTGTATTCACAATAATTGCCGGGCTAACGAGTTTTCAAAAACCACAGACACGGCATCTTTCATTTTTCAGGGATTTGTCATGTCTGCTGCTTCCGGTAATTCAGACTCACTGTTACGGCACCGCTCGTTTGTCGCTTTCTGGATCGCCCGTGCAGCGTCCAGCTTTGGTTTCCAGATGCTTTCCATCGTGGTGAGCTGGCAGATTTATTCGATCACCGGCCGGGCGTTTGATCTCGGGCTGATCGGGTTGGTGCAGTTTTTACCTTCCGTCGCGCTTGCGCTGGTGGCAGGCCACGTTGCCGATCAGTTTGACCGCCGCCGCGTGGTGCTGCTCGGGCAAATCGCCGAATGAGTGGCGATTGGCTCGCTGGCTTATCTGACGCTGACACATCACGTCAATGAAGTGGTCGTGCTCGGACTGATTTTCGTGATTTCGACTGCCAAAGCGATGGAAGCCCCTTCATTACAGTCGATGTTGCCCGCGCTGGTGCCACCGAATTTGCTGGCCCGCGCAATGGCCGCCACCAGCGTTTCCGGACAGGCCGCGTCGATGGTTGGCCCGGCGCTGGGTGGCTTTCTGTATGTCGCGGGCGCGGGTGTCGCATACGCCGTGTGCGCCTGTCTGTATCTGTTATCTATCGTAATGGTCAGCCGTTTACGCTATGAACAGGCACAGCCGCATCGTGTACCGGCAACCTTCAAAACGCTGTTCGCAGGCATTGGTTTTATCCGCGCCCGCCCGGACGTGCTGGGCGTGATTTCGCTCGACTTGTTCGCGGTTTTACTCGGTGGCGCAACCGCCCTGTTACCCATTTTCGCTCACGACATTCTGCATACCGGTCCGTGGGGATTAGGCTTGCTACGTGGCGCACCGGCGGTCGGCGGTCTGATCGTCGGGTTCTGGCTGAGCCACCGCGTACTCAACCGTAATGTCGGAAAAATCATGTTCGCCGCCGTCGCCGGTTTCGGTGCCGCCACACTGGTTTTCGCGTTTTCCACTTCGCTCTGGTTATCGATGCTGGCGCTGTTTGCTCTCGGCGGTTTCGATATGATCAGCATGGTGATCCGCGGTGCGCTGGTACAGCTTGATACACCGGATGACATGCGCGGTCGTGTCAGCGCCGTGAACTCCATCTTCATCAACACCTCGAATCAGCTCGGTGAATTTGAATCCGGTCTGCTGGCCGCCTGGGTTGGCGCAGTTCCCGCCGCAGCCATCGGCGGTGTCGGCACGCTGATCGTGGTCGGATTGTGGATGACCTGGTTCCCCGGCCTGCGAAAAAGGCAGAAGCTGGAAAATGAAGTCGTTGAAGCTTAATCGCATCACGACACGCAAATCAGCGCCGTCCCTCTCATGAGTGGACGGCTGGGATGGCGTTATGCGTTTTAACGAGTTGCTCTGACTGGAATAATTCAATAATCCCCAATATAATCAGCTCATTCATTCACCAACGTTATATAAGGAGGATTGCCATGCTGACCCGTGAAGTTTTTTTAATTTCACTCGTCCTTAGCGATCGTCACTGCTCAGGCATTTCCGGCACCGTGCCGCGATAACCTGCTTGAGCGAAGCTAACTGACAACCTGAGAACTTCCCTCCGGCTTACCGGTTATCGTCGGCTTTTCTGACGACAGGCATCTTTGTGCCTGAAAACCTGAGTAAGCATTCATGACGACTTTATTATCCGCACAATCTTTATCTTTCGATAACGCCTTCGGCCCGTTACTGGCTGAGATTTCCTTCGGCCTGAAAAAAGGCGACCGCATTGGTCTTATCGGCCATAACGGCTGCGGCAAAAGCACCTTGCTGAAAATCCTCAGCGGTGAACTGGCGGCCTCCTCCGGCACCGTGACACTGGCGAATCAATGCCTGATGGCGCGCGTCGAACAGCATCTTCCCGCAGAACTCAATGATTGTACCCTGCTGGAATCGGTGCTCGGTCATCTGCCCGGCAGCCTTCATCAGCCCGAACCCTGGCAGGCGCAGGTGCTGCTTTCGGACCTGGGTTTTGATGAAAATGCCTGGGAACTGACGGCGGGTACGCTCAGTGGCGGCCAGCATACCCGTCTGCTGCTGGCGCGGGCGCTGATCCACCAGCCGGATTTACTGCTGCTCGATGAGCCAAGCAATCATCTGGATCTGCCGACATTACTGTGGCTGGAGCAGTTTCTGAAAAACTGGGCGGGCAGCTTTGTACTGGTTTCCCATGACCGCAGTCTGCTGGACAGCGTAACCAACTCAACCTGGATCCTGCGCGATAAAACGCTGCAATTTATCCGCCTGCCTTGTACCCAGGCACGTCAGGCGCTGGAAGAAAAAGACATTGCCGACGCACTGCGTCGTAAAGCGGAGCAAAAGGAAATTGACCGCGTGACACTGAGCGCCAAACGGCTGGCCGTCTGGGGCAGCGTTTACGACAATGAGGGACTGGCGCGCAAGGCCAAGCAAATGGAAAAACACGTGGTGCGCATGAAGGAAGATCAAACTGACGTCACCGCAGGCAATCAGTGGAAACTTCGCCTGAACGGCGAAGCGCTGGCGGCGGATCGCGTGCTGGCGCTGGCTGATTTACAGGTGCGACCGGCGCCTGATGCCCCGGTGCTGTTCACCCTTGATGAAATGCGGGTGAAGAGCGGCGATCGTATCGCGCTGGTCGGGCGTAACGGTTGCGGTAAATCATCCCTTCTGCACAGTTTGTGGCAGGCGTTTATCTGCCCGGAAACGACGGTCAAAGGCGTGATTTTCCATCCGCGCGTGCGAATGGGTTATTACGATCAGAACCAACATCAATTGCAGGATAACGATTCGCTTTCTGATGCCCTGGCGCATTTTGCGCCGCTGACCGAAGAACAGCGAAAAATGGCGCTGATTGGCGCGGGATTTCCGTATATCCGTCATCAGCAAAAAGTGAGCACGCTCAGCGGTGGCGAACGTTCACGGCTGCTGTTTATCGGCCTGACGCTGGCGAACTATTCCCTTTTGTTACTTGATGAGCCGACCAACCATCTGGATCTGGAAGGTAAAGAGGAGCTGGCGGAAACGCTGAAAACCTTCAGCGGCGCAGTGCTGATGGTTTCCCATGACAGGACGCTGATCGAGCAAAGCTGCAACCGTTTCTGGCTGATAGACCAGCAGCGTCTGGAAGAATGGCATTCCCCCGCGCCGGTGTATGCGATTCTGGCAGGCGCGGTTCCTCCTGCCGACGCGCCGGTGTCGGACGTGAGGCTGGAAAGCGTGGTGATTCAGGAAACTGAAGAGGAACGCTTGCTGGCGACACTGATGGCGCTGGAAAACAAGCTGGAAGACGACCTGGCGCGCAAACCAAAGCATCAGAAACCGGAACTGCAACGCCAGTGGCAACAAAAGATTGATGAACTGAATGCGTTGCTGGATCTGCTTTAAAGACATATGTTAAGAAACTGTATATTGATTTTTACTTACACAACGCATTGCTGTTCCTGCCGGAGAAATTATGTTTAACGTTTTACGTGCTGAGCCTAAAACCACCTTCGAATACGGCCCGTTCCGTATCCGCCGCATGCGCCCCGGGAAAATTCTGCCCGAAAATAGCGATGATGCATTCGGACCGCTCAGTGTTATCGATCATGCCAACCTGGAACTGGGTACGCTGGTGAAAATGCATGAGCATAACAACGATGAAATCTTCAGCTATATGTGGCGCGGTTCGATGGTGCACGAAGATTCTGCCGGTCATCGGATATCGCTCTCACCGAAAAAGCTGATGATGATGAATGCCGGAGAAAGCTTCTGGCATGAAGAATCCACGCCGCTGGTGCCCGCCGAAATGTTGCAGATTTTCATTCGTCCGCGCAAAGCAAACCTCGAGAGTCGTGTGCAGTTCATGGAACGTCCGGACGGCGTAAAGCAAAACGAATGGACGCTGCTGGCCGCGCCGGAAGGGATTGAATCCCCATTGGAAATTCGTCAGGCAGTATATGTTTATGACATTCGCATGGATGAAAATACCACCACGGAAATTCCGGCACATCCGGGATTTGCACAGTGGTTGTATGTCATGGATGGCGAAATCAGCATTGCGGACGTCAGCCTGTCAAAAGGTGATGCGATCAGTGATGAGGAAAGTGCATTGCCTGCCGCCTCGGCAAAAAAAGAAACCACCCTGGTGTGTTTCCTCGTTTGTCTGGGTGCAGAAGCCATTCTGGAAGGGGCGATTAGCGGAAAGTAATTAAAATCTGGCAGTTAAAATATAAAAGCCCCAGTTGTTAAACCGGGGCTTTTAAGGTACTACCAAATTAATATTTAACATTCATCAACTTAATTACATATTACAACTTCTAAAGATGCACATATTTTCACAGGATATATTTTGAAGCCAGGTAACGCTATCCTCCTATAATTTTGTGGAATAACATCGGTATCCTGTTAATTTCACTTATACCGGTTTTCAGTCGGGATAAATGAGTACATCACCCTCGCGATATATACTCTTTGATGCGTGACCTTACTCTCGTCGCGATATTCTCGATTTCAGACTTAACGTACCCAAATCGCGAACATTACTCTGACTAACAAGGCGTTACATCATCGCGTTTTCTTCCACATCATGCGATTTTACAGCTTTACTGCATGGCCTTAAAGCATCATCTCACGGATTTTAAATGACAATCCGGTGTTGAATCACCCAAACTAAAATACTTCGTGGCCTTTATCGCATCTCATTACTTGCAAGTTTATCAACCTGCTAAATGCACCGCGAAATAAAATTTTCATCCCATTTCTCTCTGGTGCTGAGTTCTAATCTACTCGTTATAAATCGTGTGTCAACCCTGTATTTACGAACAGGTTTTTTAATCTATGCCATATTAGAAAACATAATGAAATCTGTGACCTATACCAAAGATATTGATAAGGCAAGTAACCAAAAAGTCGAATAAAAATAATCCTGCGTGCACATCTCCTGCCTCCCCGCCCCGCTGAACGTGATAACAACTACTTTTGTACCAGCAAGCTAGTTCAACAGTGTACATCAGTGCTTAAATCCACTATATTGCTGCGCTCATGGCCCTGACCGCAGCATAAACGCGCGATTTCCGGACAATTTTCATATCAAATCTTTTACAGCAATTCACTTAACGAATCGTGATAAAAGCCACGCGAGGATCCGCACTATGGCGACGCTTTCCGTGACCGCTCCGCAGCATTCTGTATTGGGTGGCGCAATGATTATCGGTGGAACTATCATCGGCGCAGGGATGTTTTCTTTGCCAGTGGTGATGTCCGGAGCCTGGTTTTTCTGGTCAGTTGCCGCATTGATTTTTACCTGGTTTTGTATGCTGCACTCAGGCCTGATGATCCTCGAAGCGAATCTTAACTATCCTGTAGGGTCGAGTTTTAATACCGTCACCGGCGATTTGCTGGGGAAAAACTGGAACCGGCTGAATGGCATGACCATCGCGTTCGTGCTGTATATCCTGACTTACGCTTATATTTCTGCCAGCGGTTCGGTTATTCAACATACGCTGCGCGAAATGGCAGTGAGCTTTTCTCCCCGCCTCGGCGGCCTGCTGACCGCACTGGCAGTTGCGTTTATTGTCTGGCTCAGCACCCGCGCCGTGAGTCGCATGACCGCAATTGTGCTGGGTGCCAAAATCATCGCCTTCTTCCTGACATTTGGCAGCTTACTGTGGCACATCAAACCGGTAAATTTGCTTAACAGCGTGGAGTTGAACCCGAGTTACACACCGTATGTGCTGGCGACGCTGCCGTTTTGTCTCGCCTCGTTTGGCTATCACGGTAACGTACCGAGCCTGATGAAATATTACGGCAAGAACCCGCAGATCATCAAAAGATGCCTGTTGCTGGGTACCCTTATGGCGTTCGGGCTGTATGTCATCTGGATGCTGGGCACGATGGGTAACATTCCACGCACGGCGTTTATTGGCATCGCCGAACGTGGTGGCAATATTGATGTGCTGGTGCAATCGCTGAGTCAGATCCTCAACAGTGCGGGGCTGGATTTGCTGCTGACCATTTTCTCCAACTTCGCCGTGGCCTGTTCATTCCTGGGCGTGACGCTCGGATTATTCGACTATCTGGCTGACCTTTTCAAATTCGACGACAGCCGTACCGGTCGATTTAAAACCGCACTGATCACCTTTGTGCCGCCGATCATTGGCGGTGTGATCTACCCGGATGGTTTTATTTACGCGATTGGTTTTGCCGGTCTCGCCGCCACGGTCTGGGCGGTGATTGTTCCGGCACTGATGGCACGGGCATCACGCCAGCGCTTCGGCAGCCCGCTCTACCGTGTATGGGGCGGCAATAAAATGATTGTGCTGGTGCTGTTGTTTGGCGTACTGAATGCGGTAGTGCACATTCTGTCGAGCATAAATTTACTGCCGGTATATCGTTAAATGATTTCCACCCGTTTTGTCCGTCGGACAGGGCTGGTGCATCAAAAGACATAGGGTATAGCAAAGACAGAGGTGAGGCAGGAAGGATTTCTGAAGGCAATCACATCACGCAGCCTGCTCTTTGCTTAATACAAACAGGCCGCGATCATAGAGAAGGTCGTTAACGTTACGCTTTATTCACTGAAACAATTTCTTTGATGAAGGTGAAGTTCGAATCGCCGTGATCAGTTTTGATCGTCGGGTAAATTCTTTCGCCTTTCTTCACAAAGCCAGTGACTTCATGGGTTGAGCCGTTCTTGACAGTAAAGCTATCGCCAACACTGATGGAACTTGCAACTTCGCTCATAACAATCCTTAACTCTTACTTCATTGAACTTCAATAAACCCGTGTGTTGCTGATCGATGGTAGGCTTTTATGCGGCAGGTAGCCAGCGGCGTCATCAGAATCGCTCAAAAAGGGAATACGGCGTCCTGACGCGCCGGTACTAAGTATTCGGTGCGGCCTGACGCGGCTTAATCGATTTGCGCAGTAAATTCGCCGTCAGCGCCAGCAGGAAAATGGCCGCCTGCACCAGAACGATTGTCGGCCCGGTCGCAGCATCAATATAGAAGCTGATAAAAGTGCCTGAGATGGCCGCAAAAAGTGACGTTGTCACGGAAACCACCAGCATCTTCGTCAACGTCTTACACAGCAGAAACGCCGTAATGCCCGGCGTAATCAGCATCGCCACCACCAGCACCACACCGACAGCCTGTAACGCTGCGACAATGGTCAGTGCCAGCATACACAACAACGCATAGTGATAAAAACGTACCGGCAGCCCGATGACTTTCGCCTGTACAGGATCAAAACAAAACAGCATCAGGTCTTTAAATTTGAGGATAATCGCCATCGTCACGACAGCGGCGATAATCAGGGTTTGCAACATTTCACTGTCGGTCACACCCAGCACGTTACCAAACAAAATGTGGCTGAGATGCTGCTCGGTATTCACCCGCGAGAACAGCACCAGACCACCGGCAAACATACCGGAGAAGACGATCCCCATTACCGAATCTTCTTTCACCCGGCAATGTTCTTTGATGAAACCCGTCGCGACCGCGCAAAACAGGCCGGAACCGAACGCGCCAATCACCAGCGGAATTCCTGCCAGATAGGCCAGCACTACGCCCGGAAGGACCGCATGAGAAATGGCGTCCCCCATCAGCGACCAGCCTTTGAGTACCAGAAAACAGGAAAACATTGCGCAGACGATACTGGTGGCCGCAGCGGTCAGCAGAGCACGTTGCATAAAATCGAAGCTCAGCGGCTCCATCAGCACATCAAACCAGGACATCATGCGCGGCTCCGGTTTTTAATGCGGAAATGATTCACCAGCCAGCCATGTTTCGGCGCGAACAAGAACGCCAGCAGGAAGACGGTGGTTTGCAGACAAACAATCACCCCGCCGGTTGCACCATCGAGGAAATAACTCAGCCATGCCCCCGCTGCACTGGTCACTGCACCGATGATCACAGAAATAATGAGCAGATGTGAAAAACGGTCTGACAGCAGATAGGCCGTTGCGCCGGGTGTGATGACCATTGCGATCACTAAAATTGCGCCGACAGTTTGTAACGCCGCTACGCTGCACGCGCTGAAAATAGTGAAGAAAATCACTTTCAGCCACAGCGGCGAAAGGCCGACCGAAACCGCATGCGCTTCGTCGAAAAATACCGCCAGCAGGTCACGCCAGATAAGACACAGCACCAGCAGCGAAACGCCGACAATAATTTGTACCTGTAAAATATCGGCGTCATCAATCCCTAAAATATTGCCGAACAGAATCGACTGCACGTTAACGGATGTCGGGTTAAGCGACACCAGTAACAGGCCAAGGGCAAAGAACGTGGAGAACACGAAACCGATAATCGCGTCTTCCCGCAGTTTGGTGAAGTGACGCAACAGTGTCATGCAAAGTGCGGCCAGAATACCGGTCCCGAATGCGCCGATCGCGTAGGGAAAGCCCAGCGCGTAAGCGCCCGCGACACCGGGCACTACCGAATGCGACAACGCATCGCCCATCAGTGACCAGCCTTTGAGCATCAGATACGCCGATAAAAAGGCACACACTGCACCGACCCCCGCACTCACCCAGATGGCTTTCACCATATAGTTGTACTGAAACGGCTCCAGCAACAGTTCGGTCATACCGCCCGCCTCACCGGTTCTTGTGGCACCAGATAGCCGATATTACGCAGCGCACCGCCAAAGGTATTTTCAAGATTCTGATGGGTAAAGGTGGTTTCCAGCGGACCGGAAGCCATCACCGTGCGGTTAATCAGCACCACGCGATCACAAAAATCGGGCACGCTGGCGATGTTGTGCGTCGACACCAGAATCAGATGTCCTTCCTCGCGCAGTTGTCGCAGCAATTCGATAATAGCGTTTTCAGTTTTGATATCCACGCCGGTAAACGGCTCATCAAGCAACATCACCCGCCCTTGTTGTGCCAGCGCACGCGCCAGGAAAACGCGTTTTTTCTGACCGCCGGAAAGCTCTCCAATCTGGCGGTGGGCCAGCTCCGTCAGCCCAACACGCGCCAGCGCGGAAGCAACTTGTTTTTTATCTTCCTGTGAGGGAATGCGCAGAAACGACATTTTGCCATAGCGCCCCATCATCACCACATCCCGCACCAGCACCGGGAAATTCCAGTCCACCTCTTCCGACTGCGGCACATACGCGATCAGATTTTGTTTCAGTGCTTTGGCGACATTGAGGCCATCAAGTGTCACCCGCCCGTGCGTCGGACGGATAATCCCCATAATGGTTTTAAACAGCGTGGATTTACCGCTGCCGTTCACGCCCAGCAGTGCGCAAATCGAGCCGCCGTGCAGCGTGAACGAGGCATTCTCAATCGCGGTATGCCCGTTGTTGTAGGTCACCGAAATATCATCAACCTTGAGATGCAGCCTGGTGTCACTCATTGTCCGAACCCTTCTGCGATGGTACTCACCGTGACTTTCAGCAAATCAATGTAAGTCGGCACCGGCCCGTCAGCGGCAGACAGTGAATCGACATACAACACGCCGCCATATTTCGCGCCCGTCTCTTTACTGACCTGCTTCGCCGGTTTGTCCGAGATTGTGCTT
This sequence comes from Rahnella sp. GSA61A, assembly GCF_019969905.1. Classification (NCBI taxonomy): domain Bacteria; kingdom Pseudomonadati; phylum Pseudomonadota; class Gammaproteobacteria; order Enterobacterales; family Yersiniaceae; genus Rahnella; species Rahnella sp. GSA61A. The sequence continues at coordinate 190,823 of NZ_JAHXYO010000004.1, read as the reverse complement.
TCGCTGAATACCACCGGGATATTTTGCTGACGCACCAGATCGATGATTTTTTTCACCTGCTGCGGCGTACCCTGTTCTTCCGCGTTGATCGGCCACAGGTAGGCTTCTTTCAATCCATAATCTTTCGCCAGATAACTGAACGCGCCTTCGCTGGTCACCAGCCAGCGCTGTCCTTCCGGGATTTTCGCCAGACGCTCACGCAACGGCGCATCGAGCAGGCTGATTTTTTCGGCATAATTTTTAGCATTGCGGTCATAAACGGCGGCGTTTTCAGGGTCATATTTCACCAGCGCGGCGCGGATATTTTCGACGTAAACCAGCGCATTTTTCGCGGACATCCAGGCATGAGGGTTTGGATTACCGACATACGGTCCTTCCTGAATAGGCAGAGGCGCGATGCCGTCCGTCACTGTCGCAGAAGGCACATTCCTGATGTTGGCAAAAAAACGACCAAACCAGCGTTCAAGGTTAAAACCGTTCCACAAAATGAGATCCGCCGACTGGGTTTTCACGATGTCGCGCGGCGTCGGCTGGTAATCATGAATTTCTGCGCCGGGTTTGGTGATGGATTCTACCGTCGCCGCATCACCGGCAACGTTCTGCGCGATATCCTGGATCACTGTGAAAGTGGTGACGACTTTAAACTTCTTTTTGTCTTTTTCGGCCGCCTGCGCGTTTCCGGTGATCAGCGCCACGATCATCCCGACCAGCATCAGTCGCAAACGAAACGGCGAATAGCTGAATAATTTTAAAATGCTTTGTCCTTTTTCCATCAAATCTCTCCTGTCACTCTGCGCATTAACCGGCGGTTTATTATTCAGGTATAGCACAGGCTATACTCCATAGCCAAGGCAAAGTTTTCAGAAATTGGTAGATGTGTGTACTTGGTTTACAATGCGTGAGTTGCCGTGGTGTACGCGGCAACGGTAAAAACCGTTGAGCAAGAAAGAGGCAGGCGTAGTGAAAGAAAAAAAAATAAATCCATTACTGGATGTGGAAGAACACGCTCAGGGTTTTTTACAGGTGCGCGAGGCACATCGCCGGGAATTAATGGACGATTACGTTGAGCTGATTTCAGACTTAATCCACGAATTTGGCGAAGCGCGTCAGGTCGATTTGGCCGCGCGGCTGGGGGTTTCTCAGCCTACCGTCGCAAAAACGCTCAAACGACTGGCCAATGCCGGGCTGGTTCATCAGTTACCCTATCGCGGAACCTTCCTTACGCCTGAAGGTGAGCGGCTGGCAGCGGAAAACCGCGAGCGTCATAACGTCGTAGAAGCGTTCTTTATTGCCCTTGGGATCAGCCCCGAAACCGCGCGCCTCGATGCAGAAGGTGTTGAGCATCACGTCAGCGATGAAACGCTTGAAGCGTTCAGACGCTTTACGGCAGAGAAAAAATCCTGATTTAACGCCGCATCTCATCCGCCGCCGGGTTGGTTTTTTAACAGAACCGGGCGGTTTTCCCCGATATTCCCACGCCCTCTCCGATGTTCGTAAAGTAATCTTTTCCCGTGAATTTTTTGCTCACAATTGCTGGCGTTACCTTGTCAGATTCACCCTGATCTCCCGCCAACCTTTTCCCACACTTGGGCGTATCGTTACGCTCAGGAATGGTGGCATTTAAGCCATTCCCTGTATCCGATCATTGCGCGTCGAGGTTGTTATGAAAAGGTTGTTGTTGATGCTGACCGCTGGCGTGCTGATGTCTGCCAGCTTTGCATCGTTTGCCTATGGCTATTACGGGCATGGTTATTATGGTCACGGCTACTATCACGGTGGATACGGTGGACCGCGCATTATCGTCGGCATCCCCTGGGGACCACCACCGCCTCCGGTGTATTACGGGCCGCCGCCGGTGATCTACGTTACACCAGCACAACCGCAGACATATGTTGAGAAAACTCCTGACTATGCCTATTACTGCCAGAATCCTGCGGGCTACTATCCGCATGTGCAGCGCTGTCCGCGCGGCTGGATGAAGGTGGTTGTAGGTGATTCCGCACCGCGTTAACAGGCGATAATTTCATGAACAGGTTCACTCCGCTGGCGGTTATCGCCCTGACTGCAGCGCTTTCCGGCTGCGTTTCTCCTCCCACCCGGCCCGATGTGATGGTGTTACCCGGCACCGGTAAGGATTATCAGCAATTCCGTATGGATGAAATGGCCTGCCGGAATGACGCCTACAACAGTGTTAACGGCGGCGCACAAACAGCCAACAATAACGCAATCAATACCGCCGCGGCAGGCACCGTTGTAGGTGCAGCGGCGGGTGCGCTGCTAGGCGCGGCGTCTCATCAGGCCGGAGCGGGCGCGCTGGTTGGCGCAGGCAGTGGTTTGTTGATTGGCAGCGCGATGGGCAGTAACGGCGCAGGTGCCAGCAGCGGTAATTTGCAGGATCAATACGATACCGTCTACACCCAGTGCATGTATGCCAAAGGCAATAAAGTGCCGGTCGATGCCAGCTATGGTTACAGTGCGCAACCTCAGGCACAGTCAGAGGTGCCACCGGACTACTATCCGGCCCCGCCGGAAAACAACGATGTTCCTCCGGATTACGTACCTTAAGTTTTTGCACAATTAAAAAGGCTGCCCGTTCTCTGGCAGCCTTTTGTTTCAGTTCACTTTTCTTCAGTCTTTCGTCGTTCAGGCAAACGGCGCACGGTCATTAAGCACATCATCGATAATGTTCAGCACACCCTCATCACTGTTTGATGGTGCCGTGTATTTTGCGGCAGCTTTGGCCGCTGCCGAGGCGTTGTCCATCGCAAAACCAAATCCGCAATAGCTGAGCATTTCGAGATCATTTCCGCTATCACCGAAGGCCAGCACTTCCTCATCCCGGATACCGTAGATTTTCTGGATTTTTTGCAGGCCGCAGGCTTTGTGATTTCCGCTGATGATCAGATCAACCGAACCGTGCCCGCTGGTAACCGGCGCAACAATATTGCCCAGATGGCGGGTAATTTCGCCCATAAGCGGATAGACGTCATCCTCCCTATAGCTAAGCGCGAATTTGAAAATCGTGTCGTTGATTTCGGCATAATCGCTCACTTTGCTCAGGCGGTGATAGTAACGACGCATCCGGCTGATAAAGGCTTCATCGGTGCCGTTCAGTACATACGCGCCCTTTCTGCCGCAAACGATGGTGTTAATGCCCGGTGTCCGGCTGATCCAGTGCAGTACGTCAGCGACCTGTTCAGGTTCGAGTTTGCCGCAATAAACTTCTTCTTTTTTGTCGACGACATAACCCCCACCTTCCGCCACATAGGCAATCTGTTCATCGATGTCATCGAAGAAAGATTTAAGCTGGTAATACTGATTACCGCTGGCCACCACAAATTTGATATCGCGCGCCAGCAGTTGCTGATATTGCTCGCGAAAACGGATTTTATTGTATTCATGTTGCGGGTTCAGAAAGGTTCCATCCATGTCTACGGCAATAAGTTTTACGGCCATCACAGCTCCTTGCAGGGTCGGATTTTTATCATTAACAGTAAAAGAAGGCTGACGGGGTTGAGGTGCCAGCGGGCAAATTTGCTACTCAGTTATAAAACCTTGATCTTTGAAAACAATCAATACTTCAGTTTGTATGCGCCAAACGTGATGATAAGAAACGCGGCAGCTACCGCCGAAAATGCCACATATAAACTGGATAAATGGGCGATAAAGCCAATGACTGCCGGGCCACCGAGCACACCGAGATACCCAAGTGTGGCAACCATCGCCACAGACATATTCACCGGCATCACTTTCTCCTGGCCTGCGAGGGTAATCAGTACTGGTACGATATTGGCCGCACCGATACCGACCAGCGCAAACCCGCATAACGGCAGGATCCAGCCCGGTAACAGCACCACCATCAGGTAACCGGCGATCCCCAGCACACCGCCCACCACCAGAATTCTTTTGCGTCCCAGCGCGCTGACAATGGCATCGCCGGTCAGGCGCATCAGCGACATTGCGACAGCAAACACCGCAAAGCCCCAGCCTGCATGTTCCAGCGCCAGCCCGCGCTCACGAGTCAGAAATACGCCACCCCAGTCGAGCACCGCACCTTCAGCCATAAAACAGATCATCGCCATCACGGCCATCAGCGCGAGGCGAAAATTCGGCCTCGCTTTAGGTTTGCCCTCAGCCCCGTCTTCCTCATGCGCGCCAAACGGTAACATGCCGCGGAAAGACCAGGCAGTCACGATGACAACCAGCGCCACGGCAAAAAACGTGCTGCCGAGCGGCGAAATACCGGCACTGAGCAGTAACGCGCCGCCACCGGCCCCGGCAATACCGCCGACGCTCCACAGGCAATGAAAGCCAGACATCAGCGGTTTATCCGCTGCCTGTTCAACCAGCGTTCCCTGCACATTGACCGCAACATCAGCCAGACCAATTCCCATGCCGAAAATAAACAGACTCAGCGCCAGCAACCCGATATCACTGAACACCGCCAGCAACGGCAACATCAGGCAATACAACACCACGGCGGCCACAATCACCGCCCGGCAACCGAACCGGCCAATAATCCGACCGGAACCCAGCATCGACAACAGTGACCCCGCGCCCAGGCACAGCAACAGTAATCCGAGATCACCCGCTTCGGAATGCGTACGCAACTGCGCGTAAGGTACCAGCGCCGCCCACAACCCCATCGCCATGCCGGTAACAAAAAATATAGCCCGCGTGGCGACACGTCGGGCAGGACTTCCGGCATGCGCGTTTACACTTTCCATTTCAGATGACAGTGACATCAGGTTCCCCCGGCAGAAAATTAATTATTAAAAGACTTTTAATAAGTGGCGAGTATAGAGGTGAGGACAAAAAAAAGTCAATACGGATTACTCGCCGAAAGCGACGTGCAGATTGTAATTATGCAGGGTCAGTTCGGTGATGCCTTGCAGATAATCCTTACGCATGGAGGGGCGGTAAGTCAGTTCAGGCATATGTTGCGCGGGAATATACTGCTGGCAGAGTGCCGTCAGTTGCGGGATCAGCGCTTCGCTGATTTTAGGGCCGGAGAGTGCAATGGTGACCGGGTTGATAATCGCCGTCAGCGAGACAATCACTTTTGCCATCTCCTCCGCCACCGGCAGCGTGTTCAGATGCTCAAACGGCAGGTTGGAAACTTCACCGGCAAACTGGCTTGCGCCCTGTAATACCTGTCCGTTAATCACCATCCCGCATCCGAGACAAGGGACATCCGGCTTAAATACATAGGCAACCGGCGCAGTGACGCCGGCACAACTGCTGCGGTAAAAACCCCAGGCGGTATAGTTCATGTCGTTATCGACTTGCACGTACAGGCCAAAACGGTCACGCAGTTGTTGTTCGATAGCAACACCGGCAAACACCGTGATATCGCAGGTCGCGACGGTGCCTTTCACCACCACACCCGGCAATCCAACGCCCAGCGCTTTAATATTCGGGTAATTTGCCAGCAGCGATTCAATCTGCTGATAAAACGTTGCCAGCATCAGCGGCAAAAAACGAACTTCGCCCTGAGCCAGGCTTTCACCCGTGGCTGAATTCACCGACCAGATAATCTGCGCCGCCGCGTCACTGCCCTGTGCATACAAACTCAGTACGGAGAAGAAGTCCGGGTTATATGCATAGCGCTGCGCCGGACGCCCGCCACGAGAAACTTCCAGTTCCAGCGCCAGTACCTCATGGCGCAGACTCAGTTCATTAAGCACCGCACCACATGTCGCAATGCTCAGCCCGGTAGCAACCGCTAAATCTGCTTTTGTTGCCGACCCCAGTGATTTCAATGCATTAGTGACGAGCACAACATTGTTGATCTTCATTTCACGGGTGGTACGGTTGAGCGGAGTGAACATGTTGCCTCGGGGAATACGGGTAAGAATGAGGGCTAATTTAGCACAAAGTGGAATAATGCTCCGGTTGTCTGACGACAAAAGTCTGCACGCAATGCCATAACCGGCTATAAAAAGTGTTCAGTTTCAATGGAGGCACCCATGATTTCACACATCTGTATCGGCGTTAACGACTTTGAGCGCGCCTACAAATTTTATGCCACGGTGATGGCTGAACTGGGGCATATCCTGAAGTTTTGTGACGATGAAAAACCCTGGGCGGCGTGGATGGCACCTGATGCACCGCGCCCGTTATTTTTGATTGGCAAACCTCTTGATGGCGATACTGCCAGCGCCGGTAACGGCCAGATGGTGGCATTGCTGGCAAAAACACGTCAAACGGTTGATCGGATCTATGAATACGCTATCGCCAATGGCGCAAGGGACGAAGGCCAGCCGGGATTACGTCCGCATTATCATGCGGATTATTACGGCACGTATTTCCGCGACGCCGATGGCAATAAACTGTGTATTTGTTGTCATGAACCGCAGGTCTGAAGCCCTTTCCGCATTATTCGACGTTTTGCACAAGTCTGCCGAGTTCAGTCTCGGCTTCCCCTTCGTGATATCCGTCAGTAAAGCAGGCTCCGGTCACGGGTTCGCTGAGATCCGGGAAGTGATAGACCGCATTCACGCACGACGGACCGCCGCCTGAGTGACCTGCCGAGCGTCCGGCTTTTCCCATTGCGCCGCTCATCAGCCCGAGCGCGTAACCGCATTCGGTCCACGGTCGCCCTTCAAGGGCACCGCCGAGCGGGTATGTCACCCGCATGTCAGCCAGCGACGCCGGGCTGAGGAGTTTGCCGGTGAATAAACCGTGCAACAGTCTGGCGGCGTCCCGCACATTGCCTGCCAGACAACCGTGATACACCCAGCCCGGATCGTACTTTCCGGCGGCTTCACAGTGAAGTTGCGCGAACTCTTCGCGCGTGGTGGCAAGAGAAATGCTGGTGAGCCCGAGCGGTGTGGTGGTGATGTCTGCCACCAGTTGCGCAAAACTCTGTCCGGACGCGGCTTCAATCTGCTCGCGTGCCAGCATGTAGCCGACATTGGAATAGGACCAGCCTTCACCGGGTGCAAACAACATGCCTTTGGCTAAGGCGGCATTGAGTAATTTTTGGCGCTCCCAGGGTTGCTCACCGGCAGCGACAGCGTCGTGATAGATTTTCAGCGAGCCGTAATCCGGCAATCCGGCGGTGTGGTTGAGCAGCTGCCGCAGTGTATAAGCCGCGCCGTCAATGCGGCTGTCGGGCTGCAAAACGCCACGTTCACTGAGCTTCAGCGCGCAAATCGCTATCGTGGTTTTGGTGAAACTCCAGTAAGGAAAACGAGCCTCGAAATCCCCTTGCCCCCTTTCTTCCCCTGAGGCTGAAATACAATAAGAATGGAATTGATGCATGACTAACCTCATCGCATGAAAGAAAACGGGCAAGGCCGAAGAATAGCTGATAACAGACTGCTCTGAGTTCCCGGAATGCGCATTCATCTCTCACCGGAGATCGGGTATATTGGTACGCAGATCACAAAAATCCCTTAAAGGAAGACGTCGCACTATGAGTTATCGTTTCACCCTGGCTGCCGTAGCAGCCGTTTTAGCCCTGACAGGATGTGCAAAATCGAAAACCGCCGACCAGGCACCGGCTTTCGATTTTGGCTCCACGCGGGTGACCGTAACGCACGTCCCGACCAAAACCGACGACGGCACCAAGCTGTATGTGACCATTGATGGCAAAGATGCCGGTGCGCTGGGGATTGGCGAGAGTATGGAGTTACAACTTCCGGAGGGCAAACATAAAGTCGGCGGCTATGCCCGTTCACTTGTTGGCCGCGTGACCATATCCCCTGTCGAAGTGGCCACTTCGCGCGATGTGATCAGTCATGTAACCTATTCGGTTGCGAACCTCAAACCGACATTCCTTGTTCGCGCATCAACGCCGGTTCCGAAACCGAAGTCAGAATCAATTCCGGCAGAACCCGTTCCGAGCATTCCGAGCATGCCAGCACAAATTGAAGATCCTGCCGCAGCTGAACAGACGCAAACTGTAGCGCCTGCCGCGCCGGTAGCAACTCAGCAAACGCAGACTGCCACACCTGCCGCGCCGGTAACGACCCAGCAAACGCAGACTGTAACACCTGCCGCGCCGGTAACGACTCCGCAAACGCAAACTGCAACACCGGTAACCACGCAGGGGACGCAGACGCCGAACATCACCGAACTGACGCCCGTCACTCAGTCGCCAGCATCACAAGCGACGCAGGATTCAGCAGCGTCTGTTATCACAGATTTAACCTCCTCCGCTCCGCAAACTTAATCCGCCTTTACCGCTGGTGCCTGATGCACCGGCGGTTGACCTGTGGCCTTCCTCAGAATTTCACCACCGCACCCAGCTCAATCACCCGGTTTGGTGGAATATGATAATGTTCCGGCGCACGCAGAGAATTTCGCTGCAATACCTGAAATAGTTTTCCGCGTGCCTTCAGGTACCACGGGCGCGGCTCGCCGAGAATAAAGGTGTCGCGCGACATAAAAAATGAGGTTTCATTCATGTTGCTTTGCAGCCCTTCCAGCCCGCAACGATAAAGGATATCCGTCACATTCGGCTTTTCCCGCCAGCCATAACGGGCGATAACCCGCCAGAATGCCGGTGAAAGCTGTTCGATAATCACCCGCTGTACGTTATGCACATACGGCACATCCTCGGTGACGATAGTCAGTAACACCACGCGCTCATGCAATATCTTGTTGTGCTTGAGGTTATGCAACAACACCAGCGGCACTTCATATTGCCCGCGCGACATCACCACGGCCGTTCCCGGCACCCGTTGTGGCGGCGCTTTTTCAAGCGAGGTAATCAGAGCCTCCAGCGCTTCCGGATCCTGACGCAAGCGGCGCAGCAACCGCGAACGTTCCGTTTTCCAGGTCAGCATGATCACCAGAATGGTCAGCCCGATTGCCACTGGCAACCAGCCGCCCGAGAAAATTTTGCTCAGGTTGGCGGCAAACAACGGTACATCAATCAGCAACATGGCCGTGATCACCAGGCCGCCAGCCCAGCTTTTCCATCCCCAGTTTTTAATCATCACAATGCCGATCAGTACAGACGTGATCACCATCGTACCGGTGACCACAATACCGTACGCCGAGGCCAGATTACTGGAATGTTTGAAGCTGACGATCGCAATCAGCACGGCAAAATACAGCAGCCAGTTGACGACCGGAATGTAGATTTGCCCCGACTCCACATCGGAGGTGTAAATAATGCGCATCGGCGGCAAATAGCCCATACGCACGGCCTGACGTGTCAGAGAGAACACACCGGAAATTACCGCCTGCGAAGCAATGACCGTCGCCAGCGTGGCCAGCACCAGCAGCGGAACCAGCGCCCAGTCAGGTGCCAGCAGGAAAAACGGATTCTTAATGGCCGCAGGCTGGCTGAGTAACAACGCGCCCTGCCCGAAATAATTCATCACCAGCGAAGGCCCGACCAGCACAAACCAGGCGATGCGGATGGGTTTCTTACCAAAATGCCCCATATCTGCATATAGCGCTTCGCCACCGGTGACTGAAAGTACCACCATACCGAGTGCGAAAAACGACACGGTTTTGAATTCCACAAAGAAATGCACCGCCCAGTAAGGGTTGAGCGCCTGTAATACGTCAGGATTACGTACGATGCCGCCGATGCCCAGCGCGCCAATCGTGATAAACCATACCACCATCACCGGGGCGAAAATTTTCCCCACGCTACCGGTGCCGTTCTTCTGAATAAAAAACAGCAGCGTCAGAACAGCAATAGAAAACGGAATGATAAAGCGGTCGAGCGATGGCTCGATAATTTCCAGCCCTTCAATCGCCGAAAGCACCGAGATGGCAGGCGTGATAACGCCGTCACCATAGAAGAAGCTGCCGCCGACCAGGCCGATAAACATAATGAACGGGATCCAGCGCGGATTCAGATTGCGGATAGCCAGCGCCATCAGAGTGAGAATGCCGCCCTCCCCGTCGTTATCAGCCCGCATGACGAAACTGATGTATTTAACGGAAACGACCAGCATGAGAAGCCAGAAAATCAATGACAGAAAGCCGAACAGCGCGCTTTGCGTCACGGCGATGCCCGCCTGTCCGGTCAGGCATTCACGCAGGGTATACAACGGGCTGGTACCGATGTCGCCATAGACAACACCGATACAGGCCACGGTCACAGTAAGCAGCGATGATTTATTTTTAGTTTGCTTCATGAGTGGCTTCACAATTTCCGGGGCGACGTTGGTCGTCCCACAGAAAGAGTATAGATACACTCGTACGCCATCGGGTATAGATGAACGCTTTATTATTCAAGGCTAACTTTTGACATTAAGGGCATGATAGTCATGCGTAAAGCGAACCGGTTTAAGGGGGCTTACACATGACGCTCATCTCTGTAAAGGAGATCTTTAACGAGAAATGTCAATAACCGGAACGCCAGGATTACATTTTTTCATCCGTTCAACTAACTTGTACAACCTTTCGTTAATCCCTAGGGTCGCTTCCCGAGTCGGACGTATAGTCTTAGGTGCTACAAAAATCCCCGCTATTTTAATGTCACGCGTCGGAGGTAATCCCTGATAAGTATTAATATCCGGACGACCAATAAGCAGGATCTCATTATGCCATTGGTAATTAGTGTTCTTGAGTATCTTTTGGGGTGGCTGAATTTGATTGTAACCACCGGGAGCAATGATTTCTTTCTTTTTAGATCTGCCCGCAAAAATATTGTCAGCAAGGGCAAAACGGTTATAGACCATACCATTACTGACACCCGCATGATTAGGGAACCATACATCACCGCTGAATGTTCCCATTATATTTTGCACCGGCACATCGAGAATAAAGCCTGCTTCGAAAAATAATCCTGATTGCGACCTGACCGTGAGTCCGGCCCCCAGCCGGAAACCGGCCAGCACGTTATCCAGATCAATGAATGAACTTGAAATAATATCCCAGGTTTTAAAAACATCTCTGCCCGGTTTCATGAGCAGTGGTGTATTCACATAGTTAGCAGAAACCGTGTGAATCAGCAGTTGTCTTTTTTTATCACGAGCGTCCCATTTCTTCAACGCTTTGACTTTATCTGCATCGGGAGACTTTAACTGTTTTTTACCGAACATAATGTAACTCCATTACATAATTACTATTAATAAATTCTTCAGATAGGCTTTTCAAATAAATACATAAAATAGATTGAATTTAACGCTTCGATTCTTTGTGAGACCTGCTTTAATAATGCCGAATTAGACTGATCGGTATTTTCATTTTGCTGACTGAGTTGCCAGAGTAGGGTTTCAGCGGGCACACCATTGCGCTGCAGGTCCTGCCGTATCTGATATACCGCTGTTTTCAATTCTGACACGGTCATATATTGGCTGTGTTTCTTTTCAGCGTTCAGCAACCGGGCTTCAAGCTCATCAAGATGTTTATTAGCAAGCACTAAACCGTCCAGCGCCGGAATATCTCCCGCCTTTTCATCTACTGTGCGCCGCCATTGAGCACTGTACTGATTTCCCGGATAGGCTTTTTCCAGATGATCAGACAATATTTCACCCTGACGCAGCAATACATCAGAGGGTTGTTCGCTCAGCCATGTCAGCACCGGCGCCGCCTGCGCTAACACTGCCTCTTTTTGCGCATTCAGATCGGCTTCAGGCGCTTTGTTCCAGGCGTCATTTATTTGACGCTCACTGTGTTGCAATGTCAGTAACGGGACGCTCAACTTTTCACTAAAACTCAACGTCTGTGATGAGAACCAGAACGCCGCAGCGACGGCGCAAACCGCTATGCCAGCAGCCATTCCACCGAGCCCCCACAATAACGGGCGCGGGTGATGTGTCTCAGCAAGCTGGATTTCAACCGGTTCTACATCAGGTACGATGTCAGTCAGCAGTGCAGCGACATTTTTCTCACTCAATACCTGAGGAGTCTTATCTACGGGCTCACGTATCGCTTTCGTCACTTTGGCGTGGACCGGATACGGCACGGAACGACAGCGAACCTGCAGGAAATAATGCAGATTGTTCAGCGAGTCATGGCTGCGTGATTGCAGGTTTTTGGACTGTGTGCACAGCACGCCGATACTTCTTTCTACCTGTCGCATTTCCGCGCTGTTTTCCGGCCCGTACTCCAGCGTATAAATATGCGTCGCCACATTGGCATTGAACCAGTCGATCAACTGCTGTCGCTGCTGAACGGCGGCCACCGGCGGCCAGCAGCGCTGGCTGTTGTGGGTAAATGCCGTCGAAAGCAGATCGAGTGCCAGCGCCAGCCCTTTCCAGCTCTTAAGCCGCAGATTGATAAGACAAAACCACATGCCACTCTGCAGGTCGTAGCCATATTCATGGAACAGCTGAAAACACCGTTCTTCCAGCGCATTCCAGTCCAGTCTGGCGGGAATGGTGCCATTCAGCGGGCTTAGCTCACTGCTCAGCAACAGAAAGGATTTGCTGAGCCTCGGATCGTGCCCGTTAATTTTCAGTGCGCGCAAATTCACCCGGTTTTTCATGGTTATCCTTTTCCTGTCACTCAGACGGGTTGTTTCGCGGCAGAGCGTTTGGTCGCTGACTGTTTCGTCAGAGTGAGCTGATCTTTACTGACACCAACCTGCAGGCGGATATCGGCTTTGCTTTCGACCGCCAGCAGACGGTCGGTCAGCAACGGCAGCAGTTCCCGATTCAGGACGGCATCAATTTCGCGCGCCCCGCTTTGTTCGACCTGACAGCGGCTGGCCATGAACTCCACCACTTTTTCGCTGTAGCTCAGGGAGGAATTACCTTCACCGGCACCGCTAAAGCGTTTGCACACTTTATCGATTTTGAGACGGATGATTTTTGCCAGTGTTTCGCCCACGACCGGCAGATAAGGGATCAGCTGTAAACGTCCCATCAGCGCCGGACGGAAGTACTGATCGAATTCAGGCCGCAGGAGTGCTGTCAACGCTTTCTGATCCGTATTTCCGGCGGCACAGGCGGTCATCACGCGATCGCTGGCCAGATTGCTGGTCAGAATAATCAGGGTATTGCGGAAATTGATCAGTTGGCCTTCAGCGTCTTCCATCACGCCTTTATCAAATACCTGATAGAAAATCTCCATCACATCCGGATGGGCTTTCTCAACTTCATCGAGCAGCACCACGCTGTATGGACGACGACGCACCGCCTCGGTCAGCACACCGCCCTGCCCATAACCCACATACCCGGGCGGGGAACCTTTCAGGCCTGATACAGAATGTGCTTCCTGATATTCGGACATATTGATGGTAATTAAACTTTGCTCGCCACCGAAAAGCAGCTCAGACAAGGCCAGCGCCGTTTCTGTTTTCCCAACTCCGGAGGGCCCGGCCAGCATAAAGACGCCGGTCGGCTTAACCGGATCCGCCAGATTGGCGCGCCCGATGCGGATTTGCTGCGCAATGTCCGCTAATGCGTGGGATTGCCCGATCACCCGGCTTTCCAGACGTGCAACCAGATCGCCAAGCTGTTGCTGCTCTTTTTCCATCATCCGGCCCAGCGGAATACCGGTCCAGCCAGCAATCACATCTGCGACACAGGTCGCATCCACGCAGTCATACACCAGAGCTTGATCTTTATGCATCTCAGCCAGTTGCACACGCAATGCGGCAATCTGCGCCACATCCTCAATACTATTAATTTGCGCCACGATCTGCTGTTGCTGACGCCAGACCGGCAGCAGTGCCTCCAGACTTTGCTTCAGTTCGCTTTCACGCTGGTCCAGCCATTTCACCCGGGAGGGATTCTCGCCCTCTTTCAGGAGACTTTCCCGCTCAGTGTGAATGTTGCTGATCATCGCATTAAGATCTTCGATCTCTTTGGGCTCATGGCACTGTGAAATCGCCACCCGAGCGCAGGCGGTGTCCAGCAAGCTGATGGATTTGTCCGGCAACTGGCGGCCAGAAATATAGCGGCTGGAGAGGCGAACAGCGGCCACAAGCGCGCTTTCGAGGATTTGCACGCCATGATGTTTACTGAGAGCCGGTTTCAGGGATCGCAGCATGGCGATGGCGGTCTCTTCATCAGGCTCCGCCACTTTGATCACCTGAAAACGTCGTGCCAGGGCAGCATCTTTCTCAAAATATTTTTTGTATTCAGCCCAGGTGGTGGCTGCCACCACGCGCATTTCCCCACGAGCCAGCGCTGGTTTAAGCAGGTTAGCAGCGTCGTTCTGACCGGCCTGACCACCCGCGCCAATCAGTGTATGCGCCTCATCAATGAACAGAATGACCGGAGACGGGTATTCTTTCACTTCACGCAACAGGGTTTGCAGGCGGTTTTCAAATTCGCCTTTCACGCTGGCACCGGCCTGAAGCAACCCCATATCCAGCGACAGAATCTCCATTGACTTCAACGCTTCCGGTACAGTGCCATCCGCAATGCGTTGTGCCAGCCCTTCAACCAGCGCGGTTTTCCCCACTCCCGGTTCACCGGTCAGCACCGGGTTGTTCTGACGGCGGCGTAATAGCACGTCGATCAATTGACGAATTTCAGGCTCGCGACCCAGCGCGGGATCCAGTGCCGCATCACGCGCCTGTTCAGTCAGGTTACGGGTAAATTTCATCACCGCAGAATCCGTATTGTGGCGGGTTGCAGCAGGATGATTCGTGGCCTGTGCCGGTGCGCAGGCATCGTGCAGCAACCGGTCAGCGCGATCAGCCTGACACAGCAGCGCCTGCTGTAAGGCTGACGACAGGTGAATCTGATTGTCTTTTTCACTGGCAATCAGGCTACCCAGAAAAGCCTGTACCGGCAGTTGTGTTTGCTGCCAGCAGGCACTGGCGTGCAACCAGGATTTCTCCAGGTGTTCGACCAGCAGCTCCGATAATACCGGGCTACGCGTATTGCCGCTGCGCAGGTGGTTGAGACTGACTTTCAGCGCATCGACTAACGCATCACCCCGCAATCCGGCATTCAGACAGAGTTGCTCAATCAGCGCAGGCTGACGGGTCACCAGTGCGAGCAGTAAATGCTCGATGTCCACTTCGTGATGCGTACGGCTGACGGCCAGACTGATCGCGGCATCAAGGCACTCACGTGCCTCGACATTCATTTTCTCTACAATTTTCTTCAGGTAGTTACCCATAAATTATCCTTTCTAAATTTTTCAAAAGGCGTCCTGACCAGACGCTCAGTGACATCCGGTAATGCGGACAGGCAGTTGCGAGAACGCACTCTTCAGCGCTGTCGGTCGTTGTTTTTCCGCTTTTTTAAGGCCGGTTTCCTGCTGCGCCTCAACGTTGTCATTCAGTGCCTGATTGAGTTCCTGCCACTGATGCCAGCGATCCTGCACCGCGTTCTGTGAGCCGCTCTGATAACGCACCATGACTTCTTTGATGCCCAGTGCCGTCAGCTGAGCGGCATCATCCGGGAAATCTTCCGCTTTGAAACGATGCTGCCCGTCGGAAATGTCCTGCAGGAAATCAGGCCATGCGGCGTCGCCGAAGTATTCGTACGTCAGATCGAAACCAGGGAACTTGATCACCAGCGTGGCACGACTGCAATGCCCCGGACGCCAGCGGAATGCCGCCTGTTCGCTGAAGTTCATGCTATTGAGCTTCCACTGTTGCTCATCGCAGAACAGCGTCAACTGAGTGCCCACCGGCATCAGCCGCGCACCGCCGGGAATGGTGGCAGGCAGGCTTTTAAGCGTCAGTTCCAGCGGTTTTGCTTCCAGTGCTGCCATTTGAGCCTCCAGATCGGCCTGCTCATCTTTCAGGGCGGCCAGCGCATCGTCATTGCGGGTATTTTCACGTTCCGGCATCGCCAGCACGTCATCCGGACGCAACACGTGATTGACCATTCGCAGAAATTCCGGTGTCAGACCCGGTGTCTGCCCGTTGAATTCGCCCGCTTTTGGCCCGTTATCTTCAACCACCAGCACACTTTTTGCCGGTCCACGGATAAAGTCAGACAGGTATTGCCACGCCAGATCCTGTTGGTCGTCGTACTCCAGACGGCTGGCATTATTTTCCATTGGCCACAGCACCCGGCTCTGCCATTGCTGTTCAAGCCAGCAGGCAGAACGCTGCATGGCATGCGCCACCAGCCAGTGCGCATCATTCTGATACAACGCCCACACCGCGTTGGAGGCAAAATCATCGCGTTCCGCCGACAGGCTCTTACGCAGCACGTTAAAACGGCTGTCGAGTAATTGCAGTGGATTGCTGTCGCCCGCCGCGCCGGTCTGGAACAGTCCGCGCGTCAGACGATCGCTGCTTTTCGGCGTAGCAAACACGTCCGAAACCGCCGCATGCAGACTGTTTTTCCAGGCATTCCAGTTTTTCACATTGAGATCGGAAAGCACGGGTGTCAGGGTTTTGCTGTCGATTTTCAGCAGTGCTGAAATTTTCTTCTGAAAAGACTGCTGGACCTTGCTGATACGCGGTATCAGCGCACCGGGTACCGACATAGCCTGTAACTGATTCAACCGGCGCAGCTCGCGCAACCAGGGCTCGGCATCCTGAGCACGGATGTCTTCTAGTTGTTCATTGACGTAACGGGAAAATTTCATTGATGGGCTGTTACCCTGATCGAGCGTAATCAGCGCGGTTTGCCACTCTTCGCTGGTCAGCTCCGGGGCGGGTTGCTGGTTCATCGCCAGCATCATCGTCATCCATTGCGTCTGGCGCAGCGCAGGCCAGTGCTGTTCAAAAGCCACTAGCGCAGGCATCGGGACCTGTTCACCTCCTGCGCGACGGATTTCCTTCAACCAGCCCTGAATTTGTGCGGTGCCCTGTAGCGTCCACAGACCACTGACCTGCGTTTTATCCTCATACGAGGGCAGGAAATCCGTCAGATTCACTGGCGTCAGATCGCCTGAAGGAGCCACCAGCCATGCCATCTGCGGATCACTGTTGACCAAACGTCCGAGCAATTCGCGCAGTACCACAAGTTGCTTGCCGCCTTCCGGCAACTGTAACAGCGCGCGTTGCAACACTACATCCTGTTGATAGGGTAAGGACACGGTGGCCCCGGTCATGCTCAGCGCCGCCGGAACCGGCGCCTGTTTTATCAGCTCACTGACCGGCTGTTTTTCCCACATGGCCTGTTTAGTGATAAGCGTGCTTGCCAGGTTCAGAATCAACTCGCGTTTTTGCTGTGGATCGGCGTCGGTGAACAGCTGCTGGTAGTTATCTGCTATCTCCCGCAGGTTCACCTTATCGCGTGGGGATGCAGCAAGAATGCTGGCCTCAAGCTGCGTATGGCGATGGTTGAGCACGGGAACAAAAGGTAAATATTTCAGCGGATGTGCATTCCAGTGTTCAATGTTCTCAAGCTGCTGAACCTGCGCCGTGACATCCATTTGCGCGGGCGAGCCCCCGGTGAGGCGGTTGGTGAAATAACCGGAAAACAGCACATAGGTTATTGCCAGCACACTGAAGGTCATCGCCCCCCATTTATGCAGATAGCGACGGCCAAACCCGACAGGCTCAATTTCACGCTGGCGGCTTAGTTCAGGCAGTAATCGGGCCATCAGGTCATGGATAAAGAAAGCCTGACGCGAAGCACTGTTTTTGCTGACAGGTTCAGTGGCGGTAAACCAGATACCACCCAGTGCTGCGGGCTGAAAGTAAGCGTCCGGCTCACACAGGGCGGCCAGATAACGTTGCAGTGCAGGTTGCAATTTCGGTAGCTGTTCAGGGAAATCCATCAACGCCAGCGTGTCGCCATCCGGTTCGCCGCCCGAAAGCATGCTGACACGCACTTTATCCAGCCCGTCTTTCACGCACGTAAACAGCGGATCCAGCAAGGCCGGATCTTTCCCGTCGACGACAGGCGAACGGCGCCAGTAGTAACCCAGCGGTTGCTGGCGCTGTTCGGCGGAGAGATTATTGGCCCAGTGGCTGAAACCGGGCACCCGGTCACAACAAGTGATAAACAGATACACCGGCAGACGGCGTTTGACTTTACTGACCAGCGGTTCGATCTGCGTGCGGATATGCCGCGCATGCAGATGCAGTTCCGCGTCATCTTTTTCGAGCAACTCACTGACCGACACGCACACCACGATGCCACCCGGCGCAGGCAGACGGGCACACCAGTTCACCAGACGCAACCAGCCGCGCTCGAAGGCCGGGGTTTTATTCAGAAAATGGCTGGAGAGGTCGAGAAAACCTGCGGAACGAAAAAACCACCAGCGTAAGGTTCGGGTCGGCACAACCAGAGAACTTTCCGGTTCATTAGAAAACAGCGGTAATCCTGCACCGGCCATCAGCGTCGTTTTACCACTTCGCCCGCCAGTGAGTATAAACCAGGGTATTGGCTGTTTGCGTCTTCTGATGCGCTTAATTACCGCAGCCCCGGTTTTCCAGTGTTCGAATAAAACATATTCCAGCCGGGTGAGTTTAAATCTTGCCTTCAGGGAGGAGATATATTTCGCCTGCGCCATACCGGAAACAGATCCCCAGACAAACCGGGAAAATAAAACGGCGAGGATCAATATCAGCCACAAAATTAATGCATGCAGGAGTGTTTGTTCGAAAACAACAGACATGACAATACAAACAATAAGTAACAGGCACAGAAATAGTGTCCATGCGACAAAGGAAAGTAATTTTTTAAACATGATAGGTTACCTGAAAAATATCCCTAAGCCGGTGGACAAAATCACTAAATAGACGACAACAGGCAGTGCCAGTAACAGCCCTTTACGCTGGCGTAGTTTTTTCACCACCGTTTTATTTTTTTCGCCGCCGCCTGCGTCCTGTTCAACCAGCAAGGCATTGTTCGGCCACTGACGCCAGGCTTGTGGCAAGCACTGCCGCTCATCCTCGATGCGCTGTTGCAAAAGCTGCGCATCCTGTGAGGTATATTTTCCGTGGAAGCCCATCAGCAGACAGAACAGATACACCATTCTCAGTTGTGTATTGGTTTTATCGGTTTGATCCAGCCGGTCGAAAAATGCCTCGCCGCCGACAGAAATATCAAAATAATATTTCTGCAACAGATTGCTTCGCCATTCTTTCAACCACTCCGCGCGGGATCTTAATACCCGCTCATCTACCCACAGCACCACCGCGAAATAAGCATCATCGCACTCTGCTTTTTCATGATGACGTTCTGACTCAAGCAGCGCCTGCTGTAATAAAGTAATAATTTTTTCGCGAAACTCTCTGTAATCAGAATATTCCTGCGGATTAATAAAAAACGCCGTCACATAGCGAAACAGCGGTAAATAACAATTGAGCAAACTCATCATGAAGGCACCACAAATATAATCTGCACCTGAAGATCTTCCGGCATGTCTGGCCAGTAGAAGGAAATGCTGCTGTGCTGCCGGGCTTTGTTCCACAATTCGCTATCCTGCTCGACAAGGAAATAATGCGAATCTCTGCGGTTTGGTACACCCCGCGGTGGCTGTGGACAACGAACTACCGGAATGCCCGGCAGAGCATGCTGGATCAGTGGTTCGATCATTCTTGGTGAAGCCAGTTTGATGCCACCCGGATTTTTTATCTGACGATTTTCCATCGGCATGCTGGCGGAACGTAACAGCAGCAGTACCGTTTCGGGATTTTTGCTCTGCGCGCTGTCAAAGCTTCC
Source organism: Rahnella sp. GSA61A (assembly GCF_019969905.1). Taxonomy (NCBI): domain Bacteria; kingdom Pseudomonadati; phylum Pseudomonadota; class Gammaproteobacteria; order Enterobacterales; family Yersiniaceae; genus Rahnella; species Rahnella sp. GSA61A. The sequence goes on along the minus strand of NZ_JAHXYO010000004.1, from coordinate 171,369 downwards.
GGTGAACACGCCCTGAAGATCGTTTTCCAGCGTGATGTACGTATTGTCCTCAAGCACCAGACTGTTCAACAAGGTAATCAGCGTCTTACGGGCGCTTTCGAAACAACTCAGCAATTCATTGTGGTTGTAGGTTTGCAGTGAATTTTCACCGTCGTGCCACTCACCAAGGAAGGTGCAGCTGTCATTGAATGAGGAAAGATCGCCCACCAGCTGGCACAACACGTTGTAGACTTGCCATGGATGAACCTGGCGCGCCTGACAGAAATTTTTCAGTTGTGGCAACACCCGGTTGAGAGAACGCATCGCTAACAACTGTGTCACCTGGTCGCCACGGTCGGCATCGCTGACCAGTCGCTCTGAGCGTTTGTATTCTTCAAGCTTCCTGGCCCGCGCACTCAGTTCAAAATAAATAGTGTCAATCAGCTTGCCGAGGCTGAATGATCCAAAAAGTGTCACGGAAGGTGGCGAGAATGTCGGATCGAGGATCACCCGTTCGTTTTCATAACGCAGTCGGGTGAGTGGAATGCATTCGCAGTCAACCGCATCGTCTTTTTCAACGTCCGTCAGCAACCTGACGTTGTAGCACAGGCGTGCCACTGCAGCATCCGGCGCATGATCATAGACATCTTTCATCACCCGCTCTTCGCTGGTGTTGATCCAGCGCGTGACGGCGCGATCATGCTCTTTTTCCAGCGTGGTGACATTACTGTGCAGCGGATCAAAGCGACGTAAAGCCAGCCAGATGGTCAGCGGCTGATCGCGCTGTTTCCAGAGGTCACGGAAGTTGCGTTGTTCAACACGGCTGTTGCCGGGCAGTGAGAGCAAGGTACCGCCGGGCAAAATACAACGGATCTGCTCAACGCTGATCACGTAGTCGCTCAGTGCTGCTTCATTAATACTCACCTCAATCAGCCCGTGATTATAGGGCTGCGCCAGCCGCAAATGCTGCGCGAGGTTCCATTCATAATGCAGGTCAAGTGACTGAAAGTGCTGCGGCTGCAGATAAAGCCCGGAATGCCAGTAAATTTGCTGTTGTTCTGGATACATTATTTTTTCTCTCCGGCAACAGGGACATCTGCACTGACAATACTTTCACTGCCTAAGGTGACAGAAAGAGTGACCGGCGCTAAATGCGCCTGCCAGACAGGCTCCCACCAGCCAGTGCTCTCAGACTCTACCGGCACCAGTGCGCTGACCATGTGTTTCTTTACCGGGAACGGATAGTAGCCTGCGACCAGCGCCACATTGCGGGTATCTCGGGCGCGATCAATATGCACCGTGTTGGTTTGTCCCGGCATCATGACGTAACGATCCACCTGCAAAACGTCTCCTTCGCTGCCGGCACCGGCAAACAAGCTTTTCAGCGTCGCGGGATTACCCAGTATTTTATCCAGCGTTGGTTTATCCTTGGCTTGTAGCAGTAATACTGTACAGCTGTTGGGCATGTCGTTCAGGCTGTTCAGCCCCGGCTCAGCCCGCAGTTGCAGAGTGATAGCCCCATTCGCGAAAGGCGCAGCCACTTCACTGATCGCCTTCTGACGGCTTTGCCCATCATCTGACGCGCAACCTGCCAGCAGCATGACACTCAGTATCAGCCCGGTCAGTCCCCTTTTCCCCCTCATTCTCTGCCGTGTCCTTTCAATACTTTGTTGATATCGCGCATACTGCTGTCATCCTGCAACATCTCTTCCAGCCATTCGGTCAACGTCATAGCCGCCCAGCGCGCCGCACGCTCCATCAGAAAAGGGACGGGGCTTGACGGTTCGGTCTGACGGAAAAAATGGGCAATGGTCAGCATCTGGCTGATGGCCAGATCCCGTGACATCGTTTGTTTTTTGGTGTTATTCATCAGTGAACTGACGTCATTGGCTTGCTCATCTTCGTCAGGCATTAATACGTTAAGGGTCATCACGTCGTCATATGCCGGTGCCGCACGGTCAAACAGGCGTTTCACAAATTCCTGCATTTCGGCGACGGCACTACGCATCTGCCCCATTGCCAGAGAATCAGCCTGCGGATTCAGCTGACCATAGAGGGTTTCAAGCGTATCCAGCATAGTCATCAGTTGAGTTAACGCCTCGTTCTGTGCGGCAACTTTCTGCGGATCCAGTGTGGCAGCCCAACGGTTGAAGGTATCCATCGAGAAATCATCGTCACTGCCCCGTTCCGCAGCGCTGTCAGGTTTCATCGTCACCCGGTGCTCATAAGCGAGCACCTTGCGCCAGTGATCCAGCGTGCTTTCCGGCTGTCCAAACAGAGGATGACAATGCAGCATTTGCGCCAACTGGCGGTCCAGACGATTAATCATGCCATGGCGGATTATGACGCCGTCCTCATCCAGCTCCGGCCAGCCGGTTTGCCAGTAAGTTTGTATAAACGGTATCAGAAAACCGGTACCGTCCAGCAGGCCGCGGATCCCGTGCTGCTGGCTCAACCCTTCGATCAGCCAGCAAGCCACCTGCAAATCTTTGCTTTCTGCCTGCAAAACCTTCGCGCTTAAGCGAACGACTTTGCTCCAGTCGGCTTTACGCAATTCAGTGGCCCATTCGCCCTGCGGCAAATAGTCAGGATCGCTTTCCCGCGCCTCACGGATTTCGTTATAGACCGGCTCATATTCCATGTTGCGCCCGACAGGATGATCGCCACTGAACGGGGCAAGCAAGGGCTCAAAATTCATTATCATTTCAATACACTCTATGAAATCAGTACGGTCGGGCAACCCGCAACAATGGTTCCGCCATGCGCTGTGCTGTCGCCCATCCGCGCTGCGGGTTTACCGCCAATCAGCACTTTCGTGCTGCCCATGATGACCGAATCCGGTGGTCCGACGCACACTGCCATCGAGCCCATAGTCGCGGCAGGCATACCTCCGATAAGTACGGTCGGCGTACCGGGAGTGGTCACCGGTCCGCCAACGTGTGGGATCGGGGGTAAGCCGGGTGTCACCATCGGGCAAACATGCATATCGCCAACGCGAGCAGCGGGCTGTCCCATCAGTAACCTCCCCCGGCAGCGTGCCACTCAGAAAGCAATGTCTGTGCTCCCTTAAGTGGCGCGTCTTCCGCCGCGATCGCCACGCTGAGCAATTTCAACGCACAATGGAGCATCAGACGGGACAAATGGGGTTCTGGGTACACCGCATCGAACTCTGCGGGTGTCATGCTGCCTTGCATCCAGAACAGTGACAGGCCGAGCGCGCCAACGGGGGTATCAAACCCGAGCTGTTCTGCCTGCTGGAAAATACGAAAACGCCGGTCATCATCAGGATTTGCCAGCCACTGATGGATTTCACTGGCACATTGCTGCATCGCGGGTTCCTGTGATTCAGGGCGGGCCAGCGCCTTTTGCAGCGTCCATGCCAACAGTTTCTCCTGCACAGAATCAGCCGCCACGCTTGCCAGCGCATCTTCCCAGCGTTCTGCGATCATCAGTTGCGCTGCGTTTTCAGCGCCGTTTTGCAGCGGGTTGTAAGCAGCAAGCGCTTCCGGCGTGAGCAGTTTTTCTTTCATGTTATTCATTTCCTCAGCCAATCATCGTCACGCCGCCCTTGATCTGGGTCATACCGCTACCCTGAACAGTGACCATCGCACCTTTAAGTTCTGCCGTGCCCTTCCCTTCAATTTTGATCGTGGTGCCGCTCAGCGTAATGCCGGAAGGAGAAAGAGTAATTTTGCTGCTACCGACTTTTAATTCGATAGACTGGGTCGATTCAATAACGCAGGCTTTGTCCGCTTTGACCGTGCTACCGCCACCACTGATGTTTAGCTGATGGTTACCGCTGGTCAGGCTTTCCTGCAAATTGCCTTTAATATCCAGGGCATAATCGCCCTGTTTGAGCGTCAGGCTTTCATTACCTTTGGTTAACTCGGTCGTGCGGTTCTCACCAATGGTTTCAGTGACGTTTTTGGTAATACGGGTGGTGACGTCGTTTTTCACCGTCAGCAGCAGATCTTTTTGCGAGGTGATGACCAGACGCTCTTCGCCTTTTTTATCGTCGAAGCGCAACTCATGGCCTTCTTCAACATTGCCGTTGAGGGAGCTGCGTGAAACGAATCCGGCGTGATTTTTCTCCTCAGGCAGGCTCAGCGGCGGTTTGTTTTGCCCGTTGTATACCGAGCCGGTCACCAGAGGATAATCAGGGTTGCCATGCACAAAGCTGACCGTAACTTCGCTGTTGACGCGAGGCAGGAACATGGCGCCGAAACGGCCACCCGCCCACGGCTGCGAAACCCGCACCCAGCAGGAACTGCCATCGTCATGTTTGTTTTCGCGATCCCACGGGAACTGAATTTTGATGCGGCCATATTCGTCCGTGTGGACTTCTTCTGATTTTGGCCCGACAACGATGGCGGTCAGAATACCGGCGATTTCAGGTTGTCTGGTGAGGCACGGCGGACGCCAGGAAAGGCTGTCTTTCAACACAGTGAGCGCGTAGCCAAAATCAGGCTGCCCGTCATCAATGTTGCTTGATGCATGCATATGAACCGACTTGATTCGGTAGTTTCCCCGACAGGAAGGATGCCCGCTCAGAAGGAATTTATCGCCACAGCCTAGCCACCACACGCTGGCTTCGGCGTAAAACTGCTGGTTATCGGCCTCAAGCTGTTCCATCTTCAGCCGGGCTTCTGATTGCAGTAATTCGCGTTTTTCATGGCCGTGCGCGTCCACGTAGCTGACGCCCGGCACGGAATATTCCGCTTCCACGGCTTTCGATTCGCCCTCCACACTGGCTGCCTGCACAATGTTAAAACCTTTGAGCATCACGGAAGAGGCCGCCAGTGAAGAACTGGCCACCCAGTTCAGGATACCGACGCCATCGCCTCGCCCCTGCAGTGGCATAAAGGGTAACTCCGCCGTTTTGCCAGACTGATGGCTGGACGGATGATCGGCCAGTACCAGCGTGTGTTGCCCGGCATCATGCTGGAAGAAGTAATAGATCCCTTCCTGCTCAAGAAGGCGGCTAATGAAGTCAAAATCGGATTCGCGATACTGAATGCAGTATTCACGCGGCTGATAAGTCGCACGCAGACGCAAATCAATGTGGCTGATGTTCTGCTGGCGCAGCAGCTTGCACACTAAATCCGGTACGGTAATATTCTGGAAAACCGCCAGGTTACGTCCGAGACGCAACAATGCCATGCGCGGTTCCAGCGTACCGGTGAAGGTACTGATACCATCGACATTATTGTCTTCTTTAATCTGTGTCAGCACACCATGCACGTAGCGCTTTTGGTTGCCACGACCAATCTCACAGGCCATTTCATGCCCCAGAAAACGCCCCATCTGCGGAGTTATTAACGACGTGCGAAACTGGACCTGATAGCTGAAGGTGTCAGAGAATTGTTCATCGCCCTCGATATACATCAGCGTCAGTGAATCAGCGGCATCGCCAACGAAACGGATAAACCGGTTGTCTTGTCCTGCTACTTTCGACATTTTTTATTTTCCTTCCCGGCAGACGGGTAAACGAATTTTATGCTGGCCTGCTCCCTCGGAGGCCCCGAGACAAATATCCAGCCCGAGTTGCCCGCACCCCAACGAGGTAACGACGTTCGTGGTATTTTCGATCAGCAGATCAATATCAAAATCCAGACCCGGACCAACGTATTCACGCAGATGCGACCACAGATTTTGGTAGTGCTTGCCCTTTGGCAAAAAAAGACCGGCGTTTTTCATCGGCACCGGTCCCAGTGTCACCGTAAAATGTGATTGCCGATCCCAGTACACGCTGCCCAGCATGGGAGCAGCGGCCAGCGTATGTGACGGTTCTCCCAGCCGGCAACACTGGGCCGGGTCCATGACCTGCCATCCGCCGGTAAAAGGCGTGACTTTCGCCGCCACGGAAAAGCGGTGTTTTAACCAGGTTTCAACGTTGAGCATTGAGCGCACTGAATGCGCAAATAAATCAGCAAACTGCTCCTGCTGCAGAGATGGCGCACTGTTTGCCACGCCGGATAACGCACGGATTGCCTGACTCAGCGGCCGTGTTGCACTGAATTCTGCCATGGCGTAATAGTGATATTTCTGCCAGGCGAGATAGCGCAGGCTATGTAGCCGGTGGTTAAAAATGTCCAAAAAAGCTTTGGCAGTTTTGTCCCCATGGCGGTAATAGCGGTCGATCATCCACTCGGTGTATACCGTGGGTAACGCGCCCAGCGCCCCCGTCAGTCCCTGGGCGGCCACTTCAACTTGCCAGCGCTGCTGATCCAGCGGAGTTACCGACGTAATGTCACCTTTCGGCGCATCCAGCGAGAGCGGTGAAATGAAATCAAGTTGCGCTTCGAGCACCTGTTTGCTGTCTTTTCCCTGTGCTCTGGTCAGACTGCGTAACATCAGCCGCACCTGTTGGAAAAAGTTATGCGGACTGAGGATTTTGCTTAGATCCATGACAGCCTTCCTGCCCGCACAGGCCACGTCCGTGGAGTTTCACCCGGTGAGTCAATGCAGGTGATTACACGGGTGAAACTGTTGACCGGTGCGTACAACGCCAGGAAACAATCAATAAAGCGACACAGCAGGAAGTACTCAACTTCTTCGGCCGCTTCGCTGGCAAAGGTTATGCGGATCTCCATCCCCCGCGCCATGGAACGGGGATCCAAAGGCGCCAGCCGGGTAACAACCGGGCCAGACTCGACATGCAGGATCAGGTTGATCAAGCGGGTAATGCCCGGATTATCGACAAAGTTGTACAGCGCCAGTGATTCCCTGAGTACACGGGCGCCTTCCGGCCCACTGATCAACATATGGTTGAGCGAAAGCTGAGAAATCAAACGCCAGCGCGTAGCCTGCTTAGCCGGTGGCCTGACCGGCAGCGTCGGGCGTGTCAGCGCAATAATTTTCATGCCCGCAATCGGCAGCTCTGATTCGAAATCGCCTTCAGGAGCGCCGTTGCGCATGGCTGCGGGAATCTCACGATTGGTGCAGGTCAGGTTCATGCTGACAATGTCGCAACCGGGCGCTAACGGGCTTTCTCCCCGGTCAGAAAAAGCGATAAATAACGATGTGGCGACACCGTCATTTTGCATGGTTTCGCGGCGCATACATTGCCAGAACAAACCGGTTTCACCGTCACTGGCGGAATGGTCCAAACCAAACAATGGATAAACAGGCCGGGACTGTGTTTCATTGCCCAGTTTGCGCATCGCCGAAACGCCGTCTACAGACCAGACTTCCATCGCATCCTGGTGACGAATGTCAGGGATAACCGGATATTCCGCCGTTTCGTGATCAGGTGAAATCGGTTCGGCCCGATGGGCGAAAAGATTAACAGCAGGCGTGCAGTTGAGCAGAAACAGGTTTTCGTTCACCGCACCAGCTATTTTCTCCAACTGACGCGCTATCATGCAGCGGTTGAATTTCACCACCAGTGAAAGCTCGCTTTGACTGCCCGCCACCATGCCAGCAGGCAACGGCATATCAATAAAATGAAACTTTTGCGGGAAGTAAAAATAGTCCTGCAACAGGCTGTGAGTGGGCGAAACCCGTGAATCACCCGCAAGCAAGCCTTCATTTTCACCGAAGCCTGCGGCACGTATAGTTTGCGGCGACAGCGTATGACTCTGCCCTTGCTGGAAAACTGTCAGTGACTCAACTTCGCTGCACAGCAAGGTATAAAGGATGTTGACGATGCGACTGGCGCCGCTGAGATGCAACCTCAGGGAATCCGCCGCCAGTGTGGCACCGGGCCAGACCGATAATTGTATTTTCAGACTCCAGCTCATGTCATCGGCATCCAGATGCAGGCTGACGTTATGCAGACTGACAGGTTGAAGCGTAACCGGATAAGTGGTGCGAAAACGGCAGACCTGTCCGTTCACCGGACGGGAATATAATGCTGTTCCGGCGTCAATGCGGTTACTGGCTGTCAGCGCACTGACTTTGATATCTGGCTGCATTTGTACGACGCAAACCGAAGGAAAAGGACGCAAAAATTGCGGAGCCAACACCGTCAGCAATGCATCAGTCACTTCCGGCATATCCTCATCGAGACGTTGCTGAATCTGCGCCGTGACCAGCGCAAAGGATTCAATAATTCGCTCAATATGCGGATCTTCTGACGTACCTTCTGACATTCCTAAGCGTCTGGCGACTTTTGGAAAATGGCGGGCAAACGCCTTTCCCTGCGTTTTGAGGTAAGCGAGTTCATTCTGATAATAAGAAATTAATTTTTTCGCCAACATTATAAATACTCGTTAATCACGCAGAGAAAATTGACTGATGACATCGTCCCACATTAGACGGTAGCGAACTTCACCATTGAATGTTTCAGCATTAATAATGAATGAACAAAGACTTCCCAGTTCTTCACCGGGGGTCACGCAGACGTTTTTCAATCTTGGTTCAAAGCGTTGTAATGCCATTTCAATACGTGATTGCATAATGGCATTGCGCTCAAGACGAGGCGTATCACTGGAAAAAACGTCACTGACTCCATAATTAAGTATCGACTCATTAATCAGTGGAATATTATCAATGCGGTAACTTCGGGGGCGCGAAGACAAAAGCAGCAATATTTCATCAATGAGTGTGCTGCTTTTGTCTTCTTCCTCAATAAGGTCATTTTGATCTTTTAGGTTATTGTCAGATAATTGCTGTAATAAGCTCTTCATCAATAAGCCTTAATACAGTGCACGCTTACAGCGTGCACTGTTGTTTTAAAAATTACAGCTTAGTGTTCTCAACCAGATTCCAGCCCACAGGACCTTGTTTGCTGGTTTTACCGTCTGGCTCAACCATATTAGTTTCGAATGTCATCTGACCAAATACAAAGCTCAGATTTTCACTCGGAACATCCCCTTCTGAATAAGCGTTGAAATTGTAGCTGTTCAGTACACAGTTTTTATAGGTCAGCTTGAGTGCTTCAACCAGTTTCTCACCCTGGAACAATGCTTTAACAATAACAATTTGCTTAACATTGCTGCCTTGCGCAACCATATTGGATAACTGAGTAGAGGTAGTATCCATTACTTTTGAAAATGAAATTGCATCAAAGTTGACGCCATCGCTGTTTACCTGACCGCTAGCATTATCAATTTTAGCTGAGCAGTAAACACCGAAATTCATATTCTCAACGGCAATCCAACCTTCATAACCTTTATTACTTACAGTGCCTTTAATACCATCAATTTGCATGAAAAGCGATTCAGTGGCCATTTTATATCCTTATTTTTACGATTAAGTATTTATGCACCCGTCGATGCAGGAAGTTCCGCTACCAGACGCAGCGACATGCTGAGTCCTTCAAGCTGGAAATGCGGTTTTAAATACGCAACGGCGCGATAACTGCCCGGAGAACCTGGTACATCAACAACTTCGACCACAGCCTCACGTAACGGATGGCTTGCTTTAATCGTTGGTCCTACATTATCTGAACCCACAACATATTGGTTGATCCAGTTCTGCAGGAAATTCTGGCATTCAGATTTGGACATGAAGCTGCCCACTTTATCGCGCACGATGGATTTTAGATAATGAGCAAAGCGCGACGTTGTCATAATATATTGCAACTGACTTGACAATTTGGCGTTAGCATTCGCCAGCTCAGAATCGTATTTACGCGGTTTATTGGTCGACTGCACAGCGAAGAACGCCGCGTAATCTGTACCTTTGCAATAAATGAGCGGAATAAAACCAAGCTCAGCTAACTCTTTTTCGCGACGGTCAGAAATTGCCACTTCTGTCGGGCATTGCATGACCTTTTCGCCGGTCTGCGAAATGTAATTGTAGGTCGGCAGTGACTTCACCAAACCGCCGCCTTCAACACCACGGATCGCCGCACACCAGCCGTGTTCCTCAAACGCCTCGACCATACGGCCCGCTAAATCATAAGCCGCGTTGACCCATAAATAGCTGGCTCCTTCATTATTTTCATCAATTTTTTCTTCGAAATTAAACGCGTCTACGGATACAGTTTTTGCACCGTAAGGCAGACGGCCGATAACACGTGGCAGCGTTAAGCCGACATAACGTGAGTCGTCACTCTGACGGAAGGATTTCCAGCGGGCGTAGTCAGAGGTTTCAAACAGTTTGCCCAGATCACGCGGACGCGGCATTTCGGAGAACGATCCCATCGCAAACATGCCAGGGTTCGCAGCACTCAGGAATGGCGCGTGGGCGGCGGCGGCAACATGTGAAATCTGTTCCAGCAGTTGCACATCTTCCGGCATACAGTCGAATTCAAAATCACCCACAAAAGCAGAGTAAGGGTCACCGCCAAAGGTACCGTATTCGCTTTCATAAATGCTTTTGAATAATGAAGACTGATCAAAGTCAGAGGCGGATTTAAAATCACGCAGCAGCTCTTTCTTCGTGCAGTTAAAGACACGCACTTTGGTGTTTTCCGTGACGCTGCTTTGCACCAGTTTGTGCAAACCACGCCAGGAAGATTCCATACGCTGGAATTCAGGTGCCTGAATAATTTTGCTGACTTGAGAAGACAGCAGTTCATCGATGGCGGCAATGCGTGCTTCGATGCTACCCACCAGATCATTGGAAACAATGACCGCACCTGATGCCACTTCCGACAGGAAGTTATCCAACTGGCTTTTTACTTTATTACGATCGGATTCCCGGCGGATGGCCTGAGTATTATCGATAATTTGATCGAGATAATCACCGGACTGCTCAGCTTGAGCTGAAGCATTCATGACCTGGATATCGCTCATTCTACTTCCCCTTTGGCAGGTTCTGCGTCTTTCGCCATACCCTCTAATAATTCAACCAGTTGCTCTTTCAGACGGTCATTGCTCGCAGTTCTGTTGCGCAAATCACTCAGTTGCTCGCGTAATTCAAGAAGTTTGCGCAACGGTTCCACCTGCATCGCCACGTTTTCAGGAGAGAAGTCATCCATAGAGTTGAATTCCAGTGCAATAGCCATCTGGCCTTCTTTTTCTGGCAACGTACTTTCCACCAGCATGTCCACAGCCGGCTTCATTCCTTCCATGACATTATTAAAGTTGTCTTTATCAATGTGCGTAAAACGACGGTCGCGCAGTGGCAAATCATCTTTAGCAAAATTCCCGATAACCCCCATCACCAGAGGTAATTCTTTTTTGGATTCAGCACCGCCAACTTCAACGTCGTACGTAATTTGAACGCGAGGGGGACGCGCTTTGCTCAATTTATATTGTGTATTACTCACGGATAAATCACCATAATGTTTAAAAGAGAGAATTAATATGGCCGTGATAATAAACAGTAATTATAGATTTTCACATATCCGATTGCTTACTAATACATTTACCTTTGCTAAAGTATTTTATTTTTTTCATAAAAAATAACAATATACAGGGTTATTTTAATTATTTGTAAATGAAAAAATAGAATCTATCGAGATTAGATTTTAATATTTATAATAAGGAATGCTTGAATTTTTTATAAAAACAAGAAATACCACGAAATATTAAATGATAATTATTTTTACATTTCATTTTTGACATTCCCCATTCAACTCTTTTTTAAAGAAATAGTATGTGATAGGACCTGCAATGATAATTTTTTTCACGCCATACAAGGGTACGCATAACTTCACAACCTGTACCTGTACCTGTACCTGTACCTGTACCTGTACCTTCATCATCACATTCAGAATGCGGCGTCACTGGAGATCTTCGGCCTGGTGACGTTCTGTACTGTCCTGAAATAGTAAGATTTTCTGAATAAATCATACTCACTCTACATCGTTATGATGATTGATGTTTTTGATGCTTCTCATCGTAATTTTCATCACTTTGCGGGCATTTTGAACAAATATAGCCCGTGCTAACATTCTTAACCAACACTATAACATACTGAAAATAAAGGTTTTTCTATTTTGTTTTTTGTGGCAGACTGCGCATCTCAATTAATAAATAGCCTTTGGGATTACCGAAGGCCTGACTGGTCCGTTTTATGCAACTTTATACCATCCTCATTCTGGCGTTCGGTATGTCCATGGATGCCTTCGCAGCCGCTATTGGCAAAGGTGCCTCTCTGCACCGGCCACCGCTAAAAGAGGCGTTACGCACAGGGCTTATTTTTGGCGTAATTGAAGCGATTACACCGGTGATCGGATGGGGAATTGGTCTGGCGGCCAGCCAGTTTATTATGAGCTGGGATCACTGGGTGGCATTCACCCTGCTGCTGATCCTTGGTATCCGCATGATTGCGGAAGCCTTCAGGAAAGATAAATTGGAAGAAGATACGCAGGCACCACGTCGTCACGGTTTCTGGGTACTGGTCACTGCAGCTGTCGCGACCAGTCTGGATGCAATGGCTGTGGGCGTCGGTCTGGCCTTTCTTCAGGTGAATATTCTGGTGATGGCGCTGACTATTGGTGCCGCCACCACTATCATGGCGACATCCGGTATGTTGCTTGGCCGGTTTCTCGGTGCCGCGATGGGCAAATGGGCTGAAATTCTGGGTGGCGTGGTGCTGATTGGTATCGGTACGTCAATTCTCATCGAGCATCTTGGTCTGCTCGGTTGAGTCTTCATCCAGCGAAGCTATTTTTTATAGTGCCGACTAACAGGCTACTTTTCGATTCCTCAGATAATTTATGTTTGAGATTATCTTCGCGCACAAAATCGATAAACGCCTGTAATGGCGCGGGGATCAGACGCCGGTCATTGTAGTAAAGATATGGCCCGGAAAACGACAGCCACCATGGTTGCAAGATAGCCTCCAGTTTGCCGCTGGCAATGGCAGGCCGCAGCCATTCTTCGAACAGATAGATAATACCCGCACCCGCCACCGCCGTTTCTACCGCCAGATCCACCGCGCCCCCTACACTCACCACCAGCGGGCCGCTGACCTGAACGCTGAGGCTTTCGCCCTCATGTTCGAACTCCCAGTCCGGCATAATCCCGCTGGCATAGCGACCACGCAGGCATCGGTGTTGTATCAGATCCCGCGGATGCGATGGCCGTCCATGCACATTCAGGTAATCAGGGGAGGCCGCCGCCGCATAACGCTGACGGCGCGGTCCGATGGGGATCGCCACCATGTCCTGCTCGAGACGTTCGTCGTAACGAATACCGGCATCGCAGCCATCACGAAATACATCCTGCACGTTACTTTCAGCAATGATTTCCAGCTGGATATCGGGGTAACGCCGGAGAAATTCGGGCACAAGTGCAGGCAAAACCAGCCGGGTTGCGCTGACCGGCACATTCAGCCGCAGTGTACCGCCGGGCGTATTGCGATAACGGTTGAGAGCATCGAGTGCCGCATCCACTTCATTCATGGCCGGGAGCAACCGCTCGAGCAGCGCCCTGCCCGCTTCGGTCAGCACCACCGCCCGCGTTGTGCGGTGAAATAAGCGAATGCCCAGTTGTTGTTCGGCCCGGCGCACAGCATCGCTCAGCCGGGATGCATTACTGCCTGTGACGCGTGCCGCTTCACGAAATCCTCCGGCTTTGGCCACTTCTACCACTGCGTGCAACAGCGCGATATCCATCGGCATTGTGCGTCACCCTGTACAGTTACTTCTGATTTAACCGGATAGTTGCACACTCACAACATCGCGACAATCATTTGATTGATCCCGAGTGACACACAGAGAATCGCGGTATTAATTAAACCGAAAGCTCCTCACGAAATACTAACGATCTTTAACACAATCTTTCCTTTACGCTGACGTTATGCGTGGAACTAACTTTTTAGGATTAAGTCTACCTTAGCAGTAAATTTCATTATGTCTTTATGACGGCCCTTTAATAGAACACCCGCATGATGATAATGAAGTTTATATATAATGATAAGAGTCAGGCATAAAGTTACATTCTTGATGACAGTGTATTTAATGAGGAAAGAAATGAAAATATTAATAATCAGACGGGAAAACATTGGTGATCTTATCCTTACAACCCCGCTGATTTCTATGCTGGCGAAAAATCATCACGTCGATGTGCTGGTTAATTCTTACAACAAACAGGTTCTTGAAGGTAATCCCGGCGTCAGTAAAGTTCATCATTATACTAAACTGCATCATGAAGGATCTTACACTCAAAAGATAAAAGCCATTTTACGCCGTGTAGTCACCACTTTGGCTATTCGGAAAGAAGGTTATGATGTAGCTATTGTGGCAGGGAACTGGAATAAAAGACCTTTGCGATGGGCAACATTATCACGGGCCAAACGAATCATCGCGATAGGAAGTGATTCGCCAGACTCTGTCACCGATAAAATACCTTATATGCGGGATGGCATGCATATGGTTGAACAGATGGCTGAACTCGCCAGGCCTTTAAATTGTCACGCCAAACCGGGGAAACTGGCTTTATGGGTGACAAAATCTGAAAAAGAACTGGCAGCTCACAAAATAAAAAACACTTACAATATGCCCTTATATGGTTTGCAGATCAGCGCCCGAAAAGAAAAACAACGCTGGCCCGTTGAGAATTATATCGAAATCGCGCACAGGCTGGCGCGTGACGAACCTTGCAAAATTATTCTTTTCTGGTCGCCAGGTTCAGAAGATAACTTGTGTCATCCCGGGGATGACCAGAAAGCGCAGTACATCATCAACGCCTGCAAAGATATTATTATGGTTCCTTTCGATACCGTAAATATTCGTGAACTTATGGCCGGAATGTCTCTGTGCCACCAGATAATCACCAGCGATGGCGGTGCATTGCACATTGCAGCGGGTGTGGGAAAACCAGTGGTGGCGCTTTTTGGTAACAGCGATCCGCAGGTCTGGGGGCCATGGAAAGTGCCGTGCAGAATCATTGCTGCTGCAGACGAAGAGGTTTCTCATATTTCAACCGATGAAGTTTATAACAATTTCGTTGCACTGAGAGATGAAGTGCTTACTGAAAATACAAAAAAATGAGTAACAGCCTAAAACTCTATTTGTAATTTAATGGAAAAATAGTCCCTATCATCGCGTTGCGGGTAACCTGAACAGAAATGAAAGCCATCAAGATAAAAGTAATAAAGACGATATTGCATATCTATTGTTTTTTAACGAGAAGAAAAAAATATTCGCTGCAAGAGCGTGAAACATCACCGGGTAATATTGTCATTTACTCCACTACCGCGCTGGGGGACTACCTCATGAACACACCGGCAATCATGCATTTAAAGAATAGGTTTCCAGCCAGCAAAATAATACTGGTTACCAGTAAAAAAAATCACAGCCTGGTTGTGCAATATGATTGGTTTGACCATATTTATATATGGGATAATAAAGTTGTCAGAATATTACCTTTGTTATGTAAACTCAGAAAACACAAACCTGATATTTCCGTTATTTTACACGCACACTTTCCTTATGACATATTTTGTGCTGTTTTATCCGGCAGTAAAATGATTTTACGCGACCACTATGGCAGTGAGTCTCCCGAACTTAATCGTTATTTAGATCACTATTCCGGTTACTATGACGGACATACTATCCGGCGTAAATTGAAGCTACTCGAAACACTGGGAGAAAATACTGGCGACACGACAATGCATCTTCCCGTGATCAATACTCTTTTACCGCGTCAGTATTTACGCCAGCGCATTGGATTTCAGTTAGGGGCATCCAATGAGACCCGTCGCTGGCCGGTATGTTTTTTCAGTACACTCGCCTGTATGTTATTAGACAACGATCGGGATCTGGAAATCATTATCACAGGCACAACATCCGAAAAGAATCTGGCGAATGATTTCTTAAAACAATTACCCGCTCACTATCAGAACAATATATGCGTAATGTCTGGTCATACGCAGTTGACAGAATTAGTTACGCTGTTGAAAAGTCTGGATGTTCTTGTTACGGGTGACACCGGGCCGTTACATATCGCAGTGGCCGCTGGCGTAAATACAGTCAGTCTTTTTGCCACAGCCAATCCAGCCTATACCGGTCCGTGTCAGGATCCGGATAAACATATTATTTTGCACCGTCCTGATGGTGAAAAAACAGAACATCCCATGATGGCGATTCTGCCTGTTGAGGTTTACCACGCTGTCAGGGAATTGCTGGGGAGGACATATGACAGTGAATGATGTGCTGGAAGGGAAAATCATTGATTTTCTTGAACAACATAACCACCCCACCGTGTTTGGTTTTTACAATAAGGTCTGCGGGAGTGATTTTTCATTGTTAAAGCTTTCGCTGAGTGAAATACAGACGGATATCCTGATGAACGATTTTTTCATCCAGTTCAAGGTAAAACCTAAAAACTATCGCACATCCAACCATTTCCCCGAAAAAACGGGTGTTCTCGGTTCATTGATTTTTACCCTAAACCGGATGCAGGGAAAAGTGACACCCATAACCGTCAGAGCGCTGCACGATGCGGCTCTTATGGGCGTCTGGCCTGATTATCTTCAGGGCAAAAATCAATAAGCAGTGTCCTGTGCAGAATTCAGCGCGATAACCTTCGCCATTGTGCGCCAGTCCGTACAGTTTGTCCTGATTTCACCGGATAGTTGCACAACCTGCCCGCGGCTACAATCAGTGAACAATCACACAGGAGAATTCCATGTCACACACCTCAATGACTTACCCCCTCGGCGACAGAGAAGTGGCGCGCTTAGGTTATGGCGCAATGCAATTGGCTGGCCCCGGCGTTTTTGGCCCGATCAGCGATGAAGCACGGGGCATTCAGGTGCTGCGTGATGCCCTGGCATCTGGTGTTAATCACATCGACACCAGCGATTTTTATGGTCCGCATGAAACCAATAAGCTGATCAAAAAAGCCCTGCATCCGTATCCCGATAATCTGTGCATCGTGACAAAAGTCGGCGCACGACGCGATGAAAAAGGCGGCTGGTTACCGGCTTTCAGCCCGCAGGAACTGACGCAGGCGGTGGAAGATAACCTGCGCAATCTCGGGCTGGAGACGCTGGAAGTGGTAAATTTGCGCAGCATGCTCGATGAACGTCAGCCAAAAGAAGGATCACTGGCACCGCAGCTGGAGGCGCTGATTACGCTGAAAGAGCGCGGCCTGATCCGTCATATAGGTCTGAGCAATGTGACTGCAAAACAGGTCGCCGATGCACAGAAACTGACGACGATCGCCTGCGTTCAGAACATGTATAACCTGGCGAACCGTCACGACGACGCGCTGGTGGATAGCCTGGCTGAACAGGAAATCGCGTATGTGCCGTTCTTCCCGCTGGGCGGTTTTTCGCCGTTGCAGTCAACGCAGCTTGATGAAGTAGCGGCACAATTGCAGGCGACGCCGATGCAGGTCGCGCTGGCCTGGCTGCTCAAACGCTCGCCGAATATCTTGTTGATCCCCGGCACGTCATCGCCGCAGCATCTACAGGAAAATCTGGCCAGTGCGAAGGTGATTTTGTCCGATGAAGTGATGGAAAAACTGAACGGAATAGCGGGTTAGCTCTCACACATCCCCCGGCACATCATGCGGGGGAATGGTTTCCCCGGTGGCTGAATCTTCGCCCCGTGGTATTAACGGAGTCTGGTCACTCACAGCAATTCATGGGCCTGCGCGCAGATCAGTTGTCTCAGCCATTTCTGCGCATTGCTGTCATCAGAACGGCGGTGCCACAACAGATAAAACGGGATCTCCGGCAATGCCACCGGCGGCAGGGTCATCACGATATTGGGGTGTTTCTCGCTCACTACCACGCTGCGTTTGAGCACCGTCGCGACATACCCCGTCTGCTGCACCACACCGGCAACGCCAGCCATGGTCGGCAACGTCAGACGAAGTTCACGAGCCAGCCCCATCTCCCTGAGTTGTTCATCGACCAGACCATAATGATTTCCTTCCGGCGAGACCAGAATATGGCTCATCCCGAGATAGGTTTCTAACGTCATGCCGTTGCGTGCCGCATCACTGTCGCGGCGGATAAGCGTGACAAATTCATCACTGAACAAGGGCTGCGATAAGATGCGGTTTTCCGGCCGGGTCGGGTGAATACCGATCACCACATCAACCTCACCGGCATCCAGCATCGACACGGACGCATCGCGGTCGGTGAATGTCCTCACATGCAGTGTCACTCCGGGCGCCTGTTCGCTGATCGCCCGCATAATGCCGGGCAGTAACACCATCAGCGGATATTCGGACGTGCCAAGCGTAAAAGACATTTTTCTGTTTTCCGGCGCAAAATTGTCGTCCGGAGCCAGCAGATGACTCAGTTCGTTAAGTGCTTTTGACACATGCAAACCGATCTCTTTTGCCCTGGCGGTAGGCAGCAAACCGGAAGCACTGCGGATAAACAGCGGATCCGCAAAATGCGTTCGCAGGCGCGACAATGCCGCGCTCATCGCGGGCTGACTGACCACCGCTTTGCTGGCGGCACGGGTCACATTCCGCTCTTCCATCAGCGCATCAAATGCGACCAGCAGATTCAAATCGAGACCCTTAAAATCCATAAAACGTATATTCCTCTATATGCTTTTCTTATTTCAATTATTACTGATATGAATGTGATACTCGCTGCGTGCACCACATTAACCCTATAAAAATGCAATCAGCCAGAGGAATTTAACGATGTCAGACAACAATAGCGAGATGGCAAATCGTCTTATCGCGGAGCGTAAAGCCGTTGAAAAAATCTATCAGGCTTTTAGCCTGCATGATCCGGACTTAATGGATGAGGCAGTCACGCAGGACTGGAAAGATATTCCCCTCGCGCCAGGTCAGGCATCCGGCCCCGAAGGGTTGAAACCGATCATCCGGGGGTTCATTGAGGCTTTTCCGGATGTGAAGATCACCATCCACGACCTTCTTCAGACCCCGGGGAAGATTGCCGTGCGCGCAGAAATTACCGGTACCCATCACGGCAACTTTATGGGCATCGAACCGACCGGCAAATTTGTCAGCATCCGGCTGCATGAATTTCATGAGCTGAATGGCGAACGCGTCACCACCACCTGGCATCTGGAAGACTGGTTTGGCGCGTTCATGCAACTCGGTCAGTTCCCGCCGCAGGGTTAACAACCGGACAACAATTAAAGGCAAGCGCTGACCCGTCTGATAGATTTCATTTCGGATTGTCTGGCGGTGAGGCGGGTGCGGCGAACCAGTTATCCTGAGTTACCATGACCGCCGTTTCCGGCTGATTCACAAAATTCGGCGACATGATCTGCACATTAAATTCGTTGAATACGTCCTGAATGTGACTGTGCAATTCGCTTCTCACTGTGGCAAGAGATTCGCCCGGCTGGAGATGCACCTGCAGTTCATAAGCGATGTACCAGTCCATCAGGCTGAGCTGGCGCACCAGCGGCTTCTGCTGAAGATCAATACCTCGCGTGCGACTGGCGGCCAGTTCCAGCATGGCATGAACCTGCCGCCACGGCGTGTCATAACCGATGGTGACGCTGGTCGTCAGATTAACGCCACCTCCCGGGTTTTGTGCGCTGAGATTGGTGATTTTGCCGCTAACCACCACAGCATTCGGCACCGTGACAACGTAACTTTCGCGGGTGATAATTTTAGTCGCCAGCATGCCGATTTCACTCACCAGCCCTTCGTTATCGCCGATGCGGATCACATCGCCTTTACGCAGTGCCCGGGAATAAATCAGCACCAGTCCGCTCATCGCATGATTCATCACGCCTGCAGAACCCAGCGTCAGCATCAGACCAAAGAATACGCTGACACCTTTGAAGGCCAGTGAATTTGCCCCTGGCAAAAACGGATACGCCGCCGACAGCGCAAACAGCCAGACCATCACGGAAATCAGTTTTCGCGTCGCGCCCACCGTTTCAGGATGCAGACCGGGTATCTTAAGTTTTCGGGTTTCAACCCGTTTTAACATTACTTTCAGCAGCTTGAGAATAAACGCCGTAATGAGGAAAATGATTGCCACGATCATCAGTCCGGGAAACGCCGACACAATCGCTAATGCGATTTTCTGCACCACATTTACTGACCAGTCGCCCAGCGATTCGCCCCAGATACGTGTCCACGGATATAAACGGAACAGCCAGCTCAGCCACAGATAGAATGCAACGATACTGAGTAGAATCATCAACATAGCGTATAAACGCACTTCAACCGCACCCAGTAAGCTGCGCCACCGGTACGGGATCCAACCCTTTTTCAGCAAAATCTTTGCCGTGAAATACGCTTTCACTTTGGCCCAGGATTTAAACGCGGAGTAATACAACAGGATCAACACCGCGGTGCCCGCCACCACTTTTAGCGTCGCGATCGCCAGATAGGAGGAAGAATATTGCTCTGTCAGAGAGGTACGCTGTGCATTGAAACGCGCCAGCACCCGCTGCGCGGCCTGATCGAGCGTCAGATCATCGCCTTCATCCAGATCACTTTCTGCCAGCAGCATCAGCGGCTTACCGTTGATCACAAATATCCGTCCCTGCTGACCATAACGTTGCACAGGCAGAATCTGCACCGGATGGCTTATATCTTCCCTGCTCAGCGAGCGCAGCGTATTACGGATGCGCAGCACACGCTCTTCCGGCGTGGACAAGCCGAACGTGGCCTGCAACATCACCACCGGCTGGTGAAAAATATAAACAGTGCGGGCTTTTTCCTGATCAGACGGCATCTGCCGGGGTTCAGCCGCCTGCAGAGGAAAGGATGCAAAAAACGCCAGCCAGGCCAACAACGCCATCACCTTCAACCTGCTGTCACCCATTTACAGACTCCCCTGCGTTATTGATGTCATTTCTGCAACCGGGTTTGATCGGCATACTTCGCTTTTTCGTAAGGCATCAGCGTCGGAATCCCCGGCCTAAACACAGAACGAACAGTGGCTGTTGTGCCCTGATGAATGAATCCATAAAAATAATATCATTCAGAGATAATCACGTTGGAATAAAGAAACTGACTTAAAAAACCACAGTAAAAGACCCTAAAATAAGCATTTTCATTGAGGGGAAACTTGAATAAATGCTAGTTACTAAGTGAAATTTTTGCTAGCAACCGGACATGTTTTTGTGAACCTTTAGCGGGAGACCGCTTGCGCCTGTCACCCGATGGATTTTGATGCCAAAACCACCGTGAGAGCGACCCAGCCCATTATCTCCGGTTATATAGGGATGTTTTTTTGAGCGCCGGCAGCACATTTCAGCGCCCGGATATTACTGCCATCCATCGCTGTGGCAGACCAGTCAACAAGGCCATAAAGCAACCTGTTGAAAATAAGGTTAATCACTGCCGATTTTGACCATTGGTTAAAGCGGATAAACGGTTTTCCACGGCCCCTATCGTTTAGATAAATCGCGCCATAGGGCACCTGAACACAACACCCAGAACATGCCGTTGATGATCATGCGGTGCTGTGCCCATGGCCGTCCGCCCCGTGGCGTAGCAGGCTCAAGAGGCAACAAGGACTGGATGATGGTCCATGCTTCGCCGGGAAGGTCGTAGCGAGGCATAGTTTACTATGTCTTGAAAACAGATAGTTACTATAGCCCGGATGATTAAGGGACACAGCTTAGCTGCAGGTCACCTGCAGCCAGGCCTTAATTCATTTACGGTGAAGGTTTTTCAGGCCCATCGTCGCGCAGTTATCTAACGTTACTCTTCGCCTTCATAAGCCTGACGATAGAGTTCAATGACCTGCTCTTTAGTCGCTTTGCGCGGGTTCGTTAACTGGCAGACATCTTTTTTCGCATTCTCGGCCATGATGGCAAAATCTTCAGGTTTGACGCCCAGGCTTTTCAGATCGCGAGGAATGCCAACCTGCCTGCTCAGGCGGCGGATGGCGTTAATGGCTTTAACCGCAGCCTCATCGGTAGAGAGCCCGGCCACGTTTTCCCCCATGGCCTCTGCAATATCGCGGAAGCGATTAAGGTTGCCAATCAAGTTAAAGTACTCAACATAAGGCAGCAGAATGGCATTACATACCCCATGGGGAAGGTTATAGAACCCGCCCAACTGATGCGCCATCGCATGGACATAGCCCAGAGAAGCGTTGTTAAAGGCAATCCCGGCGAGGTACTGCGCGTAGGCCATATTATCCCTTGCCTTCATATATTCGCCGTTTGCCACAGCTTTGGGAAGGTACTGGGTGATCATCCTGATCGCTTGCAGCGCGGCGGCATCAGTCAGCGGGTTCGCCATGGTAGACACGTACGCTTCGATGGCGTGAGTTAACGCATCCATGCCGGTCGCGGCGGTCAGTGAAGGTGGCATCCCGACCATGAGTTCCGGGTCGTTAATCGAGATTTGAGGCGTCACGCGCCAGTCAACAATCGCCATTTTAACTTTACGTGCTGTATCAGTGATGATGCAGAAACGGGTAATTTCTGAAGCGGTACCTGCGGTGGTGTTGATTGCCATTAATGGGATCATATCGTTGCTGGATTTATCAATACCCTCAAAGTCGTGAATATTTCCTCCATTGGCTGCGACTAATCCAATACCTTTCGCACAGTCATGGGAGGAACCGCCACCGAGTGAAACAATACCATTGCAGCCATGTTCCCGGTAAAAACTAATCCCCGCCTCTACGTTTTTATCTGTGGGGTTAGGTTCCGCGCCACCAAATATACGCGCTTCAATACCGGCTTCTTCATAAATTTTAGCGACTTTGTCCGCCATGCCACTCTTTGCCAGGAAAGCGTCCGTGACAATCATGATTTTTTTTACATCTAACGTTTTTGCCAGCGTACCGGCTTCCTGAACACTGCCTTCGCCAAATACATTTCGTGTTGGCAGAAAATAATATGTCGACATTGAGCTTCCCCTGTTCATAAATGTGATTGTTAATGTGTCCATGACTGCTTTTGAGCGGTAGACAAAATGCATCAAGCGCGGAGCGGGTGATGCGAACAAAAGCGCGGACCGAACATATCCACGACAATGGTAAGGGATTACTGGTAAAGAACAGAGAACAACCTCACAAAAGTAAGGGTTTTTATAACAAAAAGAATTATCTTTTTTCACATTGCATGTCTGGTTGGTCGTTGACCTGGTCGATTCAGGTTACCGCTGGAGATTTCACGCCGGCCAATACACAAATGTTGTTGCAAATCTTGCGACGTCTGCGGCAGAGGGAAGCGGCGAAAATAATCGGGTGAGCCATACACGGCGGCGGTGAAGGGGCCTGTCTCCGATCTTCGTACGAATACATGAACAATTTCCTGACAGTCTAATAAATCGTCCGCACCACCTCGCAGGATACAAACACATCGCTGGACAGCCTATTTGTTTCGGCCTATTTTTAATCAATCGATTGATTAACTCTTTTATGAGGCAATATGCCGACCTCTCAACCTCCCATAACTTCTCGTGGCGAACAGGCTAAAAATAGCCTTATTAAAGCTGCCATCGCTCAGTTTGGTGAATATGGCTTGCAGGCGACCACCCGTGATATCGCGGCTCTTGCCGGGCAAAATATTGCGGCTATCACCTATTATTTCGGCTCAAAAGAAGAGCTGTATATTGCTTCTGCTGGGTGGATTGCTGATTTTATCAACGACAACTTTCTTGAGCACATGCAGTGCGCCGAAGAGGTTATGAGTCAGTCGCCATCAGACAAAGCGCAAATCCGCCAGCTAATTCATACGGCATGTGAGCAAATGATAAGGCTGCTCACCTCCGATGAAACTCTGAATCTCAGCAAATTTATCTCTCGCGAACAGCTTTCGCCAACACCCGCTTATCAGCTCATCCACGATCGTGTGATAGCACCGATGCACAGCCACCTGACTTCCCTTGTGGGCCGTTACACTGGACGTGATCCCCTGGATACCGAAACCATTTTGCATACTCACGCTTTGCTCGGACAGATTCTGGCCTTCCGACTGGGGCGGGAAACTATTTTACTACGCACCGGTTGGACAAACTTTGATAAGGCCAACCGGCAGCAAATCAGTAGCGTTGTGTTAACCCACGTCGATTTCATCCTGCTGGGATTGTCTGTTAATTAAGGAAGATCGTGCCATGAAAAATAAAAAGCCCATGGTTGTGCTCGTTGTTATTGCGTTGCTGGTCAGCTGTTTTGGCGGCTGGATGTGGTATCAAAGCGAGCAGGAAAAGCCATTAACGCTCTACGGGAATGTGGATATTCGCACAGTGAACATGAGCTTTCGCGTCGGTGGTCGCCTCGCTACGTTGCAGGTCGATGAAGGCGATTCAATCAAGGCTGGGGAAACGCTCGGGGAACTGGACAAAGGCCCGTATCAAAACGCCTTGCAACAGGCGGAAGCAAACGTTGCAGCGACACAAGCGAAATTTGATTTGATTATTGCCGGCTACCGTGACGAAGAAATTGCCCAGGTGGCCGCGCAGGTGAATCAGGCGCAGGCTGCCTATGACTATGCCCAGAATTTTTACCAGCGCCAACAAGGGCTGTGGGCCAGACGCATGATTGCTGCAAATGAGCTGGAAAATTCCCGTTCATCAAGCGATCAGGCAAAAGCTACGCTGAAAGCCGCGCGCGATAAGCTCAGTCAGTACCACAACGGTAACCGCCCACAAGAGATTGCCCAGGCACAGGCCAGTCTGCAACAGGCTAAAGCACAGCTCTCCCAGGCGCAGCTGGATTTACAGGACACCACGCTTACCGCCCCATCCGCCGGCACATTGCTTACTCGCGCTGTTGAACCAGGGAGCATGCTCAGCGCGGGTAGCACGGTATTAACGCTTTCCCTTACACGCCCGGTGTGGGTACGTGCTTATGTGAATGAAGTGAGTCTTTACAATGTACAGCCGGGTACGGAAGTGCAGATTTATACCGACGGGCGTCCCGAAAAGCCCTATCACGGCAAAATTGGCTTTGTTTCTCCTACCGCGGAGTTCACCCCTAAAACGGTTGAGACGCCCGATCTGCGCACCGATTTGGTCTATCGCCTGCGCATTATCGTGACCGATGCCGACGATTCGCTGCGTCAGGGTATGCCGGTCACCGTAAGTTTCAACAATGGTGCCCAGCATGACCCGCTATGACAGCGGCATCATCCGCTTGCAGGGGCTGATGAAAAACTTCCCTGAACTGGGTAAACCCGCGGTAGCAAGCCTTGAATGTGAAATCCACCCGGGGGAAGTCACCGGGTTGGTGGGGCCTGACGGCGCAGGGAAAACCACGCTAATGCGTATGCTGGCAGGCTTGATGAAACCTAGCGGGGGAAGTGCACAGGTCATAGGCCTCGACCCAATCAAAGATGGCAGTGCCCTACACGCCGTAGTAGGGTACATGCCGCAAAAATTCGGGCTGTATGAAGATCTGACGGTAATGGAAAATCTCACTCTGTACGCAGACCTGCGTGGAGTGACGGCCGAGGAACGTAAAAAAACATTTGCGCGGCTGCTAGAATTTACTTCCCTCGGTCCCTTTACCTCGCGCCTCGCCGGCAAACTTTCCGGCGGTATGAAGCAGAAGCTAGGCCTCGCCTGTACACTGGTCGGCCAACCTAAGGTTCTGCTGCTTGATGAGCCCGGCGTCGGCGTAGACCCCATTTCGCGACGCGAGCTGTGGCAGATGGTGCACGAACTGGCAGGTGAAGGGATGCTGATCCTATGGAGTACTTCGTACCTCGACGAAGCTGAACAGTGCCGCGAGGTGCTACTGCTGAACGAAGGCGAGCTGCTGTATCACGGAGCACCAAAAGAGCTGACGCAGAAAATGGCCGGGCGTTCGCTGCTGGTGAGTCATGGGGGAGAAAACAACCGCAAGCTGCTTCAGCGGGCGCTGAAATTGCCGCAGGTGAGCGACGGTGTGATCCAGGGGCGTTCCGTACGTCTGATACTGGCAAAAGACGCCACTATAGAAGAGCTGGCACAAGCATTGGATCTGTCTCTGGAGCAAATAACGCGTACCGTCCCGCGTTTTGAAGATGCGTTTATCGAACTGCTGGGAGGCACCGGCACGAAGGAATCACCGCTAGGAAAAATACTGCATACGGTGGAAGGCAGTTCCAAAGAAACGGTGATTGAAGCCAAACAGCTCACAAAGAAATTTGGTGATTTCACAGCGACTGACCAGGTCAATTTTACCGTACAGCGCGGCGAGATCTTCGGGCTGCTTGGGCCGAACGGCGCGGGTAAATCCACGACGTTTAAAATGATGTGCGGGCTGCTAGTGCCTACCTCTGGCAAGGCGCTGGTGTTGGATATGGATCTGAAAACCAGCTCCGGTAAGGCCCGTCAGCATCTGGGATATATGGCACAGAAGTTTTCGTTGTACGGCAACCTGACGGTTGCACAAAATCTGCGTTTCTTCTCAGGTGTGTACGGGCTGCACGGCAAGGCGCAGGACGACAAAATTTCCCGTATGAGTGAAGCGTTTAACCTCCAGCCGATATTTAACAGCCCGACAGATTCCCTGCCACTCGGCTTCAAGCAGCGCCTGGCGTTGGCCTGCTCACTGATGCATGAGCCGGATATTCTGTTCCTTGATGAACCCACGTCTGGCGTTGACCCGATTACACGGCGCGAATTCTGGTTGCACATCAACGACATGGTTGAAAAAGGTGTAACCGTGATGGTCACCACACACTTTATGGACGAGGCGGAATATTGCGACCGTATCGGGCTGGTATATCGTGGCAAGCTTATCGCCAGCGGCACGCCGGACGATCTCAAACAGCAGGCGGCAGACGACGAGCAGGTCGACCCAACCATGGAACAGGCATTTATCACGCTGATAAACAAGTGGGATAAGGAGCACACGCATGAGTGAGCATAAAATAGTCTCATGGAGGCGAGTACGCGCCCTCTGCGTGAAGGAAACGCGCCAGATTGCGCGTGACCCGAGCAGTTGGTTGATTGCTGTGGTGATCCCCCTGCTGCTGCTTTTTATTTTCGGCTTTGGCATCAACCTGGATTCAAGCCGCCTGCACGTGGGGATTCTGCTGGAACAGCAAAGCGAAGAAGCGCTGAGTTTCGCTCATACCATCAGCGCTTCGCCCTACATTCAGCCGACCATCAGCGATAACCGCCAAGAACTGATTCAGCTCATGCAGGCGGGAAAAATCCGCGGCATAGTGGTTATCCCTACAGACTTTGCGCAGAACATGGCGCGCGCCGGGGCTACAGCGCCGGTTCAGGTGATTACCGACGGCAGCGAACCGAACACCGCAAACTTTGTGCAGGGCTATGTCGAAGGGATCTGGCAGGTATGGCAACAGCAGCGCGCGAAGAGCCGGGGTGAAAGCGTCGAGCCACTGATTGACGTGCAACTGCGTTACTGGTTTAACCCTGCTGCTATCAGTCAGCATTTCATTATTCCGGGGGCGATAACCATCATTATGACGGTTATCGGTGCCATTCTGACATCGCTGGTCGTGGCGCGTGAGTGGGAACGAGGCACTATGGAAGCCCTGCTTTCAACGCAGATAACGCGTACCGAGTTGTTGCTGTGCAAGTTGCTCCCCTACTATGTGCTCGGCATGCTGGCAATGCTACTGTGTATGGTGGTTTCGGTATTTATTCTCGGCGTACCCTATCGCGGTTCGCTGCTACTGTTATTTTTGATTACCAGTCTGTTTTTGCTCAGTACGCTTGGTATGGGTCTGCTGATTTCGACTATCACTCGCAACCAGTTTAACGCCGCTCAAGTGGCGCTGAACGCTGCATTTTTACCTTCCATCATGCTCTCGGGCTTTATCTTCCAGATCGACAGCATGCCAGCGATTATCCGCGCAGTGACTTATATCATACCGGCGCGCTACTTCGTGAATACCCTGCAAACCCTGTTTCTCGCGGGAAATATCTCCACGGTGCTGATAGTTAACGTACTGTGTCTCATTGTCTCGGCGGTGATGTTTATCGGCCTGACGGCGTTGAAGACCAAACGTCGTCTGGATTAAGGGAAAGTTATGTATCATCGACTCTGGACATTAATTCGCAAAGAACTGCAATCCCTGCTGCGCGAGCCGCAAACCCGTACCATTTTGATTTTGCCGGTGGTGTTGCAGGTGATTCTGTTCCCGTTTGCCGCCACGCTTGAGGTCACTAACGCCACCATCGCGATTTACAACCAAGACAATGGCAGCCATTCCGTGGAACTGACGCAACGTTTTGCACACGCCAAAGCTTTTAGCCATCTGCTGCTGTTAAAAAGCCCGCAGGAAATCCAGCCAACCCTCGATAAACAAAAAGCGCTGCTGCTGATCCACTTCCCTGCGGATTTCTCGCGAAATTTGGCAAGCAATCAGCCAGCTAAACTGCAAATTATTCTTGACGGTCGTAACTCGAACAGTGCGCAGATTGCCGCCAATTACCTGCAGCAAATCGTGAAAAACTACCAACTAGAACTCATGACTGGTCAACCGAAGTCGAATAACAGTGAGCTGGTAATACGCAATTGGTATAACCCAAACCTGAACTACAAATGGTTTGTGGTGCCGTCGCTTATCGCCATGATAACGACCATCGGCGTAATGATTGTGACTTCACTGTCCGTTGCTCGTGAACGTGAACAAGGCACGCTCGACCAGCTCCTGGTGTCGCCGCTTGCCACCTGGCAGATATTTGTTGGTAAAGCCGTACCCGCGCAGATTGTCGCCATTGCGCAGGCCACTATTGTGCTCGGTGTGGGAATATGGGGCTATCAAATCCCCTTCTCTGGTTCGGTCTTACTGTTCTACTTCACCATGTTGATTTACGGGCTTTCGCTGGTGGGATTCGGGCTGCTGATTTCTGCACTTAGTTCGACGCAGCAGCAGGCATTTATTGGCGTATTTGTCTTTATGATGCCGGCGATTCTGCTTTCCGGCTATGTCTCACCGGTAGAGAACATGCCCGTGTGGTTGCAAAATCTGACGTGGATAAATCCTATCCGGCACTTCACGGACATCACAAAACAAATTTACCTGAAAGATGCGAGTCTGGACATTGTATGGGGAAGCCTGTGGCCGCTACTGGTGATTGCAGCGATAACAGGCTCAGCGGCGTACTGGATGTTTCGCCGCAAAGTGGCCTGATCTGTCAATCAAATTCTTCGCCAGGGGTTGTCACGCACATTAATGGCTTTACGCAGATGAGCTACATCCTTCAGCATGGCAGCCACACGTTGAAATTGCTGTCATAGACCACCCTTGTTAAAAAATAGTGTTATTTTTGACCAGAAAGCTCCGTTGTACGACGCACCGCAGCCAGAACGCTGCTTTGCAGACCAGCGGCGAAATTAATTTTATTCAACTCATATAAACCATTAATGCCAACCCCTGCCGGAGAGTTATTAATATCCATCAACTGGCGCGGATGGCGCCCGGATAACTTAAGCATTTCAACCGCGCCCACCAGGTTTTCCCACACCACTTGCGTTGACTGAGTCCGGGTTAATCCGGCAAGGACACCGGCGTCCGCCAGCGCTTCGACAAAATAATAGACATAGTTGACACCAGCGACAGCAAAACCGGTGAAGACGTCAATCAACCGTTCTTCCAGCACCATCACCTTGCCGAAACTTTCCAGAAACGGCATTACGGACGCGCTGTTAACATAAGCATTAAACGCCACGCCGCTGTAGCCCAGCCCGGTATCCGTCAGCGTATTCGGGATGATACGCGTAATCGGGCGTGACTCGCCCAGCATCAAAGACAACTGGGTCAGCGTTACGCCAGCAATAATAGAAATGACCGACGTCTGTGGCGCGGCATACTGCTTAATCAGTTGTGCGACATCAGCAATATTATCCTGCGGACGTACCCCAATCACGATGTGATCCGCTGCGGCCAGCGCGTTTGGCAAATCTTGTGTATTGCTCAACTCATAGCGCGCTTTCAGCGTTTCAATTCGCTCTGGATCAATATCCGATAAGCTGACCTCGTCCGGGTTTAATGCGCCGCGTTTTAAGGCGGCGCGCAGAATCGCTTCGGTCATTTGACCAGCACCAATAAAGTGGATATGGCTCATAGTTAATCCTCAGAAGTAACAGAAACAGGACCCAATGACCTCTCCACCAGCGATACCCAAAGACCGATGCCAGGTGCGATAAGTTGGTCATTAAAATCATAATGCGGGTTATGTAATGCCGCGCCCGGCGTTGGGCCATCGGCCCCCAGCCACAAATAAGCGCCCGGACAGGCTTCCAGAAAATAGGCGAAATCTTCTGCCGCCATTGAGGGTGATAACTGTGTGTGGACCTGCGTGATCCCCTGGACGTGGCGTGCGGCATCCGCCAGAATTTTTGCCTGTTGCGCATGGTTGACGGTTACCGGGTAACCGTATTCCCAGCGAATGCTGCCACTGACGCCAAATGGCCGGACGAGCTGTTCGACATACTCCGCCATCAGAATCTGGCAGCGCGCTCTGGCCGTCTGGCTCAGGCAACGCAGCGTGCCGGACAATTGCATTGTCTGCGGGACGACATTTATTGCTTCCCCGGCCTGGAGTTGCGTCACGCTGATCACGGCGCTGTCCAGCGGAGAGAGTCGGCGCGTCATGATCGTTTGCAACGCGGTAATCAGGTGTGCACCGGCCAGCACCGGATCGGCCCCTTTTTCCGGCATCGCCGCATGGCATCCCACGCCAGTCAGCGTGATAAAAAAATTGTCCTGAGAAGCCATCATTGGGCCTGTGCTAACGGCCACTTGCCCCACCGGCAGCCCCGGCCAGTTGTGCAGCGCATAAACCGCAGAAACGGGAAAGCGCGTAAAGATCCCTTCTTCCACCATTAAACGCCCGCCGCCGGCATTCTCTTCCGCAGGCTGAAAAATAAAGTACACCGTCCCGTTGAACGCTCTGGTCTGGCTGAGATAGCGCGCCGCCCCCAGTAAAATGGCGGTATGCCCGTCATGTCCACAGGCGTGCATCATGCCTGGCGAGGAAGAGCACCATGCAACAGCGTTGTTTTCCTGGATGGGTAATGCATCAATATCAGCGCGAAGGGCTATTGACGGCCCCTCGCCATTGCGAAGAACACCCATCACGCCAGTGCCCGCAATGCCGGTATGCACTTCAAGATCATATTGGCGCAGCAGGCTGCTGATTTTCGCGGAAGTATGAAATTCTTGTAAGCCAATCTCCGGGCGCGTGTGGATCTCACGTCGCCAGATAATCGCCTGTTGAATAATCTCTTCGGGAATGGAGCGCATATATCCTCTACATTTTCCCGGCACAATGCCGCAGCATGACGCTGTGAATGAATTACCGGAACGCGTAATGCCCTCTGGTAGCTGATTAAATTATCGGTTTGGACCTAATGAAAAGAGTGGCTCAGGGCTTCCCAAAATAAATCCTGGCAAGCCCTTCTTTTGTGACTTCAACCGCGTGCTCGGCACTCAATGAAATATGTTGCTCAATCAGCACCACGCCTTTTTCGATATCCCGCTGGCGTAATGCTGCGATAATTTCGACATGCTCGTCATAGGCATTGTTCCTGCGCACGGGCGTTTCGAGATCGATACGCCGGAAAAAGCGGCTCAGCGAATTCAGGCTATCGAGCATTTCATAGAGCCGACTATTATGGGAAATACGGGCTATTTCCATGTGGAAACGCTCATCAATTTCCGCAATCTTCGCCCAATCCTGTTCAGTTTGCGCCGGGCGATGCTGGCTCACTTCTTCCCAGATAGCCGTGGTCGTAGCGATCTCTTCATCTGTTGCCCGCAGGCAGGCGAAACGAAAGGTCGATTGCTCTATAACCATTCGCACCTCATAAAGTTCGCGGACACCTTCCGGCGTCAGGTCACGGGAGTAAAAACCCCGGTTGGGTACAAAATTCATAAAGCCGTCTTTTGCCAGACGGTTCAGCGCTTCCCGCACCGGCGTACGCGAGACCCCCAGTTGTGCCGCAAGCTCAACTTCATTCACCCGTTCGCCGGGACGAAAGTAGTAATCAATCGCCATGCCTTTCACTTTCTCGTAGACCTTTTCCACACTGTCAGCGCTACGGGATTTCTTTTTTATGATAACCACATTAACCCCTTAATTTACCGCATGCTCAGCACGAAAATAAAAATGCGGCAAAGATTATTTCACGTAATGTTTTTATAGATAGCACAGCAAAAAAAACAACTCAACACAAAAGTGAATACACTTTTCTTTAATTAAAAAATTACTCATTTATAAGCATTTTTCATCTTATTTATTCTTATGGATTTTCCCCGCACCATTTTACGGCAGTATTGCACTAAAATGATTCAAAGTGTATTCACTTATGCACACAGATATTTTTATTGGCCATGATAAAAATGAAAACGAAAGTTTTTTAGATATTTTCGATTCCATTGTATTTATTCATGAATTTGCATTCGTTTAACCTGAAATAAGCACTTGATACCGGGAACGTCCTGTTATCTGGCATCGTCTTTGCTTAATACACAAGTGTATGCACTTATATATTCACTTTAGTGCGCTCTTTTTCGGCATTACCAGGCAGGCTTGTGCACATTTGCGCAGGCGACAAAACACCGGCCTCAGAAGCCGGCAACAGCAAACCGGAGAACCAACATGAAAAATCGTTTCGGGCAAGGCATGATGCTGTCAACACTGGCAGGTATGACGTTGTTTGGTCTGGCGCGCACGGCGCAGGCCGATGTGAACATGGGTGCAATTTTGCCCTTAACCGGCACCAGCGCCAGCATTGGTGAAGATCAGCGTCGTGGTATTGAACTGGCGGTTGAACAGGTTAATGCCCACGGCGGCGTTAATGGTCAGCCATTACATGTGATCGTGGAAGATTCCGCCGAAAGCCCGGTTACAGGCCTGAATGCCGTACGTAAGTTAACTCAGGTTAACCATGTCCCTTTAGTGATGGGCAGTTTTTCCTCTGGTGTCACCATTCCGGTTGGGCAATATCTGGTGAAGAACAATCTGCTGCACATCAATATTTCCGGTACCAGCACCGATATCCGCAAAATCGGCGCTACCTCCTGGAGCGTGATTGGCCTGGATTCTCTTTCCGCAAGCTTCTCGGCAGAAGATGTGCGCCAGCTCGGTTACAGCAAAGTGGCCTTTATCGCCCCGGATGGTGCTTACGGTCAGGGTATGGCGAAGCAGTTCACCAACGCGTTTGAAAAAGCCGGGGGCAAAGTGGTCGCCAAAGTGCTCTATGCCAGCGGTCAGCCTTCTTATCGCCGCGAGCTGGAACAAATTTCTCGCGCTCATCCGCAAGCCTACGTTTACACCAGCTACGGCCAGGATGCCATTGTGCTGAACCGTGAGGCCTGGGAGCTGGGTCTGAATAAAACGCCCTGGTATGGCATGTATTTAACCATGGCCGTTGAAGGTTCCCCGGCGCAGTACACCAACGGGCAGGTTGGTATGGAAGTCGCAGGTATTGACCAGAAAACGTCGGGTGGTCACGGCGTAAATTATGCTGAGCTGTACCAGAAAAAATTCCATGAGAAACCTCGCTCTGTGTACGGTAGCTATGCCTGGGATAGCGTAATGCTGGCGGCGGCAGCTATCGACAAAGCGCACAGTGCCGATCCGGCAGCCATGATCGCGGCAATGAAAACCGTTGCGCCTGGCTTTACCGGCATTACCGGTACATTAAATCTGGATGCCGATAACCAGCGTATGTCTCAGCCCTACCTGAAAGTGAAAGCGTTTAATGGCGTACCGGTTCCCCGGTAACGAGCCGCTTTATCTTGCCAGTTCACGCTACATCATCGGGGAAAAACCATGCTGCAGTTTTTGATTGATACATTGATTCGCACTGCGGATTTGTCGCTGGTCGCGCTGGGATTAAGCCTGGTTTACGGGCTGGTACGGTTCGCCAACATCGCTCATATGCAATATGCCATGGTCGGTTCATTTATCACCGCCGCCGGGCTTCGTCTTGGCATGCCGTTGGCTCTGGCAATCGTGTTTTCTGCATTGGTCTGCGGCATGCTGTCCATGATTTTGCATCACTGGGTTTATCAGCCACTGCTGAAAAGCGGTACCGCTAACGCCATGATCGGATCGCTTGCGGTATCGATGGTGCTGATCGCACTGGTTCTCGGGGTTGAGGGGTCGGCCCCGGTGAATTATTCCCTGCCTGTGGGTGCGCTCTTGCAGGTTGGGGACACCCGAATCTCCTCTGACGAACTCTGGGGTCTTGGCGTCACGATTTCGCTGGTGGTGGTGTTCAGCCTGTTGCTGTTTCGTACGCCGCAAGGTCGCGCTATCCGTGCGCTGGCAAGTAACCGGGATCTGGCAGCAGCCTCCGGGTTAAATGCCAGCGCAATTATCCACACCGTCAACCTGTTGGCTGGAATGCTGGCCGCTGTGGGAGGCAGTATGCTGGCGATGAATGCCAGCGCATGGGTCAACCAGGGCAATGATCTGATGTTGCCGGTGCTCGCTGCCGCCATTCTCGGCGGGCTGGGAAATCCAATGGGCGCCATTTTTGGTGCACTTCTTATCGCTGCAACCGAAACCCTCGTGACCAACATCGACTGGAGCTGGCTGTTCGGCGGCGACTTATTGTTTATCCCGGTGACCTGGGTGAACGCCTCATCGTTTGTCATTCTGCTGCTGGCGCTGTTACTGCGTCCTTATGGCCTGTTTAACCGGGAGGTCCGCCGTGTCTGAGTTTTTACTGCATATCCTTTGCCTTGCCGGGATCTATGCCATTATCGCGCTTGCCCTGAATTTACAGGCAGGTTACGCCGGTTTGCTGAATTTCGGTCACATTGTGTTTGTCGGAACCGGCGCTTATGCCGTCGGTCTGGGAAACAATTTTGGGTTGCCGCTGTGGGTGGTGATCCCGGCCGGGTTACTGTGTGCCATTGTTATCAGCGCGCTGATGGCGTTGCTGGGGCGTCAGCTAACGGCGGACTACTGGGGCATTGCCACGTTGGCGCTGGCTGAAATCATCCGCATTGCCGTCGTCAATGAAGACGCACTGACGGGCGGCGCGCAGGGGATTGGCGGCCTGTCTTCGCCCTGGTCGACCGGTGATACCGTCACCGATACGCGTATCTTCGCGATCATTATTCTGTTCAGCGTCATCGTCGCCACGCTCGCCAGCCTGCGTATCGGCGCCAGCCGGTTTGGGCGGGCGCTGCGCCTGATGCGCGAGCAACCTCAGTTAGCGATCTGCATGGGCTATGCGCTGCCGTGGCTGAAATGCCGGGCGTTGATGAGCAGTGCTGTGATGTGCTGTCTGGCCGGTATGTTACTGGCCTGGTACACCGATTATGTCAGCCCGGATTACCTGCTTTCGTCGGAAACCTTTCTTATCTGGAGCATGGTGATGATCGGTGGTATTGGCAATGTGCGCGGCGTGTTGCTGGGCGTGTTGCTGGTGGAAGGGCTGTATAACTTTATCCCCTTTGCAAAAGACTATTTCCACATCAGTTCAGACCTGACTGGCGCTCTACGCCTGGGGTTGGTGGGTCTGGCTTTATTACTGTGTCTGCTCACACGACCAGGTGGTCTGTTACCGGAAAAATTAAGGACTTTCTCATGAGCCGTTTGCTTGAAGTGGCTGATATCAGCAAATCCTTTGGCGGCAACCAGGTACTGACATCCGTATCATTTACGCTGGAAAAGGGGGAGATTCTTGGCCTGCTGGGGCCGAATGGTTCCGGTAAAAGTACGCTGCTCAACACCATTTCCGGGTTTAACCGGCCGGATGGCGGCAGCATTACATTCGATGGACAGTCCATTACTCGTCAGCCCAGCCACCGGATCATCCAGGCTGGCATTGCACGCACCTTCCAGCTCCCCGTCATGCCGGAAAAGATGAGCGTTATGGAAGTCGTGATGACTGCAGGTACTCGTCAGCACGGGTTATTCAACGGTCTGCTGGGGCTGGCTTCCGGGCGTAAAGCCGAGCAGGAAGACAGGACCCGCGCCAGCGAATTACTGGATACCTTGCTGTTAACCAAAGTTAAAGATCTGCCTGCTGCGGCGCTTTCCGGCGGACAGAAAAAATTACTGGGTATTGCCTGCGCGCTGATGGGTAAACCGACGCTGCTGATGCTGGATGAGCCTATGGCCGGTGTGCACCCGAAATTACGCCAGGAGCTGGTGGAAACGTTGGTCAACCTGAGCCGTCAGGGTATTTCACTTTTGGTTATTGAACACGATATGCATTTTATAAACACCCTGTGCCAGCGCTGCATCGTGCTGGATCGCGGACAGATTGTCGCCAGTTGCCGCCCGGATGAACTGGCGCAGAACCAGCAAGTACTGGATGCCTATTTAGGGCAAAGCACCGCAACATTGCAGGAGGCCGTATGATTACCCTCGAAAACGTGGTCGCCGGTTATACCCCGGGGATTGATATTCTGCACGGTATTTCATTGCATGTTGAACAGGCGGAAATCGTGACGCTGCTGGGGCCAAATGGCTGCGGCAAATCCACCTTGCTGAAATCGATTGCCGGATTTGTCTCCCCGCGCGAAGGACGGGTTGAAATCGATGGATGCGAAACGGCAAAAATTCCGGTGCACCGGAAAATCCGTGAATGCTCACTCGGGTTTGTCCCACAACTGGACAACGTCTTCAACAATCTGACCGTGGCAGAAAATCTACAAACCGGGGGACAATTTTTACCGCCAGGCCAACGTAAGCAGCGAATGGCGCAACTGGCGGAAAATTACCCGGTGTTACATAAAAAATGGCAATCACCCGCGTCAGCGCTTTCCGGCGGCGAGCGACAAATCCTCGCGCTGGCAAGGGCTCTGATGCCTGAACCCGCAGTACTGCTGCTCGATGAACCTTCGGCCGGGCTGTCACCGAAAATGCTTACGGAAGTTTTTAGCGCCATACAAACCATTCGCCGCCAGGAAAAAGTGACCATTTTAATGGTCGAGCAGAATGCTATGGAGGCACTGCACATTTCCGACCGGGTCTATGTTCTGGCGCTGGGGAAAGTGGCGATGGAGGGCAGCGCGCAGGACCTGCTACACGACCCCCGTATGCGCGAACTCTATTTTGGCGGTCGTGCCGCCTGACAGGATCAGTAAAAAGAACAGAAGGAAGACACCATGCCGATTACCCCGGTTATCGATCACGCGGTGATTAATGTCGATGAAGAACTGGATCAGGCGCAAGGCCTGTTCCAGCGGATGGGATTTCAGCTCAGTACACGGGGGCACCATTCGATGGGCTCCAGTAACCATCTGGCCGTCTTTGCAGATAACTATCTGGAACTTTTAGGTTATGAGCCTGCCAGTCAGACAGACTCGCGAGGATTGTGGAACGTTGCGCCAGGCCTTGCCGGACTGGTCTGGAAAACCCGGGATGCGCATGCGGTATGGCAGCACCTCCGGCAATGTCAACTCGATGGCGAACCGCCGACCCGCTTCTCACGCCCGGTGATATTGCCGGACGGCAGCCAGACTGAGGCCCGGTTCTGCATCTCGCGGATCCGCGCCAGCGCCCTGGCATACGGCTTCAGTTTTTTCTGCGAACATCAAACGCCGCAGGCCGTTTGGCAGCCCGCCTGGCAGGTACATCCTAATGGCGTGCAAGCGCTGTCTGCCTTCGTTATTGCCTCGCCTCAACCTGAACAGACGCTGGCGCTGTATCACCAGTTGTTCAGTGTGGAGGCCCGCGCGGAGGCCAACGGTGGTTATGTGCTTGATTCAGGGACCTGCTGCCTGCGTATTATCACTCATCAACAAGCACGTCTGGAATTCGCGCTTCCGCCTGTCGCTGCGCAGGCACCGGCGAAAATGGTGGCGCTCTGTTTCCAGGTAGCATCACTGGAGCAGCTCAGGCGCTGTCTTAGCCAGGGGGATATTCAGTGGCGCGAGCAAGATGATCAACTGTTGGTGACGCAGCAGCATGCTCAGTGGCTGGCGATGCGCTTTAAGGATAAATAGCGGTGAAGCTCCGCCAGTTACTGTTGGTAAATCTCACTTAATTTCCATTTGTTCATCCCTGAAGTGGAAGTTAACGCCCACAGCAGCACCAAGATTATTACTGTCAGGAGCTTCGAATTTTAAGTCATTGACATCCTGTTCTATAAAGTATTAAAAAAGTCGGCTGATATTTAATTTTATAAATTATAAAGAGCTATACATGATTAAATATATTGTGTCATTTTCAATTATGATTGTCGTTCTCATTATTTTTTTGCTTAGCCGATTATATGATTTCGATCTTTCAGGGTACGGGCAACAACGTTCTATATCTTTTAAGCATAATAACGATGTTCTGATGGGGACGTTGATTATGCCTCCAGGTAAGGTTTCTCCTCCGTTTGTGCTTTTAGTTCATGGAGACGGACCTCAGGACCGCTGGTCAGAAGGTGGATATATTCCATTGGTTAAATTCCTTGTCTCACAGGGAATTGCCGTTTTTTCATGGGATAAACCTGGTGTGGATAAAAGTACAGGTAACTGGCTGGCACAGACAATGTCAGATCGCGCAGAGGAGGCGGTTTTGGCGTTAAAAAAACTGAGAGAACAGCCGGAACTGAAAAAAAGTCGCGGAGGTTATCTTGGGTTCTCGCAGGCAGGTTGGGTTGTACCGCAGGCGAGCCAACTGACAACAACTGAGTTTGTTGTGCTGATAGGTGCGGCGATAAACTGGCGTAATCAGGGCATATACTATACAGGACAAAGGCTTAAAGTCGAAGGTCGCTCCCTGAATGATATTCAGGATGCTAAAAAACATGAAGCCGTGGCTTTTGACCGCCAGTTTACAGAAGAAGCAGCTGTTCTCCCCTGCCACTCCCAATGTACGCGCCAGGACTTCGAACGCAGGAATTCCCTGGCTGATGCGACGAAAGATATTTCCGGTACACATACTCCGGTATTAATTCTGATGGGCCAGGATGACCGGAATGTAGACGCTGATGAAACAGCCGCGGTCTGGGCCAAAGCACTACCAGCGGGCACTCCCCGCTGTATCAGGCAGTTGCCGGGGGCAACTCACGGACTTTTACGAAGCGAATGGTTTGATTATCAGCTTGCTTCTCAGTGGCCTTTGTGGAAACAGGGACTTTTTCTGCTGTCAGGGAGATACTCATATTCGCCCGGGGCGCTCAGGACTGTCTCATCATGGATCCTGAATCAGAACTGTGTGGACTGAACTGCATTCTTATTACGTGCCGAAAGCCAGTTCTTCATCGAAGAGCAGGGAACCGAGGTGACTTACCGTCAGAGTGCTACGGTTTCGCTGAACTGAGTTTAAGTCAGGCAACAAAACTATATTGGATACCACACAAACTAAATTAACAGACAGTTCAAGCACTTTCAGGAATAGCTTCACAAGTTTCTTGATCCTTAGCTGCATTCAGCAATACTGTATATAAACACAGTATATCGGGATCAACATCATGCAGCTCATTCGACCAACTGAGGCTTCTCAACCAGTCATGCTTCCTCTCTTCTCTGAGAAAGTGCCCTGTGGCTTTCCGAGCCCAGCGCAGGACTATGTTGAGGACAGACTGGATCTCAACAAATTGCTGATAAGACATCCGAGTGCCACTTACTTCATAAAAGTTAGCGGGGAGTCTATGCATGGCGCCGGCATCAGTGATGGGGATCTTTTAGTGGTGGATCGCTCGCTTTCAGCCGTACATGGCGATATTGTTATTGCTGCTGTTTCAGGTGAATTCACCGTGAAAGAACTTCGTACTCATCCTTATCTACAGCTAGTACCTCACAACGATGATTATTCTTCGATTTCATTTCAAAATGCAGAAGAATTAGAAATATTCGGAGTGGTCATTTTTAGTATTAAGGCGCATAAATAATTATGTTTGCTCTCATCGACGTAAATAGTTTTTATACTTCTTGCGAAACTGTTTTTCGGCCAGACTTGCAGGGGAAGCCTGTTGTCGTCGTTTCCAATAACGATGGCTGTATTATTTCTCGCTCAGCCGAGGCAAAATCCCTTGGTATTAAAATGGGTGAGCCATTTTTTAAAATAAAAAACAATACATATAGCTCCAGGGTTTATGTATTCAGTTCTAATTATGCACTTTATGCCGATCTAAGTGAGCGAGTTATGCAGACGCTAACTGAAATGTCTCCTTCGATCGAAGTTTACTCAATAGACGAAGCCTTCGTTAATTTATCTGGGGTAATAAATTGCATGCCCCTAAATTGCTTCGGTCATGAAATGAAAAATAGAGTATTTAAAAATACAGGATTAACTGTGGGGGTTGGTATTGCACAAACAAAGACATTAGCAAAGTTAGCTAACCATGCAGCCAAGAAATGGCGTGGCACTGGTGGCATTGTCGACTTATCGAATATTGAACGTCGGCGCAGGCTACTGGCAATTATCTCTGTTGAGGATGTCTGGGGTATTGGTCGGAGAATTAGTAAGAAACTTAATTCAATGGGTATTAATACAGCACTTGACCTGGCTGAAAGCTCATTATGGGTAATAAGAAAACACTTCAATGTTGTTCTCGAAAGGACTGTTCGTGAACTTCGAGGTGAACAATGTCTTGAACCGGAAGAGTTTGCACCAGAAAAACAACAGATCATCTGCAGTAGATCTTTTGGCAACCGCATAACTCAGTATTCGGATATGCATCAAGCCATTTGTGACTATGCTGAGCGAGCATCAGAAAAACTACGTAGTGAGCGCCAGTTCTGCCGTTTCGTTAGTGTTTTCCTTCATACCAGCCCACACGCACATAATGAAACATACTATGGAAATCAAGCATCCATGAAGCTACTGACCCCTTCTAATGATACTCGTGACATTATAAATTCGGCCACGAACTCCCTGAAGAGAATATGGGTTGATGGCCATCAATATATGAAGGCTGGCGTTATGTTGGCTGATTTTTTCAGTAATGGAGTAGCGCAGCTAAATTTATTTGACGATAATGCTCCACGAAAAAACAGTGCAGCGTTAATGGAGGCTATCGATAAATTAAATAACTCCGGGAAAGGAAAGATCTGGTTTGCAGGACAGGGTATTGAAAAAAACTGGGCGATGAAACGGGAGATGCTTTCTCCCGCTTACACAACCCGATATTCAGACTTACCAGTGGCGAGGTGAAATTATTCATGCAAGCCACGAGGAAAGGAAACAGCCTCTGATGAATGCCACTCACGTTCGCCACGCTCACGAAAATCAGCGCTAGCGTCTTCGATGACTTGCTGACTTAAGGTCGGTGAAAACAGTCCGGCTATCACCCGGACTGTTTTCAAACCTGGCGGGGGAATATCAGCTGATATCTGCGCCGTTCGTCTCGATCACTTTCTGATACCAGTGGAACGATTTCTTCCTGTAACGGTTACCGGTGCCGGAAATCTTATCGTCGAGGTCGACATAAATCAGACCGTAGCGTTTACTCATCTCACCGGTAGACATACTCACCAGATCAATACATCCCCACGGGGTATAACCCATCAGTTCCACGCCGTCGTCAATGGCTTCAGCCATCGCCTGAATATGCTGGCGCAGATAGTTGATACGGTAATCATCGGCAATAAAGTGGTTTTCATCCGGCTTATCGACGGCGCCCAGCCCGTTCTCGACAATAAACAACGGCTTTTCATAGCGATCGTACAGTTGATTGAGGGCAATCCGCAGGCCGACCGGATCGATTTCCCAGCCCCATTCACTGGCTTCGAGGAACGGATTGCGCGCGCCGCCAAGCAAGTTGCCCTGCGCCGAAACCGCGTCAGGATTGGTTTTGTTGATGGTTGAAGACATGTAGTAGCTGAAACCAATGTAATCCACCGTATGTTCTTTAATCAGCGCTAAATCACCCGGCTGAATATCCAGTTCAACACCCTGAGACTTCCACAAACTTTTGGCGTAATACGGATATTTACCACCGGCCTGCACGTCGGCGCAGTAGAAATTAAACGCCTGCGTCTCTTTCAGGGTTTCCAGTTGATTGACCGGATTACAGTCATAAGCGTAGTTGGTGGCAAACAGGATCATGCAACCAATCTGAATCTGTGCGTTGGTTTCATGGGCGATTTTGACCGCCAGACTGCTGGCGACAAACTGGTTATGCCACGCCTGGAATTTCGCCTGCGCCTCAAGCGCGCCGGTTTTTACCGTCAGCCCCTGACTCATGATCGGGAAATGCGCCGCGCTGTTGATCTCGTTGAAAGTCATCCAGTACTTCACTTTATGCCCAAAGCGGGTCAGCACCGTGCGGGCAAAACGCTCGAAGTGACCAATCAGTTCACGGTTTTTCCAGCCGCCAAACGCAGTGGCCAGATGGAGCGGCATCTCATAATGGGAAATGGTGATCACCGGTTCGATGCCGTGCGCAATACAGGCATCAATCACCTGATCATAATGCTTCAGCCCCGCTTCGTTAGGTTCCTGCTCAATACCGTTCGGGTAGATGCGGGTCCAGGCGATAGAAAAGCGGTAACATTTGAATCCCATTTCCGCGAACAGCGCGATATCTTCCTGAAAGCGATGATAGTGATCGATGCCTTTATGATTGGGATACGTGTAGTTTGCAGTATCAAGGGTGAAATCAAACTCCGGTGAGGAAACGATGTTCAGACGCGCTTTGCCACCCGGAATTGCATCGACAATCGACAGCCCTTTGCCATCCTGATCGTAAGCACCTTCAACCTGGTTGGCCGCCGTTGCCCCGCCCCACATAAAGCCTTGCGGAAACTTACCTTTCATAAAAACTCCCTGAATGTGTTGATTGATCCCTCGGATCATTTAGCAAATGAATAATTTACCTGTCAAAACACGGCTCTGCCACAAAAGTTACGCCGATGCCCGGGCTTTCAGGCATAACCGGTGCAGTGATCTAAATCACAGATTTTGCTGCATTAATCGCTCCCTGAACCGCTTATTCCGCGTAATAACCGCTTATCTCCCTCTGTGACCGCTTACCAAGTTTCCCCCCTGCGCGCCTGCGAATTTGGCACCCTATGCGGGCAGTAAAGTGTGTAACAAAACAGGTCCCTGCCTCTCTGAAAGCGGTCCTTAATAAAGAAAACAGAGACGGGTATTTCGTGAGTCTTTTAAAATAACCGGGTTATTTATGAATAAAAAAGCATTATTCAAGCACATACCGTGGATGATTGTGGCTCTCCTCGGTGCCTGCTGTCTGGGTGTGGTTGCCCTGCGGCGGGGTGAACATATCAGCGCCTTATGGATAGTCGTGGCCTCTGTCTCGGTTTATCTGGTGGCCTATCGCTATTACAGCCTGTATATCGCGCAAAAGGTCATGAAACTCGACCCTTCGCGCTCGACGCCTGCGGTAATCAACAATGACGGCCTGAACTATGTGCCGACCAACCGCAACGTACTGTTCGGCCACCATTTTGCCGCTATCGCCGGGGCGGGTCCGTTAGTCGGACCTGTGCTCGCCGCGCAAATGGGGTATCTGCCGGGCGT
Organism: Rahnella sp. GSA61A; assembly: GCF_019969905.1. Classification (NCBI taxonomy): domain Bacteria; kingdom Pseudomonadati; phylum Pseudomonadota; class Gammaproteobacteria; order Enterobacterales; family Yersiniaceae; genus Rahnella; species Rahnella sp. GSA61A. The sequence goes on along the minus strand of NZ_JAHXYO010000004.1, from coordinate 128,323 downwards.
TCTGTGGTTGCTGGCCGGTGTGGTTCTGGCCGGTGCGGTGCAGGACTTTATGGTGCTGTTCATCTCTTCACGCCGGAACGGTGCGTCCCTGGGCGAGATGATCAAAGAAGAGATGGGGCCGGTGCCGGGCACTATCGCCCTGTTCGGCTGTTTCCTGATCATGATTATTATTCTGGCGGTGCTGGCCTTAATCGTGGTGAAAGCACTGGCTGAAAGCCCGTGGGGCGTGTTTACCGTGTGTTCTACGGTGCCGATTGCCCTGTTTATGGGCATCTACATGCGCTTTATCCGCCCGGGTCGCGTGGGTGAGATCTCGGTGATTGGCGTGATCCTGCTTGTCGCGGCTATCTGGTTCGGTGGCGTTATCGCCAGCGATCCTTACTGGGGTCCGGCGCTGACCTTCAAAGACACCACCATTACCTTTACCCTGATTGGTTATGCGTTTGTCTCCGCTCTGTTGCCGGTGTGGCTGATTCTGGCGCCGCGTGATTATCTGGCAACGTTCCTGAAAATCGGCGTTATCGTCGGGCTGGCGATCGGTATCGTGATCCTCAATCCGGAACTGAAAATGCCTGCCCTGACCCAGTACATCGACGGCACAGGTCCGTTGTGGAAAGGTGCGCTGTTCCCGTTCCTGTTTATTACCATCGCCTGCGGTGCGGTGTCTGGTTTCCACGCACTGATCGCCTCCGGCACCACGCCTAAACTGCTGGCCTGCGAAACCGATGCACGGTTTATCGGTTACGGCGCAATGCTGATGGAATCCTTCGTGGCAGTGATGGCGCTGGTCGCGGCATCAATCATCGAGCCGGGTTTGTACTTCGCCATGAATACCCCGCCAGCCGGTCTGGGCATCACCATGCCAAACCTGCACGAACTGGGCGGTGATCATGCGCCGATGATTCTGGCGCAACTGAAAGACGTCACGGCGCACGCTGCAGCAACCGTCAGTTCATGGGGATTTGTGATCTCGCCTGAGCAGATTATGCAAACGGCGAAAGACATCGGCGAACCCTCAGTGCTGAACCGCGCAGGTGGTGCACCCACGCTGGCCGTCGGGATTGCGCACGTATTCCACAAAATTATGCCGCTGGCCGATATGGGCTTCTGGTATCACTTCGGCATTCTGTTTGAAGCGCTGTTCATCCTGACCGCACTGGATGCGGGCACCCGTTCCGGCCGCTTTATGTTGCAGGATCTGCTGGGTAACTTTATCCCGTTCCTGAAAAAAACCGATTCACTGATCGCCGGGATTATCGGCACCGCAGGCTGTGTCGGGCTGTGGGGTTATCTGCTGTATCAGGGCGTGGTCGATCCGCTGGGTGGCGTGAAAAGTCTGTGGCCGCTGTTCGGTATCTCAAACCAGATGCTGGCCGCCGTCGCGCTGATCCTCGCCACCGTCGTTCTGGTGAAAATGAAACGTACGAAGTACATCTGGGTCACCATGCTGCCAGCCATCTGGCTGCTTATCTGCACCACCTGGGCGCTGGGTCTGAAACTGTTCAGCACCAATGCACAGATGGAAGGCTTCTTCTACATGGCCGGTCAGTATAAAGAACGCATTGCCACTGGCGGCGCGAACCTGACACCAGAACAAGTCAGCAATATGCACCATATTGTCATCAACAACTACACCAACGCCGGGCTGAGTGTTCTGTTCCTGATTGTGGTGTACAGCATCATTTTCTACGGTATCCGCGCCTGCCTGCAGGCACGTAAAACCGACAAACGTACCGATAAGGAAACGCCTTATGTGCCGGTTCCTGCGGAAGGGATAAAAATCTCCTCCGGGCACTGACCGTTTACCTCAAAGCCCCGCACCCGCGGGGCTTTTCAGCATAAATTCAAAGGAGTACGTATGTTTGACAACTTAGGTGCGGCGAAGAAATACCTCGGGCAGGCCGCACGTATGCTGGTGGGCATACCGGATTACGACACCTACGTCCTGCATATGCAGACCAACCACCCGGATACACCGCCAATGACCTACGAGGAGTTTTTCCGCGAGCGTCAGCAGGCGCGTTACGGCGGGGATGGTAAAGGCGGAATGCGCTGTTGTTAAGGGGAATAAAATTATGATGCCAATTGCAGTGACAGTATTAACAGGCTTCCTGGGTGCCGGGAAAACCACGCTTTTACGCCAGATCTTGCATACTCAGCACGAGATGAAAATTGCGGTGATCGAGAATGAATTTGGCGAGATGCCCATCGATAACCAGCTGATTGGCGACCGTGCCACACGGATCACCACTTTATCCAACGGCTGCATCTGCTGTACCCGTTCGGGCGAGCTGGAATCGGCGCTGCTGGATTTGCTCGACAGCGTAGATAAAGGCGAGGTGCAGTTTGACCGGCTGATAATCGAATGCACCGGCATGGCCGACCCCGGCCCAATCCTTCAGGCGTTTTTCGCGCATGAAGTCATCTGTGAAAGATATGTGTTAGATGGCGTTATCACGCTGGTGGATGCCGTGCATGCCATGTCTCAGTTGGATCAGTTCCCGCTGGCGCAGTCGCAGATTGGTTACGCTGACCGTATCCTGCTGACTAAAACTGATGTGTCCGGTGAATGTCCTGAGCTGACGGAGCGGCTGCAACGCATTAATGCCCGTGCACCGGTTTATAAAACAGTTCAGGGGGATATCGATCCGGCGCTGCTGTTTGATACTCGCGGATTTATGCTGGAGGAAGACGTGGTCGCCGCCAGACCGCTGTTCCACCGCCTCGCGCCACAGCAAAACACCGTCTCCTCGATTGTGGTGGAACTGGATTATCCGGTGGCGCTGACCGCGATATCGAAGGTGATGGAAGAACTGCTGGCCAGTTTTGCCGATAACCTGATGCGTTATAAAGGGATGTTATGGATAGCCGATCACCCGTGCCGCCTGCTGTTTCAGGGCGTACAGCGCCTCTACAGCGCCGACTGGGATCGCGAGTGGCTGCCGGACGAAACGCCGCGCAGTGCGTTAGTTTTCATTGGCATGCAGTTGCCCGAAACTGAAATCCGCGCGGCCTTTGCCCGGCTGCGTCCGGCCAGCTCTGTCTGAGCCATGTGTCCAAAAGAAAAGCGGCGGGGTTTACAGCCCCACCGTCTCTTTCAGTGATTTCAGATAGCGGCGGCTGACCGGCACAATCTGACCATCACGCAGCAGCAGTTCCGCCTGGTTCTTATCCTCCAGACGGATCTCCTTCAGATAATCCATATTCACCAGATATTGCCGGTGACAACGTAACAACGGCGTACGAACTTCCAGCGTGCGCAGGGTCAGTTCGGTGAATGTCTCTTTGCCGTCCTGTCCGGTGACATACACCCCGCCGACCCGGCTGCTGACAAAAGCCACATCTTCAAGCTGCAACAACCAGATACGGTTACTGCTGATACAGGGGATAAACTTCAGCGGCTGCTGATATTGCGGTAACTGTGAGACATCCTGCTCCTGATAGCCCAGTCGTAATCTCGCCAGCGTTTTCTGAAGCCGCGCCGCCTGGATGGGTTTGAGTAAGTAGTCAAACGCGCACTGTTCAAACGCCTGCACCGCATATTCCTCGAACGCGGTGAGGAAAACAATGTGCGGGCGATGTTGCTGATCGAGCATGCCGACCATTTCCAGCCCGCTGATGCGCGGCATCTGAATATCAAGAAAGACAATGTCAGGGCGGATTTTGTGGATCACGCCGATCGCTTCAATGGCGTTGGTACATTCACCGACAATTTCAATATCGCTTTCATCCTGAAGCTGTAAGCGTAAATTTTCCAGCGCCAGCGGCTCATCATCGACAATCAGCACTCTTAACATGGCGCACCCTCCGCAGGCAGCCGTAACGTGACGCGGGTGAAATCATCCGGTTTACAACTGACCGTAATGCCATAATCATCGCCAAAGCGCGCCCGCAGACGTTTATCGACCAGGCTCATACCTAACCCGTCGCTGCTTTCTTCCGGCTGATATAACCCGGCGTTATCTTCCACTTCGATGATCACCATTTCGCCCTCACTGTAAGCGCGGATCACAATATTGCCATTGCTCAGCAACTGAGAAGTGCCATGTTTGATGGCATTTTCCACTAACGGTTGCAGGGTGAAAGCAGGCAGGCTCTGATCAGAAAAGGCCTCCGGCACCTGTAAATCCACCTTCAGTTGCGTCGGAAATCTTGCCAGCTCGATTTGCAGATAGGCATTCACATGCTCCAGTTCATCCGCCAGCGTAACGACTTCAGAAGAGCGTTTGAGATTCTTGCGAAAGAAGGTCGACAGGTACTGCACCAGTTGACCGGCTTTATCACTGTCGTGGCGGATCACCGCCATTAACGTATTGAGGGCGTTGAATAAGAAATGCGGATTAACCTGAGCATGCAACAGCTTGATTTCAGACTGTGCCAGCAACGCTTTTTGTTGCTCAAATTTACCGGCGAGGATCTGCGCCGACAGCAACTGGGCAATCCCCTCGCCCAATGTGCGGTTGATGGAGCTGAACAGACGGTTGCGAACTTCATACAATTTGATCGTGCCAATCACCCGCTGATTTTCACCCCGCAGCGGGATCACCAGGGTTGAACCCAGCTTGCAGCTGGGATGCAGTGAACAGCGGTAAGGCATCTCGTTGCCGTCGGCATACACCACTTCATCGTTCTCGATAGCACGCCAGGTATATTGTGATGCGATGGGTTTGCCCACCAGATGGTGATCGTCGCCGATACCGGTAAAGGCCAGCAATTTCTCACGATCGGTAATCGCCACAGCCCCGATATCCAGCTCTTTCAGCAGCACCTGCGCCACTTTCATGCTGTTCTCTTCGTTGAACCCGCGTCGCAAAATGCCTTCCGTCGAGGCGGCCACTTTCAGCGCGGTGGCCGAAAACGCCGAGGTATATTTTTCGAACATTGCCCGCTTATCCAGCAGGATACGCATAAACATCGCGGCCCCGAGGGTATTCGTCACCATCATCGGTGCGGCAATGCTGCCGACCAGATTAAGCGCATCGTGAAACGGGCGGGCAATAAGCAGGATGATTAGCATTTGCAGTATTTCTGCAACAAAGGTGACACCAGCCGCTACCAGAGGATTAAATAACTTATCGATACGTCCACGTTTGATCAAAACGCTGTGTACCAGACCCCCTAATAATCCCTCGGCGATGGTTGAAATCATGCAGCTCAGCGCCGTCATACCGCCCATTGAATAACGGTGGATCCCGCCGGTCAGCCCCACTAACCCCCCGACCACCGGGCCGCCGAGCAACCCGCCCATCACGGCGCCAATCGCGCGGGTATTGGCAATAGAGTCCTCGATATGCAGGCCAAAGTAGGTTCCCATAATGCAAAAAATGGAAAACGTGATGTAACACAATAACTTATGCGGCAGCCGAACCGACACCTGAACCAGCGGAATAAATAACCGCGTTTTACTCATCAGCCAAGCAATCACCAAAAACACGCACATTTGTTGTAACAGCAGCAATATCAAATTGAATTCGTACATTCCCGGGCATCCAAAATACGACAAGCTGAAAATATATCGTGCTCAGATAAAATTTACCTTGAACCCGCCAGAAGAATGGGAATATTTTTATTGACGAATTAAATTTAATATTCTTCTAAATGAAATATCAGAAAACTATTTAAAGATGCCGTTCAGCAAACGGTAATATGTATTATGCAGCCACCACGACCCGATATTAATGAATCAGAAAGTCGCATGCCTCTCCGATAAAATCATGACTGACTGCTATTGATATCCCCCGCCTTAGCAGATCTCTGCATCAGCCGGCTCAGTATCAGACAGAAAGCCTCACTTGCAGGGTTATAGCGGTGTTCATTCACACGTAGCAGACAATCCACCGACGGCAACGGCATCCTCTGTTCAAGTTCGCAAAGATCGCTAACCGGTTTTGCGATGCTGAATTCATTCATTATTCCCACCCCAAGGCCTGCATTTATCGCCGCAAGCATACCTGCCACTGAAGGGCACTCCAGCATCACCATAAAGGTAATATCAGCCTGATTCAGTTTCTCCTCAGCCATACGGCGATAAAAACAATCTGTCCCCCAGGTGATCAGTTTAAGGCGATTACCGGATGCATACCGCCACGAAGGAGGTGCACACCAGTATAATTTTTCTGTCCAGAGTACCTTGTCTTCGCCGCTGGCCATGCCCGTGAAATCCTGGTGTAAAATGATGTCCAGTCCCCCCTCAGAAAAATGCTGACGCAGGAGATGGCTTTGCTCAACAACCAGCTGGACATCCACCTCAGGATGATGGTGAGTGAACAGAGCAATAACTGAACACACTTCTGTCAGAGAAATGTGTTCAGTTACCCCAACACGGAGCTTTCCGCGCAATGCCGAAGGTGAAAAATAGGCCACAGCGTTATCGTGTTCGCTGAGTATTTTCACCGCATGCTGGAGTAACACGCTGCCCTTTTCAGTCGGGCAGGCTTTCCCTGCGTGACGTGTCAGGAGCTGACACTGAAGCTGATCTTCAAGTCGCCTGAGTTTCCAGCTCACAGCAGACTGACTCAGGCTGAGGAGTGAAGCCGTTTTGCTCATACTGCCGGTTTGAACGACGGTTCTGAACACCCTGAGCGAATCAACGGAGAGGCGTTTATTCATTTTATTATGACAAAAGTGGGTTACCAGAGGGAAAGAATGTCACTGGCGTCATATTCAGTCAACGGATAGCCTGCTCAGACTGAATAAAAGCGGAGCAAACTATGCCAGGTTGTAATCCATTACTGACTCAACACGTTGTGATAAAGGGTTGTCGCATTGCGACGGGGGTCCACGGCTCAGGCACGCCACTGATTCTGGTTCATGGCACGCCTGCGCATTCTGTCATCTGGCAGACACTCGTCCCGATATTTGTCGACGCAGGCTTTCGTGTTCATCTGTATGACCTTCCAGGGTTCGGCGCATCCGAACGCCCGGTGAAAACGGATACATCGGTAGCCTCACAGGTGACTTTTCTGCTACGACTGCTTGAATACTGGCAACTGGATAAAGCACACTTTTTGGGTCACGACATCGGTGGGGCAATTTCACTTCGGCTGGCATTCGATTACCCGGACCGCCTCCAGACACTCACCCTCGCCGATATTCCAAGCTACGACTCCTGGCCATCGCCTACATGGAAAGACATGCGGGATAATTATGCGGAATATGCATTGATACCGGCCAGCCAACATTGTATTGCGATGTCACGCCAGCTAAAGATGGCCGTTTTTAAAAAGGAAGTGATGACAGGGGAACGGCTGGAGAGTTATCTCGCGCCACTTTGTGGCGTGGTGGAGCAGGCCTCATTTTATCAACATCAGGTCGCTCACTATAATTCCTGTTACACGGCAGACTTTGCGGAGAAGCTCCCTCTTCTGAATCTGCCCGTACAGATCTTATGGGGGAAAGAAGATGAATGGCAGCCCGTTGAATATAGCCAGCGTCTGCAACGCGATATTTCGTCTTCCACGCTGCATATCTATGAGCAGGCCGGACACTTTTTGATGGAAGATGCTCCACTGCCTGTAGCCAGACAGGTAGTCGAATTTATTAACAAAAATGAGGTGAGGTAACACTATGGTTCTGATCGGAATGCTGGATTCGCCCTATGTCAGACGCGTGGCTATCTGTATGAAAGTGTTGGGTATTGATTTCGAACATCGTCCGCTCTCGGTGTTTGCCGATTTTGAGACACTGGTGAAAATTAACCCGGCGGTCAAAGTCCCCACGCTTATCACGCAAGACAATCAGGTACTGATGGACTCAACCTTAATCATCAGCTATCTGGAGAAACTGTCCACCCGCTCTCTTGGCAATCCCCCCGAGTCCGGGCCGGAAGGCCTGCGGGAATTATGCCTCACGGGACTTGCTCTGACAGCCTGTGAAAAAGCGGTGCAACTCGTTTACGAACGACGCCTCAGGCCGGAGGAAAAGCAACATCAGCCCTGGGTTGATCGGGTGACCCGACAGCTCCGGGGGACATGGCAAATGCTTGATGACAGCCTGCAGGAAAGCGCCCCTGATATACTGACTGTAGCCGGTATCAGCATCGCCGTTGCCTGGAGTTTTACGGTATCGATGCTGCCAGATATCATGAACGCCGACCAGTATGCGCAAGCGAACAGCTTCACACAGCGGGCCGAACAGCGACCGCAATTTCTGGCAACACCCAGGGTGTAAGTACACCGATCCCTTTCAAAGAGAGCAAATGGATTGAAAGGGATCGATTAACAGGAAAATCCACGATCAGTGTGGTTTCTCACTGGCCGATAACGCAAAGGTTCCCACCGGCATGACAGGCAGGTATTTTTTATAATAATCGTGATAGTTTTTCACCGGATCAATATCCCTGAATAAATCAGGATAAAGGGACTTGGCGATAAACTGCACCATGGTGAAATCCACCAGCGTCCGTGATGCGCCCTGATAAACCCCGAAGAGTTTGTCGTTTTTAATTGCCGGTAATGAACTCCAGCCGTCACGGTGAGCAAATCCGTTGAGTTTTGCTCTTGCTGTGGCTTCATTGACCCCGATGCCCATTTCTAACGCCGTATCGACTTTATTGTTCTCCCTGCCGGAAATAAAAATGACATCCGGTTTGGCAACCAGCAACTGCTCAGGGTTAATTTCGCCCCACTGTTTAACGAAAGGTGCCGCAATATTTTCACCACCTGCAAGACGCAGCATCACCCCCCACATATTTTCACCATAGGTAAATGAATACTCCGCCGGACCTTTATTGCCAAACTCAATATAGACTTTTGGCTTCGGCAGATTCGCCTGTCTGATCCTGTCTTCAATCAGCGTGATGTTATTTTTATAAAGTCGGGCAAGCTCATTCGCGCGATCAGTCTGGCCGGTTAATATCCCGATAATTTCCGTGGATTTCACATGATTTTCCACCGTCTGATCATTGTAATCGAGCACGACAACCGGGATATTCAGGCTCTGAAGCTGCGTGACTTCATACTTCAGGGCGGCGTACTGCCAGCTGGCTAAAATAACCACATCCGGTTTCAGGCTAATCACTTTTTCCAGCGACACGTTGTGCAGGTCGATTTCGCCGATATCCGGAATGTTGGCAATGGACGGACGGTATTTAATATACATATCCCAGTTCGCAGGGACTTTGCCATGCCAGGCTTCGCGGGAGATACCGACAATATGATCAAATGCCTGTTCACCACCGACCGCCATATAATCTTCAAAATAGAAACCTAATACCGCTCTTTTCACCGGGGTTTCTAAGGTTATTTTATTTCCCAGAACATCAGTCAGTGTCGTTGTTGCGGCACCGGACTGTCCGGTGATGACGACTGACAGCATAAAAAGCAAACCATGAAGTAACTTCATTTAATTCCCTTAGGTATTGTGTGATTATTATCTGAGGCTGAAAATTATTTTTATAGCAACCGGTTTATTGCACGGTTTATTTAACTTAAGTCGCCGTAACCCGGTAATGCCGCCATGCCCTCATCGCGGCGGGATATTATACGTTTGGTCGGCTGCATCAGTACAGTCACAACTGCATGTTGCCGCAGGTCGGGCAAAAGGGAGCGCCTGAGATGAGTTCGGGTGATAACTGTTAATATGAAGCGGAAAACGCTTCTCAGATGCTGAGCTATAATTAAAATTTACTGATGAGAAGGATACTTATATGGCTCCAGTCGCGAGTATATCAGGTGGCGTAATATTTATTATCATTGGCATCGTGATGCTGTGGTTATTAATCAAGGCTTATAAAGCCAATCAGAACAAGAAGTTCTTCACGCCGAGCAAATGCATGCTGCTCATCGGGACCCTCGTCTCTTTCATTATCTCTCTGGTTTTTTTCACCTCCTCTTCCTGATGCCAGCATAATTTTTCCGTGAATGCCCCGGCCTCTGTGCCGGGGTTTAATATCCCACAGGATCGCCCTCTTTTTCATCCTCGACTATGATTATTATTCGTTGGCTAACGGCCGGTTAACGCGACTATTTTGCGAGGTAAAGTGATGCAACGCGATGCATTGACGACAAGCTGGGGGGCCAGTTTCATTTCCGCCGGGACAGCTCGCTTTCGGGTCCGGGCGCCGGGTCAGGCCAACATGACGCTGAGACTTTCCGGCGAAGACAGAGAAATGCAGCCGACGGAAAACGGCTGGTTCGAGTTTGTGGCAACCGGTGTTTCTGCCGGTCAGGAGTACCAGTTTATTCTGGCCGATGGCATGCCGGTTCCTGATCCTGCCTCGCGCGCCCAGCTGGCAGGCGTCAACGGTCCTTCCCTGGTCACCTCATCATCGGGCTATGCATGGCGAAATCACCACTGGAAAGGCCGCCCGTGGGAAGAAACCGTCGTCTATGAAATGCATATCGGCACCTTCACACCCGAAGGCACTTTCAGCGCCGCGCAGGCAAAACTCGCTTATCTGGCAGAAACCGGCATCACCATGATTGAAGTGCTGCCGCTCTCACAATTTGGGGGGCAACGCGGCTGGGGTTATGACGGTGTCTTGCTGTACGCGCCTCACTCCGCTTATGGTTCGCCGGATGATTTCAAGGCGTTTGTCGATGCGGCGCACGGTGTCGGCATCTCCGTGGTGCTGGACATCGTGCTCAACCACTTTGGTCCGGAAGGTAATTATCTGCCACTGCTCGCGCCGGATTTCTTCGATGCTCAACGCATGACGGCCTGGGGTGCGGGCATCGATTATCAAAACGAAGCGGCCCGCTGCTATATCGTGGAAGCACCGCTGTACTGGCTAAAAGAATACCGGCTTGACGGCCTGCGCTTTGATGCCATCGATCAGATGAAAGACACCTCTTCCCCGCATATTCTGATTGAAATCGCCGAACGAATTCGCGAAGCGATCACCGATCGCCCGGTGCATCTGACCACCGAAGACAGCCGCAACGTCATCTTTTTACACCCGCGTAATGCCGACGGCACCGTGCCACTGTTTACCGCCGAATGGAATGACGATTTCCATAACGCCATTCACGTTCTCAGCACCGGTGAAACCCACGCCTACTATCAGGATTTCGCGCAGAACCCTGAGAAACTGGCGGCACGCGCGTTAGCGGAAGGTTTCGCGTATCAGGGCGAAAAATCGCCGCAAACCGCTAAACCGCGCGGTACGGTCAGCCGCAGACAGCCGCCGGTCGCCTTTGTCGATTTCATTCAAAATCACGACCAGATTGGTAACCGTGCGCACGGCGACCGGCTGATCACGCTGGCTGGCGCTGAACGTACGCGCGTTTTGTTCGCCGCCTTATTGTTATCGCCGCATATTCCGCTGATGTTTATGGGCGAAGAATACGGCGAAACCAATCCGTTTCTGTTCTTCACCGATTTTGAAGGTGAGCTGGCGCAGGCGGTTCGCGAGGGGCGCGCCCGTGAATTTGAAGGACACAACGGTTACGGCAACGACGCGGTCCCCGATCCTAACGCTCTCAGTACGTTCGAAAATTCGAAACTTGACTGGCAGAAACTGACACATCCCGAAGGCGAAAACACCCTGGCGCTGACCCGCAAGCTGCTGGCGCTGCGCCGGAAATACATCGTGCCCTTACTGACGCCTGCGAAAGGAGAAGTCGGCCAGATTGTCGAAACCTCAACCGGTTTTCTCGCCGTTAAATGGACATTCCCCCGTGGCACGCTTTCGCTGGTACTCAATGTTGGCCAAGACACGCACCCGCTTCCTGAACTGCCAGGAGAAACGATCTTTGCCTGGCCGCAGGATGCCGCGACGTCGGTGCCCGCTTCCCTTATTGTCCGTTTGGCGCCAGGAGTCTTACTGTGAAAATCCCCACCGCGACTTACCGCATTCAGTTCCGTAATGGACTGAACTTTGACACCGCGACAGGGCTTATCCCCTATTTAAAACAACTTGGGATCAGCCATCTTTATGCTTCCCCGGTGTTTACAGCGACGTCTGGTTCCACGCACGGCTACGATGTTACCAACGCCAACGAAATTGACCCGACGATTGGCGGGCGTGAAGGTTTCGACCGTATGGTACAGGCGCTGAAAGCGGCGGGGATCGGGCTGATCCTCGACATTGTGCCCAATCATATGGCGGCCTCACTTGAGAATATCTGGTGGCGTGACGTCATTGAACATGGCAAAAAGAGCCGTTATGCACGCCATTTTGATATCGACTGGTCGCGTCGCCTGACGCTGCCTTTCCTCGGGGACGCTTTTGAGGATGCGCTGGAAAAAGGCGACATTGTGCTGAAGCCTGATCCCAAAACCGGTCAGCCCGCTTTCGCCTATTTCGATACGTATTATCCCGTTGCGCCCGGCACTCTCACGGCGTCTAAAACAGATGACCTGAGCAAAACAGAACTGGCTGAATTACATGAGCGCCAGCCCTACCGCCTGATGTGTTGGCGTGACGCGCCCCGTGAACTCTCGTACCGGCGCTTTTTCGAAATCACCGGCCTCGCAGGTGTGCGCGTGGAAGACGAGGGGGTTTTCGATGATACGCACCGGCTGATCCTCGAGCTGGTCCGCTCCGGTGTGGCCGATGGCCTGCGGGTCGATCATGTGGATGGTCTTGCCGATCCCAAAGCCTATCTTGAACGCCTGCGGGAGAAGGCCGGGCCGGACTGCTATATCACGGTGGAGAAAATTCTGGGCAAAGGCGAGCGCCTGCCGCCGGACTGGCCGGTCTCCGGCACCACCGGCTATGAGTTCATTGCCTCGCTTTCGGATGTGCTGGTCAACGATGAAAATATCGCGGTGCTTAGCGAGCTTTACGACAGCGTGGTCGGCAAACCGGTGGATATGCGCGACGAGCTGCGTGCGGCCAAGCTTATGATGGTGGAAAAGAATTTCGAAGGCGAGTACACCACGCTGTGGAAACTGGCGAACAGCATCGCCGGGACCGGGGGCGCGATGTATGACGAAAATGATATCCGTACCGCGCTGCGCGAATTACTGATCGCCTTTCCGGTGTACCGCACTTACGGCACCGAACAGGGTATGCCCGCAGAAGACACCGCGCTTTTGCACAAGATCCTGCGCAAGGTCAGCGCCCCGGCCCTTGCCGTTCAGCCTGAAATCCTTGCGTTTCTGGCGCGTATTCTTAGTGGAGAAACCTCTGCTGCGGCGGCATCGCAGGCCGGTTTATTCCGTACCCGCTTTCAGCAACTGACCGGACCGCTGATGGCAAAATCGGTGGAAGACACACTTTTCTTCCGCCAGAACATGGAACTGGCGCTGAACGAAGTCGGCGCTGAACCGTTAATTCGCACCTTCTCCCTCAGCCGCTTCCATACGGAGATGATAAAACGCCGCGAAGAGCAACCGGCGGCGCTTTCCGCGACATCCACGCATGACACCAAACGGGGGGAAGATGCCCGCGCCAGACTGTTTACGCTGACCGAAGCGCCACAAGACTGGGCCGCCTGTGTAAAACGCTGGCACCGGATGAACGAGTCAAAGGTGATTATGCTTCCCGATGGCCCGGCACCGCGCCCTGCGCTGACATGGATGCTGTATCAGGCGCTGGCGGGCGCGTGGCCGGTCACGCTGACGCCTGAAGATGAACAGGGTTTGCAGGAACTCGACGAAAGATTTCAGAGTTTCGTCGAAAAAGCGCTGCGGGAAGCCAAGCTGCGCACCAACTGGGATAACAACAACGAAGACTATGAAAAGGCCGTGCTGGATTACGCGCATCATCTGCTTTCAGCGGAAAACCGGCTATTCCTGCAAGATTTCCACGCGTCGATCCAGCCATTTATCCATGCCGGACTGGTGAACAGCCTGACCCAGACGGTAATCAAACTGATGGCGCCGGGCGTACCGGATATCTATCAGGGCAGCGAGGCGCTGAATTTCAGCCTTGTTGATCCGGATAACCGTCGTCTGCCGGATTTCACCGGGCTGGCGCGGTTGTTACGACAGGATGATAAAACGGGCCGGGGCCAGGCAGAAAGAAAGCTGAACGGCCAGCTGAAACAATACCTCGTGGCGACGCTCGCCGGGCTTCGCCAGCAAAAACCTGCGCTGTTTCAGCAGGGGGACTATGTTCCGCTCAGTGTGACCGGCCAGCACGCCGAAAACATCATCGCGTTTGCACGGGTGCACAATGACGATGCGGTGATTGTTGCGGCACCGCGTCTGGTGCTGGGTTTGCCAGCCCGGGGGTTCCCGCAGGCGGAAATTGTACTGCCGCCCCACCTTGCTTACCGGCACTACCGGGATCTGTTCAGCGATAAAGAAATTACGCTGAGCGACCAGCTAGACATGGCTGTCTGGCCGGGCTTCTCCCCGGTCATCCTGATAGCGTCCTCGCCATCTTAACGGTCGCGTTCTGCCTGGGTTTTAACAATCATATTCGGCAATGCCATTTCGATCCCCTGCTCGATCAGCTTTTCAATAATACGAATATTAATTTCCTGCTGAATATCCATGTATTTATTGTAATCGGCAGTATTGACGATGTGGACCACTTCGATATTCAGGCGATCGGTACCAAAACCCAGCAAATGTGCGCGGTCGAATTTCGTTTCGCCGACATCAATAATAATTTCCTTTACCATGTCACCGATATTGCGCAGCTTTTCCGGCGGCGTATTAATCGCGACACCAAAATTGAAAACAATGCGGCGGGTTTGCATGCGTTTGTAGTTATGCAGCGTTTGCTGGAGCAGGATGGCATTACCGCAAACAATTTGTTCCCCGCTCAGGCTGCGTATCCGGGTCGTCTTCAGGCCAATATGTTCGACAGTACCGGCAACATCATTGAAAACGACGAAATCGCCAATTTCGAAAGGCTTATCAAAACCGATAGATAATGACGCGAACACATCGCTGAGAATGGTCTGGATCGCCAGCGCGATAGCGATACCGCCCACGCCCAGACTGGCGACCAGCGCGGTAATGTTTACGCCCACATTCGCCAGTATCGACAGCAGCATCACCGACCACACTACCGCCCGGAAAATCAGCCCGGTGATCACCAGCGTTACCGGATTTTTGTTCATACCGGGCTGACGCATAATATGACGTAACCACGAGACCACCGCCTGATCCAGCCACAATGCCATCTGGAACGCCAGCACCAGAAACCACGCGTGACTGATGGTGTTGTAGAGATTATCGGGCAGATTAACGAACCGCAGGCTGAACAAAAAAGCCGCAATGAAAATGAGCAAATTACTCGTCCGGTTGAGGATCTCGCCCAGAATAAAACGAATCCGGTGGCTGGCCTCATTAACCTCCCCCCAGCGTTTTACGCCCTTGCGCAAAAACGAGACCAGCCAGCTCAGCAGCCAGTATGTGACAAGCGTGACGACACACATCGTCGCGACACCTATCCAGAACACCGGCGCCATCACCAGCGCGATAAAATCAAAGCGTGATAGAAAATTCATCTTCCCTCCCGGAATTAATCACAAACCTCCAGTATAGGAAACAGGTCAGCGCAGGGGTCAGGAATAGGAAAGGTCGGTAGACAACCGGCATTGCCGCAGAGGTAAAACTTTGCAGACGTCTTAACGTCATCGGTATTTATATTACGTTCTGTCCGGTTTACTATGATTTCTGGCGTGAGCCCGATGTTCTGAAAAACGTTCAACTGAGGTGCTTGATATGAAAAGAGCTTTAGTGATTGGTTATATGTCGTTCGTTTCAATTGCATTGGTCGCCGCGCTGATAATCGGTGCCCGAAACGGATAACAAAGGCCCGGTAAGGTGAGTGATAACGTCTGGGTGAGTGCGGGGCATGATGCGAAAAGCGTTCTGCCACCCAAAAATATGCGCTCTTTGTGGCACTTTTTTGTCAATGACTTGAACAGGACAGGGGTCTGGGATTACTCTTAGATCAGCTGACGCAAGAGCAGCGGATCGTAAGCACCATACCCTTAAATAGCCCACCCATGAGGTGGGTTCTTTTTTGCCTGTCGCTCAGCATTAAGAATTATCCTGGTCAGAAAGTCATTCAGACGTAAAAAAGCCGGTGATACTTTTGTATCACCGGCTTTTTGCTGCGGGTTAACGCAGAACGAAACTTATGCTTCAGTAATGACTTATTCGTTCAGCAATTGCTGTGCGGTTTTCTCAACCAGCGCCAGCAGGACTTTCACGTCTTCCAGCGTTACTGTCGGGTTCAGCAAGGTCAGCTTCAGACAGGTGACGCCATTATGCTCGGTCACACCGACGTTAGCACGGCCAGACTCCAGCAGCGCATCACCGATTTTCTGGTTCAGCAGTGCAATAGCCGCATCGCTGCTGCCCGCCAGTTGCTCAGGACGATAACGGAACAGAACACTCGCCAGTTGCGGCTTCATCACCAGTTCCAGCGCGGCTTCAGAAGTCACATATTGCGCGACTTCCTGAGCCAGCGTCACACCGTGATCGATGATCGCGGCGTATTGTTTCTGCCCTAATGCTTCAAGCCCCATCCACAGTTTCAGTGCATCGAAACGACGGGTGGTTTGCAGGGATTTGGACACCAGATTCGGTACGCCAGCCGCTTCGTCGAACTCAGAGTTCAGGTAAGCCGCCTGATAACGCATCAGCTCGTAATGACGCTCTTCTTTGAGCAGGAATGCGCCGCAGCTGATGGTCTGGAAGAACTGTTTGTGGAAGTCCAGCGTGATGGAATCCACTAACTCGATGCCGTCCAGATAATTGCGGTATTTTTCGGACAGCAATAATGCACCGCCCCATGCCGCATCCACATGCACCCAAATCTGATGCTCTGCCGCCAGTTCAGCAATAGCACGCAGCGGGTCGATAGCCCCCGCATCGGTGGTACCGGCTGTCGCCACAATGGCCAGGATCTGATCGCCACTGGCTTGCGCCTGTGCCACTTTCTCGCGCAAATCGTTGAGATCCATACGGGCAAACTCATCGGTTTTCACCAGCGTGACACACTGATAGCCCAGACCGAGCAGCGCCATGTTCTTCTGCACAGAGAAATGCGCGTTTTCAGAACATAACACTTTAATTTTGCGCAAATTGCCGACCAGCCCATCCTGCTGAATGGAATGCCCCTGACGCGCGAAGAAGGCATCGCGTGCCAGCATCAGCCCCATCAGATTGCTCTGGGTGCCGCCGCTGGTGAACACGCCTGCGTCGCCAGCCTGGTAGCCCACCTGAGTACGCAGCCATTCGATCAGCTTCATCTCAATGATGGTTGCTGACGGGCTTTGATCCCAGGAGTCCATACTCTGGTTCGTGGCGTTGATCAGCACTTCCGCCGCCTGGCTGACCACCAGACTCGGGCAATGCAAATGCGCCACACATTGCGGGTGATGCACAGACAGGCTGTCTTTTAAAAAGTACTCAATCGCACGTTCAATCGCGGCCTGGTTACCCAGACCGTTTGGATTGAAGTCCAGCCTGATACGTTCACGCAGCTCAGCAACGGTTTTGCCCTGATACATCTCAGGTTGTTTCAGCCACTGCACAACAGCTTCACTGCTCTGCGCAATGGCCTGCTGGTAGGCTTCAGTGCTTTGCGCTGAGCCTGCCAGAATCGGATTTAACTCGGACATCAGAATCTCTTACTCCGCTCAGACAGGTTTGATGCCAGCCGCTAACAGCGCCTGCTCAAACTTATCGAGGAAAATACCCAGCTCATCGTTGGTGATCAGCAGGGAAGGCAACAGGCGCAGCACACAACCATTACGGCCACCGCGTTCGAGGATCAGGCCAGCCTGGAAGCATTTTTTCTGCAGCAATGCAGACAATTCACCGTCAGCCGGATAGCAACCCATGTGATCCTGCGCTTCGTCGGGTTTGACGATCTCAATACCGATCATCAGGCCCAGACCACGCACGTGACCGATAACCGGATAGCGTTTCTGCATGTCAGCCAGTTTGGCTTTCAGCCATTCACCCTGCGCTGCCACTTTCTCGGCGATTTTTTCTTCTTTCAGGATTTTCAGCGTGGTCAGGCCGGTGGCCATCGCCAGTTGGTTACCGCGGAAGGTACCGGTATGGTGACCCGGAGCCCAGGCATCGAACTCTTTCTTAATACCCAGAACCGCCAGTGGCAGACCGCCGCCGACCGCTTTGGACATCACGATAATATCCGGCTCAATGCCCGCGTGTTCGAAGGCAAACTGTTTGCCGGTACGGCAGAAACCCGCCTGCACTTCGTCGAGGATCAACAGAATGCCGTGTTCCTGAGTCACTTTACGGATGCGCTGCAACCACTCAGCCGGAGCCGGGTTCACGCCGCCTTCGCCCTGAACCGCTTCCAGAATGACAGCCGCAGGTTTGCGAACGCCGCTCTCAACGTCGTTGATCAGGTTTTCGAAGTAATAGGTTAATGCTTTAACGCCAGCGTCACCGCCAATGCCCAGCGGGCAGCGGTACTGGTGTGGGTAAGGCATAAACTGCACTTCCGGCATCATGCCATTAACAGCTTCTTTCGGAGACAGGTTACCGGTCACCGCCAGTGTGGCGTGCGTCATACCGTGGTACCCACCCGAGAAGCTGATGATACCGCTACGGCCGGTGACTTTTTTAGCCAGTTTCATGGCAGCTTCAACAGCGTCAGCACCCGACGGACCGGTGAACTGCAGGCAATACTCTTTGCCCTGTTGTGGCAATAAAGAAAGCAGATATTCAGAGAACTGATCTTTCAACGGTGTAGTCAGATCCAGTGTATGTAACGGCAAGCCGCTGGTAATGACATTTTGGATGCTTTGCAGCACGTCAGGATGATTATGTCCAAGAGCAAGCGTACCCGCACCGGCCAGGCAATCAAGATATTGATTATTCTCAACATCCGTGATCCAAACGCCATTGGCCTTCGCAATTGCCAGAGGCAACTTACGTGGATAGCTCCGAACATTCGATTCAAATTCAGCTTGTCTTGCCAAATAGGTTTCATTGTTTCCGTTTAATGAATTCGCACCAAAACTGTCAATACGGACTTTATCCGTCATCATATCTCTCCTACAACCGTGTGTTATTAGAACGCCACAATTGAATAAATTTGATTAAGAAAATTACAAGCGTATGAAAAACGCGGCCAATATATGGCTTTTTTGCCCCCACCTCAATAATTTATTTTGTATAGATTTGTTTATTCTTTCCTATAGGAATCAATATGTTGATGATTTAATGAACGATCGTGCTGACTTAACTCCGTTACACGGTCATTAATAAAGCACTAAAAAGCACATCCGTCTTGCAGAACGACGGGTCAACACGCGACATATCAGGCTTAAAATCACACCGTTGTCAGGCATCAATACCCCTGCGGCTACGACGTCGCACCGGAGGTTGATGCCCGGTGAACAGTCTTTCAGGAAAGTTGTTTAATTATAGCCTGCGGCCGTTATATGGGCGATGATATTAAAGTACGGTGCAGTAACTGGCTGAATAGCCGTCAGATATAAATTTTGAAATATATTACACCGCGACATCGGTGCGGTTATTACAGAAATAATACAGAGAATAATGTCCGCCGCGTATATAAACAATCCCTTCGGATATTTCCCTAATTATTCAGCTCATTAACCCGACCTTTGCGGTAGAACTCATATAAGGTGACGTAATCCTGGAACACCTGCGACAAAATCGCATCGGTTTCCGGCGGAAGGATGCTGTTGGTCTGCATCTGATAGCGCGTTCGCACCGCATCAATCCACAGTTTATCAGCCGCCGGACCCGGTTCCTGAACCAGATGAGCCAGCCAGTACACCGTGTTTTTCTTCACCGTCACCACAGGCTCAGGGCAACGGCAGCACCACCAGACCGGTTGCAGTATTTTGGAAAATAAAACGCCGCTGACTGATTGCCAGACCGAAGAGGTCAACGGTAGCGGAACCCACGCGCGCTGCCAGTGCGTAGCCTGTCCCGTCAGCAATGACATCATGAGCGCCTGCGCAGATCCTGAAAACGGCCTGGACATTCTATTCCCTTCTCTTGTTTCTAAAATAACCCATATCTGCCCGTTACGCGGCAATCAAAAAGGGCTCTTGCGGGCCCTTTTCTTTGTCCTTTTCAACGTAAATCAATAACCCTGCGTCACAATCTTCGCGGCAGAAGCCAGCACATCGCGGCGGGATTTCGCGTCTTTCTGCGGCTGGGTGAAATAGGTAATCAGGATCAGCGGTGCCTTATTATCCGGCCAGATCACCGCAATATCATTGGTTGTGCCGTAATCGCCGCTGCCGGTTTTATCGCCGACCACCCAGGTCGCAGGCAGCCCCGCACGGATACTCATCGCGCCGGTCGTGTTGCCTTTCATCCATTCCACCAGTTGCGCGCGTTGCGGTTCAGCCAGCGCGCTGCCCAGCGTGACGTGTTGCAGACTCAGAGCCATCGCACGCGGTGAAGTGGTGTCGCGGTCATCCCCCGGAATGGCGGTGTTCAGCGTTGGTTCAGTGCGGTCCAGACGGAACGTTTTATCGCCGAGCGTACGGGCGTATTCCGTGACTTTCTGCGGGCCACCAAGCTGCTCAATCAGTTTATTCATGGCGGTATTATCGCTGTACTGCAAGGCGGCGGCGGCCAGTTCGCCTACCGTCATGCCGGTATCGAGATGCTTTTCGGTGATCGGGTTATAATTTACCAGATCAGATCTGGTGAGGCTGACGCGGCGGTTCAGCAACTCCGTTTGCGTTTCGCTCTGTTTAAGAATGGCTGACGCGGCCATGAACTTGCTGGTGCTGCACATGGCAAAACGTTCATCGGCGCGGTAAGCAATCTGGGAATTGTCTTCAGTATTAATCAGCATCACACCAAGACGACCGCCGCTGTCTTTTTCCAGCGCCGCAAGCTGCTGCTGCACAGACGTCATTTTTGTCGCCGTTTGCGCCCATGACACCGCACTGAATGCGAGCATTGGCACTACAGCCGCCGCCATCAGCACAGTTTTACGCAGGGTATTTTTCATCATCAAAGCCTTCTCCTTTATATTGGCGAAGGGATTATGGCAAAAGCTGAGGCAGAAAGTAAAAAACCCGACAGAAATTGTCAGGTTTTAAACATGAAACGGAAAACTTTGAGAAACTAACAGGAGATTTAGAACGTTTCCCAGTTGCCCTGATCAGCGGCCGGAACCGGCTGACGGTTTGACAGCAAGGCGGGAGATTTTGTCTGCCCGGCTTTACGCACCGCCGCCGTTGCCGAACCGGCGCTGACTTTAAAGATACTGATCGCCTGAGATAAACGCTCAGCCTGCTCATTGAGCGAATATGCCGCCGACGAAGCTTCCTGCACTAATGCGGCGTTCTGCTGGGTGACTTCATCCATCTGAGTGATGGCTTTGTTGATCTCTTCAATGCCGCTGCTTTGTTCGTTACTGGCAATCGCAATTTCGCCCACGATGTCAGTCACATTTTTTACGCTGGACACCACTTCCGCCATGGTAGCCCCGGCTTTGGCAACCAGTTGCGTGCCGTTATCCACTTTCGCCACCGAATCGTCGATCAGCACTTTGATCTCTTTCGCGGCACTGGCAGAACGTTGCGCCAGATTGCGCACTTCGGAAGCCACGACAGCAAATCCACGGCCCTGCTCACCGGCACGCGCTGCTTCAACGGCAGCGTTCAGCGCCAGAATGTTGGTCTGGAAAGCAATGCCGTCAATCACTGCAATGATATCGACGATTTTACGCGAGGAAGTGTTGATACCTTCCATTGTATTCACCACTTCGCCCACCACTTCGCCACCCTGCACCGCCACGCGGGAAGCCTGCGCGGCAAGCAGATTAGCCTGACGCGCGTTATCAGCGTTCTGCTTCACGGTGGCGGTCATCTGCTCCATCGCCGACGCAGTTTCTTCCAGCGAACTGGCCTGCTGTTCAGTGCGGGAAGACAAATCGAGGTTTCCGGCAGCAATTTCGCTGGACGCGCTGGTGATGGCATTGGTGCCGGCACGCACTTCGGTCACAATTTTCAGCAGGTTTTCATTCATGTTTTTCAGCCCCTGCATGAGCTGCCCGGTTTCATCCTGCGACATCACCTGGATTTGTGTGGTCAGATCCCCTGCCGCCACGTTTTCTGCCACTTTTACTGCGGTATGCAATGGACGGGTGATCGAACGCGTCAGGAAATAGCCCAGCGCCGCCGCCATTAAAATCGCCAGCGCGGAGAAAATCAGCGTCAGCTGAATGGCGGTGGCGCCATCTGCTATCGCTGTTTTACCTTCAGCCTGCAACTGCTGATCCTGAGAGTTGGCAAATGCGGTTGCCAGATCCAGATACGCATTTTGCGAGGTGGTGAGTTTGCGCAGAACAAATTCGGTCGCGCCGTCCATGTCACCGGCACGGGCTAAGGCAATCAGTTGCTCTTTCGCCGTTTCGAAGGTTTCACCCGCTTCCTGCAACGTTTTAATTTTCTGCTTGCCCGTCACGGTGGATTGGATCGCGGCGATTTTATCCATCGCTAAATTGGTTTTTTTGACCGTGTCATCCAGTTGTAAATAACGCTTTTTATTCTGTTCAGGATTTTTAGTATCGATAACGATACCCCGCAGATATTTAATCTGGTCGTTTACGCCGTCGCGAACATCAAATGCCAGCCGGACTTTCACGTACCGGTCGCTGATTATTTGTTCAATACTGGTGTTAATGCTGCTTATTTTGGTGATTGCAATCCCGCTGACAATGACTAAAAGCAAAATGACAAGGCTGAATGCGGCCCCTAAACGGGCGCCGACACGCATATTGTTGATCAGTTTAAACATTTTATTTCCCTTATTTCCTGGCCAATAAAACAAATACCATGAAAAAAAATTCAAAATATTGGTTACATAGCGGAACGACTTTCTAATGATTTATTTAATTCAAAAGGGTTATCGGTATAAATAAGGGAATCTTTAGTGACGTTAATATTGCGAAAGTGTAAATAAGGATGACCATTTTGCTTCCTCCCCTGCGAAGGGGAGGAGCACAACAAAAGCGCCGGGCAGGAGGACAAGTATTAATTAGCAAACATTTCCTCCAGCCAGCCCACCCGCATTTCAGGCACCGAACGCAGTAACTCGCGGGTGTAATCGTCCAGAGGTTCGGCGAGTGCAGATGCCACCGGGCCGTGGCGCACAATCACGCCTTGTCTGAGCACCGCGACTTCGTCCGCCACTTCACGTACCACCTGTAAATCGTGGGTGATAAACAGGTAAGCAATGCCGGTTTCCTGCTGGATCTGGCGCAGTAACGCCAGGACATCGCGGGCGACTAACGGATCGAGTGCCGACGTTGGCTCGTCACAAACGATAATTTTTGGCTCAGCCGCCAGCGCCCGCGCAATACACACACGCTGTTTCTGCCCGCCGGAAAGTGCGGCAGGGAAACGCATCGCAAGTTCAGCGTGTAATCCGACCTGCGCCAGCAATTCACTGACCCGCGCCTCACGCTGGCTGCGGTTCAGCGACGTAAAGCAGGCCAGCACACGGGAAATCTGGCTGCCAATACGCTCTTTAGGATTCAGCGCCGTGTCGGGGATCTGATGAATGAGTTGCACATCGCGCAACTGAACGCGGCTGCGCTGGCGCAAACTGGCAGGTAATACTTGCTGATTCAGACTGACTTCACCGGTTTGCGGCGTGAGCAGTCCGCAAATCACTTTGCCGAGCGTAGATTTCCCCGAGCCGGATTCGCCGATCACCGCCAGCGTGCGCCCGCGCGGCAAGCTCAGTGAAATGTTTTGCAGCACCGGCTGCGCATGATAGCGCGCACTGATGTTGCGGAGATCCAGCGCCACCGGCGCATCGCCGGTTTGCGGCGTTTTGCTCCCGCCCTGCGCATGCAGCAAACGGCGGGTGTAATCCTGTTGCGGCTGGCTCAGCAGTTGCGCCGTTTCCGCCTGTTCAACCGTTTTACCGTGCTGCAATACCATGATGTGATCGCTTATCTGCGCAACGACCGCCAGATCATGGCTGATGTAAATCGCCGCGACGCCGGAAAAGCGGATCACATCACTGATAGCTTTCAGCACACCGAGCTGTGTGGTGACATCCAGCGCGGTGGTCGGCTCATCGAAAATCAACAACTCAGGACCGGCGCACAGTGCCATCGCAATCATCGCGCGCTGTAACTGACCGCCGGAAACCTGATGCGGATAACGCTGATAAAATGCCTGTGGATCCGGCAGGCCGAGTTGTTCAAACAGCGCAATGGCTTTGGCCTGCGCTTGCTGGCGGGGATAAATTTTATGTTTCAGCGCCGCCTCAATGACCTGCTCACCGAGCGTGATCGCCGGGTTAAACGCTGCTCCGGCAGACTGCGCGACATAAGCAATCTGCCTGCCGCGCACCTGCCGCAACTGGCGGTCAGAAAGTTGTGTCAGTTCCTGCCCGCTGAATGTCATTCTGCCGGACTGAATGCACATCCCCTGACGACAGTGCCCGAGAATGGCCAGTCCGATGGTGGATTTACCTGCGCCTGATTCGCCGATCAGCCCCAGCACTTCGCCTTGCTTCACCGTGAAAGAGACGTCATCCACCAGCGTGCGCGGATTTTTACCCTGCGACACCACGTGCAGGTTTTCGACATGCAGTAAGTGCTCATTCATGCTTTTTTCCCCCACACACGACGCTCACCGCTCATCAGCCAGTCCGCCACGGCGTTGACCGCCAGTGCCAGTACCGCGATGGCGCCGCCCGGCACCAGCGCCGCCCAGACGCCAAACAAAATACCGTCTTTGTTATCGCGCGCCAGTCCGCCCCAGTCGGCGGTGGGTGGCTGAATACCCAGCCCGAGGAATGACAGCGCAGAAAGAAACAGCAGAATAAAAATAAAACGCAGGCCGAATTCGGCAATCAGCGTCTGAAGCGCATTGGGTAAGATCACATGCCAGAGGATCCAGCCGAGGCTTTCGCCGCGCAGCCGCGCCACATCAACAAATTCCATCACGCCGATATCCACCGCGAGGGATCGTGCCACGCGCAGCACACGGGTCGATTCCAGCAAGCCGAGCACCAGCGTCAGCACCAGAATGGTTTTTGGCAAGACGGCCAGCACAATCAGCGCCAGGATCAGCGTCGGGATAGCCATGACGATATCGTTGCAGCGGGAAATCACCTGATCTAACCAGCCGCCACGCAGTCCGGCAATAAACCCGAACGTACAACCGACGATAAACGCCACCAGCGCCGCCAGCGCAGTCACCCCAAGGGAAACGCGGGTGCCCCAGATCAGACGGGAGAGCAAATCACGGCCGAGATTATCCGTGCCGAGAATGGAATCCGGTCCTGGTAAATCCCAGGACATCCCGAGCGTTTGATCCGGCGCGTGAGGCGCCAGCCACGGCGCAAAAATGGCGATCAGAATAAACAGACTCAGCACCAGCAGGCCAAGTATCGAAGCAGGTTTTAATGCAGGCATTACAGCAATTCCTAAGATTCAGCGGTTGTGGCGTAAACGCGGATTGGCGACCAGTGCCATCACATCCGCCAGCAAATTCAGCAGGATATAAATGCCAGCCAGCAGCAACGCGCAATCCTGCATCACCGGAATATCACGTTTGCTGATGCTGTCGACCATGTACTGCCCGAGTCCCGGATAAACAAATACGTTCTCAACAATCACCACACCGACCATCAGATACGCCAGATTGATCGCCACGACGTTGATGATCGGCCCCACGGCATTGGGCAATACGTGACGCCACAAAATGCGCGACGGCGACAGCCCTTTGAGCAACGCAGTATCGACATACGCCGAACTTTGCGCGGCAATCAGCGCGGCGCGGGTCATGTTGCTCATATGGCCAAGGATCGCCAGCACCAGCGTGGCACACGGCAGGGAAATGGCGGAGAGTTTAGCTGCCAGCGGCATATCCGCCGTAATACTGCTGTTGCTCGGCGCCCATGCCAGCGTGATGGCAAAAATCAGGATCAGCAGATAGCCGGAGAAAAATTCCGGCAGCGCGACGGTTGCGCGGGTGATGGCGTTGAGCAGCGTATCAATTACGCTGCCCTGATAACGAACGGAAATAAATCCGATCAGCAGCGCCAGCGGAACCGCAATCGCGGCGGTACATCCGGCCAGAAACAACGTGTTGCCCAGGCGGGTAAACAGCGGGCCGCTGATGGCTTCACGGGTGGAGAAACTGGTGCCAAAATCGCCGTGCAACACACCGGCCAACCAGCTCAGATAACGGCTGACTGCCGGTTTATCCAGCCCCAGTTGCAAGTTCAGTTCGCGGATGGCATCCGGCGTGGCGCTCTGGCCGAGGATCGCCGTCGCAGCATTGCCCGGCAGCAGTTGCACACCGGCAAAAATCAGCACGGAAACTGCCAGCACCACCAGCACGCCATAAAACAGGCGTATCAGCACCATGCTCAGCAAGCTGGAATGAGGTTGCGAAAAACGGCCCGCAGGCCGTTGAGTCGCTTTCTGTTGTGCAGATAAGTCAGACATATTTTTACCCGGTTCAGCCTTCGATCCAGACTTTCTCTGCCGCACGGTTACCGCTCAGCGGCATCCCCGGAACGGACGTGAACCCTTTGATTTTGGCGGAACAACCGTCGAGTGCATCGGCATACAGCGGAATGATCTCGCTGCCCTGATCAACCAGCATCACCTGAATGTCATGGTAAATCTGTTTGCGGCGCGCTTCGTCCGCTTCACCGCGCGCGGCTTTGACCATCGCATCGAAAGCCGGTACGTGCCACGCGGATTCGTTCCATGAAGACTGGCTGGTGAACACCAGCGAGAGCAGCGCATCGGCGGTCGGACGGTTCGCCCAGTTCGACGACACGAAGGCTTTCTTCTGCCAGATATCATTCCAGAACGCATCGTCCGGCACGCGCACCACATTCAGATTAATGCCAGCTTTGGCGGCGGATTGCTGATAAAGCTGACCGGCATCAACCGCACCAGGGAAACCGGCATCGGCAACGTTCAGGGTCAGCGGGCCGCTGAACCCGGATTTCTTCCAGTGGAACTGGGCTTTTTCAGGGTCGTACGGACGCTGCGGAATGTCTTTCGCGAAGTAACGGTTCGACGGGAAAATCGGGTTATCGTTCGCGACGCTGGCGTAGCCGCCGAGCACGGTATCGATAATTTTCTGACGATCGATGGCGTATTTCAGCGCCAGACGGCCATCAACATTATCGAACGGCGCCAGATTCGACAGCCCCGGGAAGGTATAAATCATACTGTCTTTGGCGCGCACCAGTTTCAGGTTCGGCATACGTTCGATGCGGCTGACGATGCGCGGATTCACACGGTTAATCAATTGTGCCGAACCACTGACCAGTGCCGCCACACGGGCCGTTGAATCATTCATCGCCAGCGTTTCGACAGAATCGACATGCCCGCGTTCGCTGTTCCAGTAGTTCGGATTGCGTTTAGTCAGCGTAGAGACGCCCGGCTGGAATTTCTCAAGGATAAATGCGCCGGTACCGATGCCTTTGTCAAAGTTTTCATTTTCAGCGGTAATGGCGAAATGCACGGCGCTCAGCAGCCAGACGAATTCAACGTCCGGCGCGGTCAGTTTAATCGTGACTTCATGGTCGCCGGTGGCTTCAATTGCACTGACGGTATCGAGATAACCTTTCACCGGCGAGGTGGATTTCTCACCACGATGGTGATTCAGGGAGTACACCACATCTTTCGCGCCCAGCGAGCGGCCATCGTGGAACTGCACGCCCTGGCGAATTTTCAGCACCCAGGTTTTGCTGCCGTCGGTTGAGGCCCAGGCTTCAGCCAGCGAGGGGGCCAGTCTGGCGTTTTCGTCGATTTCCACCAGATTGTTAAACATCTGAGAACCGACGAAATACATGTAAGTTTCGAACCAGAATGCCGGATCCAGACGGTCAGTGCTGGAAGCGTTATCCACACCGACAACCAGATGCCCGCCTTTTTTCGGCTTTTCTGCCTCCGCAGCAAAGGCATTGCCCAGCCACAAAGAGTGGGTAGCCGCAGCAACGGAAAGTGCCCCCGCACTTTTGATAAACGAACGACGATCAATCATGTTTTTCCCCTGTCTGCGAAGAATGCATCTTCAGAATTAATGTGCGTTTTATTCTTTTTATGGATGTTATTTAGCAAAGGCCTGCTTAAGCGCGGCGATGTGTTCCGGCCCGATCCCGCAACATCCCCCGACCATGGTGGCACCCTGCGCCACCCAGTCTTTCGCGAAATCCAGGTATCCGGCAGGATCGGTGTCCTGACGCATTTTGCTCAGCCCTTCATTGGCACCGCGCTGATTATCGGAAGGTTCGAAGGCATTGGCATACACGCCGATATCAAGCGCAGATCCCTGCGCCGTCAGTGCGGCACGCGCGGTTTTCACCGCCGTGGCCATCACTTCAGGCCGGCTGCAATTGAACAGCACCGCACCGGCAGAAATCCGTAATGCGCCGTTTACGGCATCATCAACTGATTCGCCGGAGCGCAGCAGCGCATTGCCATTTTCATCAAGATTGTCCTGCAAGGTAAAAGACAGCCACAGCGGACGCGGGTCATCGCCGAGCACCTCACGCACGGCTTCGACTTCCGCCACAGAGCTTTGCGTTTCGGCCAGCCAGACATCGACGCTGTCCGTCAGATTATTCACCAGCACTTGCAGTAATTTTTTGGCTGCCACCGGTTCGAACAGATCCGGACGATAAGACCCGAGAACCGGAGGAAGTGAACCCGCGACCAGCACATCAGCCGGTGCAGCATCCGCTGCTTCCCGCGCCAGCTTGCCGGAAAGCGCAATCAGCGCCGCGCCCTGCTCCACAAAAACATCTTCACTAATATGGAACGGCACCACGGCGTAACTGTTGGTGGTGATGACCTGAGAACCGGCAGCAATAAAAGCATCGTGAGCGGCTCGCACAAATTCCGGAGCCTCCATCAGTGCCAGCGCAGACCATTCAGGCTGACGAAAAGGAGCGCCCATCCGGGCCAGTTCGCGCCCCATGCCGCCGTCGAGGATTTTAACGTTACTGAACATTGTGTCACCGCCGTTGTATTTTTCTTAGCCGAATCAAACGTTAATCCGGCAGGTGGTGACACTCTACAAAACGAACGTTTAGATGTCTAGATTTCTTAATGGCTAAAAGGTGGGTTTTTAATGGCAAAGTGGTCTCACTCGCCGTGAAGGCTGGATCGAGAATATTTCGGTTTCTTAACAACGGTTATCACGTAGCCTTTCGTGCCGAAACCGCCCAAGAGAGGGAAGTGCTTTCCCTCTCTTGGATCTCTCCCCGCTTTTACAACCAGCGCTACCGCTCGCTGGCTATGTTTCAGCAACCGCAATGACAGGCTGGAAATCTTGCCGCTGCGCGGTGCCTTCTCTCGGTCCTGAAGCCTGAGGTCTTCAGGCCGCTCCGTTCAGCAAGATTTCTGAATCGCCCGCACGATCTTAAATTCAACGGCACACTGTTTTCATCTTTGCTCCTCCCCCTGCGAAGGGGGAGGTTGGGAGGGGGTTTTAAGGGCAAACACTGTTCTGGTCAGAGCAAACTCCTGCTTCTTAATTTGTCTTTAATACCCCACCCCAACCCTCCCCTTCGCAGGGGAGGGAGCATTGCGGCTATCGGTGTAGCCCCCCGCCTGTAATATTTATTTACAGCAGTAAACCCAATGCGTATTATTCTCATTCGCTTTATTAACCATGCTCATTTTATCTTCTCCAGCCCTTGTTACGGGGGATCCTGGCGGGGTTTGCTCATGCTGATAAAGCCGTATTCATAAAAAAATGCAGTGGCTTAAAAAATAAGAAAATAACCGTGTGGAGAATACTTATGTCTAATTTTACAGGGAATTACGCCGTCAGGAGTGTTAAGGAAAATCCTCAAAATAATTCAGGAAAGAAACTTTCACTTTCCATCATTGCCCTGCTTGTTTCATCTTCATTGCATAGTGCTTATGCAGCAGAAGCCAGCGCAAAAAAAACCGCTGAAGACACGGTTGTCGTCACCGGTCAGAACGACACCAGCGCGGCAGATACCTCAGCCACCGATTACAGTGTTCCGGTCACCACTGCGGGCACAAAAATGGCCCTGACGGCGCGCGATATTCCGCAATCCGTCAGTATCATCAGCAAGCAACGTATGCAGGATCAGCAACTGCAATCTCTGGGTGATGTGCTGAGAAACACCACCGGTATTCAGGAAAGCGTCTCGGATCTCGACCGCCGTACTTATTACGCGCGTGGCTTTCTGATCGACAACTACATGGTCGATAACATTCCGACCACCTTCGACCCGCGCTGGGATCTGGGTGATTCCCAGTCTGACACGGCGATTTATGAACGTATCGAAGTGGTGCGCGGTGCAACCGGTCTGATGACCGGCCCCGGCAACCCGTCAGCATCCGTCAATCAGGTGCGTAAACACGCCGACAGCAAAGAATTCACCGGCAATGTTTCTGCTACTTACGGTAGCTGGAATAAACAACGTTACGTGGCAGATTTATCCACACCGCTGAACGAATCCGGCAGCGTACGTGGCCGCCTGATCACCGGTTATCAGGACAAAAACAGCTACGTTGAACGCTACGGCGCCACCAAAAAATTCGTCTATGCCACCGTGGATGCCGACCTCACCGATTCCACCCTGCTTTCCGCAGGCTACGAATTCCAGCAAACCAACACCGACAGCCCGACCTGGGGCGGTATGCCGCGCTGGTATCTGGACGGCAGCAAAACCGATTATCGTCGCGGCTTTAACTCCGCACCGGACTGGGCGTACAGCGATAAAGAAACGACTAAGCTGTTCACCACCCTGAAGCAATCGTTCGATAATGGCTGGCAGGCCACACTGAACGGCACCCATACCGAATCCCATATCGACAGTAAGATGATGTATATCGACGGGACATTCGATAAAACTACCGGCGTCGGCGAATCCGCTTATGCCGGTTATCCGGTGGTGGCGGGAACCGGTTATAACACCGGTAAACGTAAAGTCGATGGTGTAGATGCCTTTGCCAGCGGCCCGTATGAACTGTTTGGCCGTCAGCATGAGCTGATGACCGGCGTGAGTTACAGCAAACAGCAGAACACCTATTACAGCTCCTTTGCCAATATCTCAACCGAAGAACTGGGCAATTTTAACGATTTCAACGGTCAGTTCCCTGAAACTGACTGGGGTCCGCGCGCGCTGGCGGAAGAAAATGTTATCCGTCAGAAATCGGCTTACGTGGCTACGCGTCTTTCACTGGCGGATCCGCTGCACCTGATCGTTGGCGCACGCTACACCAACTGGAATTCTCACACGCTCACCGACCAGATCGAGAAGAACAACATCACGCCGTACGCCGGTCTGGTGTTCGACATCAACGATACCTGGTCGACCTACGCGAGCTATACCTCAGTGTTCCAGCCGCAAACTTACCGCGATATCAACGGCGGCTACCTTTCACCGGTCATCGGCAAAAACTACGAAGCGGGCGTAAAATCTGACTGGTTTAACAGCCGTCTGACCGCGTCGGTTTCTCTCTTCCGCGCGGAGCTGGATAACGTGGCACAAAGCACCGGCCGCATTATTCCTGGCACAACCGATACCGCCTATGAAGGCAAAAACGGCACCGTCAGCCGCGGCGTGGAATTTGAAGTGAACGGCGCGCTGACCGATAACTGGCAGATGACGTTCGGCGGTACCCGTTACATTGCGGAAGATGAAAATGGCGATGCAGTTAATCCGCAACTGCCGCGCACCCAGCTAAAACTGTTCTCCAGCTACCGTCTGCCGATGTTGCAGGATCTGACCGTCGGCGGTGGCGTGAACTGGCAGACCCACGTCTGGGATACCGTTCCGGGCCCAAGCGGCAACGGCACCCGTTATGCGGAACAAGGCAGCTACGCGCTGGTTAACCTGTTCAGTCGTTATCAGGTCACCAGACAACTGGCGGTGCAGGCCAACGTCAATAACCTGTTTGACAAGGAATATGACACCAGCGTGAACCAGTATGTGGTCTACGGCGAACCAAGGAATGTGTCGGTGACGGCGAGCTATAGTTTCTGATTTGCTGAGGCCGCAGCAATAATTCAAATGCAGAATGTTTTTCTGTTTGCTCCTCCCCCTGCGAAGGGGGAGGTTGGGAGGGGGTTTTAATGGCTAATTCTTTGTAAAAGCACACTTTAACTATTGGATTTTGACCTTAATACCCCACCCCAACCCTCCCCTTCGCAGGGGAGGGAGCTGACTGAGATTTGCCTGACCAGCAGACAAAAGGTCAAAGCCGTATTTTTCTTTCACCTCCACATGAAAACAAGTCAGTCAAATCACTTAACATCACCCAAACAAACCATTACATATTCCGCATACATTTTCGTGCTTTTATAAAGTACCATTAACATCATGAACACCATTCCACATCCCCCTGTCTTCGACGGTCATAACGACCTGTTACTGCGCCTGTGGCTGCATGATGCAGCAGATCCTGCTGCCCTGTTTCTTGATGGCTCACTGGAAGGACATCTCGATCTCAGGCGTTGTCGCCTCGGTGGCTTCGCGGGTGGCTTATTTGCCATTTTCGTACCACCTGCTTCGTATATGCCACAACTGAAGCCAAATTCTCCGGCTGTGCCTCATGACGCGTTAGCCATCACACAGGCACAGATTTCACTGCTGGAACGTATCGAAACACAGTCATCCGGGCGGGCAAAAATCTGCCGGACGGTTGCCGAAATTGAGCAGTGTATCGCTCACGACGTGCTGGCAATGGTGATGCATATTGAAGGCGCGGAAGCGCTGGGAGATGACTTCTCGCGGCTGGAACTCTGGTATGAAAAAGGGCTGCGCAGCATCGGCCCACTGTGGAATTTACCCAATCAGTTTGGGACCGGCGTGAAAGGCGATTTTCCGGGTTCGCCGGATACCGGTGAGGGCCTGACGCCCGCCGGGCTTGGATTGCTGCGTGAGTGTAACCGGAAAAGGATCTTGTTCGATGTCTCGCACATGAACGAAAGGGCCTTCTGGCAGACGGCAAAATTCAGCGATGCACCGCTGGTTGCCACCCATTCCAATGTGCATGCGCTATGCCCGCAACCGCGCAACCTGACCGATAAACAACTGGCTGCCATTGCGGAAAGCGACGGCTTTGTTGGCGTTAATTTCGGCACAGCGTTTCTGCGGGCGGATGGAAAACGTAACGGTGACACCCCAATCACCGAAATTGTTAAACATCTTGATAACCTTCTTGGTAAACTGGGCGAAGAAAATGTCGGTTTTGGTTCGGATTTCGACGGCATCAATGTGCCGGATGTCCTCGGCGATGTCGCCGGATTGCCGTTACTGATTCAGGCCATGTCTGATGCGGGTTACGGCGACGTATTGATCGAAAAAATCGCCTGCCGTAACTGGCTGAAAGTATTAAAGCAAACGTGGGGTGAATAGTTTTTCATCCGGCATTTTGCGCTAATCCCTGTGGCTTACAGGGCAATATCGGTTTGAGCTCATCGCAACATTTTCTTAGCCAAACCAGCGATATTTGACAATAAGCCGATCACCTGCCGCAATTAAAGCGGCAGTGAACTTAAAACTGTAATCACCAAGAGGACGTAATTATGTGGACTAAACCTTCTTTCGAAGACCTGCGTTTAGGCTTAGAAGTGACGCTGTACATTTCTAACCGCTAAGCCCTTGTGCCCACGGTTAACTGTGGGCATCTTCCTTCCCTTTCCCCCTGGTTCTCACATGCAGATTATCGTACTTGGTTCCGCGGCAGGCGGCGGCTTCCCTCAGTGGAACTGCAATTGCAGCAACTGTCAGGGCGTTCGCAACGGCACCATGAAAACCTCTCCGCGGACCCAGTCGTCAATTGCCGTCAGCGACAATGGCACCGACTGGGTGCTGTGTAACGCCTCGCCGGACATTTGCCACCAGATTGCCGCCACGCCGGAACTGATAAAACACGACGTTTTACGCGGCACCGCCATCGGCTCCATCATCCTGACCGACAGCCAGATTGATCACTGCACCGGCCTGCTGAATTTACGCGAAGGCTGTCCGCATCAGGTGTGGTGCACGCCGGAAGTGCATGAAGATCTCACCACCGGCTTCCCGATTTTCACCATGCTTTCGCACTGGAATGGCGGCCTGCAACACCACGCTATCGGGCCGGAGAAGCGCTTCTCCGTGGCGGTGTGCCCGAATCTGAAATTCACGGCCATTCCGCTGCTGAGTAACGCGCCGCCTTATTCGAAATACCGCGGCAAACCGCTCCCCGGCCATAATATCGCGCTGTTTATTGAAGACACGAAAACCGGCACCTCGCTGCTGTACGCACCGGGTCTGGGCGAGCCAGATGATGAACTGCTGAAGTGGCTGCATAAAGCCGATTGCCTGCTGATTGACGGCACGCTGTGGCAGGACAACGAGCTGGCGACCACCGGCGTCGGCCGCAATACCGGCAAAGACATGGGCCATCTGGCCCTTGCCGAAGAACAAGGGCTGATTGCCCTGCTGTCTTCCCTTCCGGCAGAACGCAAAATTCTCATCCATATTAATAATACCAACCCGATCCTCAATGAAGCCTCTGCCGAGCGGCAGGCACTGACGCAGCAAAACATCGAAGTCAGCTGGGACGGGATGCGCATCGAACTTTAGGTAAAACGATTATGACGACATCTTCAAACCGGACGTCACCGATGACGCCGGAAGCTTTTGAACAGGCGCTGCGGGCCAAAGGCGCGTTTTATCACATCCATCATCCGTACCATATTGCGATGCACAATGGTCAGGCGACGCGCGAGCAAATTCAGGGCTGGGTAGCGAACCGGTTCTATTATCAGACCAGCATTCCGCTGAAAGACGCGGCCATTATGGCCAATTGCCCGGATGCGCAAACCCGACGCAAATGGGTGCAGCGTATTCTCGATCACGACGGATACGGCGGCAGTGAAGGCGGTATCGAAGCCTGGCTGCGACTGGGGGAAGCGGTCGGTCTGGATCGTGATGTGCTGCTTTCAGAAGAAAGGGTGTTACCGGGTGTGCGTTTTGCGGTCGATGCTTACGTTAACTTTGCCCGCCGCGCCGTCTGGCAGGAAGCGGCATGCAGCTCGCTGACTGAACTGTTCGCCCCGCAAATCCATCAGGCGCGTCTCGATACCTGGCCGCAGCATTACAAATGGATTGAGGAAGAAGGTTACGGTTACTTCCGCAGCCGCCTGAGTCAGGCGAATCGCGACGTGGAACACGGCCTGCAACTGGCGCTGGAATACTGCGATACCGTCGAAAAACAGCAGCGCATGCTGGAAATCCTGCAATTCAAACTCGACATTCTGTGGAGCATGCTCGATGCCATGAGCATGGCTTACGAACTGAACCGCCCGCCATACCACAGCGTGACGCAACAGGCGGTCTGGCATAAAGGACGACTTCTGTGATCACCATTACCGAACACTACACGCCGATGTTTCGCCGCGGCTACCGCATGCAGTTTGAGAAAACGCAGGACTGTCACGTGATTTTATACCCGGAAGGGATGGCGAAACTTAACGACAGCGCGACCTTCATTTTGCAACTGGTCGACGGCGAGCGGACGATTGCCAATATCATTGATGAGCTGAATGCCCGCTTCCCGGAAGCCGGTGGCGTGAATGATGACGTCAAAGATTTCTTCGCTCAGGCCCATGCTCAAAAGTGGATTACCTTCCGTGAACCTGCTTAAACCTGCGGTCAAACCACCGTTGTGGCTGCTGGCCGAACTGACCTACCGCTGCCCGTTGCAATGTCCGTATTGCTCGAACCCGCTTGATTTCGCCAAACAGGAAAAAGAGCTGACCACCGCACAGTGGATCAAAGTGTTCGAAGAAGCGCGGGAAATGGGCGCAGTGCAAATCGGTTTCTCCGGCGGCGAGCCATTAGTGCGTAAAGATTTGCCTGAACTTATCCGTGCTGCCCGCGATCTCGGTTTTTACACCAACCTGATCACGTCCGGTATCGGGCTGACCGAGAAGAAAATCGATGCGTTTGCCGAAGCCGGACTGGATCATATCCAGATCAGTTTTCAGGCCAGCGATGAAACGCTGAACGCCGCACTGGCGGGTAACGCCAAAGCCTTCCGGCAAAAACTGGAGATGGCAAAAGCGGTGAAAGCCCACGGTTATCCGATGGTGCTGAACTTCGTGCTGCACCGCCATAACATCGACCAGATCGACAAGATTATCGACCTGAGTATCGAGCTGGAAGCCGATGACGTTGAGCTGGCGACCTGTCAGTTTTACGGCTGGGCGCAGCTTAACCGCGAAGGACTATTGCCGACCCGCGAGCAGATCGCCCGCGCCGAAAATGTGGTGCATCAGTATCGCGAGAAAATGGCGGGCACCGGTAATCTGGCCAACCTGCTGTTTGTGACGCCCGATTATTACGAAGAACGTCCGAAAGGCTGCATGGGCGGCTGGGGAGCGATATTCCTCAGTGTGACGCCGGAAGGCATGGCGCTGCCGTGCCACAGCGCGCGTCAGTTGCCGGTCGAATTCCCGTCTGTACTGGAAAATACCTTGCAGGAAATCTGGTACGACTCGTTCGGCTTTAACAAATACCGCGGCTTCGACTGGATGCCGGAACCCTGCCGTTCCTGTTCTGAAAAAGAGAAAGACTTCGGCGGCTGCCGCTGTCAGGCGTTTATGCTCACCGGCAACGCCGACAACGCCGATCCGGTGTGCTCCAAATCCGAACATCATGGCAAAATTCTGGCAGCTCGCGAACAGGCCAACTGCACCAACATTCAGATCAATCAGTTGCAGTTCCGCAACCGCGCGAACTCGCAGTTGATTTTTAAAGGCTGAGGGTCTGATGCTGCCAGCCGTACACACCCTGACACTGGCTAACGGATTGCGGGTCAATATTCTTCATGACCCGCAGGCTTCCCGCGCCGCCGCGCTGATTCATCTCAATGCCGGAAGCCATCACGAACCGCAGCACTTTCCCGGGCTGGCGCATCTGTTTGAGCATGTGGTGTTTGCCGGAAGCCGTCAGTTTAAGGGCGATAACCGGCTGATGATGTGGGCGCAGTCCGAAGGGGCGCGACTCAACGCCAGCACGCACGCCACCTCGACGGCGTGGTTTTTCGATATGACACCGGCAAAGTTTGCAGACGGTCTGGCGCGTCTGACGGACATGCTGGCGCAACCTTTGCTGGCAACGGAGGCAGTGCAGCAGGAAGTGGCGGTGATCGACGCCGAATACCGCATGCTGACCGGTCATGCGGATTCCCTTTGTGATGCGGCGCTGAGTCTGGCCTTTGCCGCTCCGGCACAACTGCATGATTTTCACGTCGGTAACCGTACCGCTTTCGGTGAGGATATTTCCGCTCTGCAACAGGCACTGACGGACTATCATCAGCAATTCTTCACCGCAGGGCAGCTCACGTTGTGGTTACAGGGGCCGCAATCTGTCGTTGAACTGACCACGCTGGCAGAGCGTTACGGCAATGCCTTTGTTGCCTGCAACGGTTCTCAGCCAGCGCCTGCTCAGCCTCTGGTATTGCGCGACGAACGCCATCTGCAATTGAGTCTTGACGGGTCACCACGACTGCGTTTTTCGTTCCCGGTCACGCCCTCGCCCGCGCTGACGTTATTGCGTCAGCTCCTGGCGGATGAAGCACCGGGCAGTTTGCTGGATCAACTTCGAACCCAGGCGCTGGCAGACAGCGTGCAGGTTTCGCTGCCGTACGCATCCGACAGTGACGCTATTCTCAGTATTGAATTTCTCGTCTGCGATACCACGCCTGTTTTATGTGCACGTGTGGAAACACTGTTCTGCCACTGGCTGCAACAGATTCATGCTTTACGCACCGGGCATTTGCAACATTACATTGCCCTCGCGCATCGCGATTTCAGCCGCCTGACGCCGTTGGATCAACTGCGCGCCCGCACCCTGGATTTCCCGCCCGCCGCGCATAACGGCTGGCAGATATTGCTCAGCGAGTTAAAGCCGGAAAACATGACGCGGCTGTGGATTGCGCCGGATGTGTCTGGTCAAAACACCCCGGTAAAACGCTTCACCCTGCCGGTCAGTTTTAAAGAATGGCAATCACAATGTGACAACGTCACGAAATCACCTTTTAGGTTTTACCTCCCGTCCGCCGGAATCAAGCTTAAAACAGGGGAAAGCATCCTGACCACCGGTGCCCCGCTGACCTTACTTCAGGCGTGTATCGCCCGCGCCAGCCTGCGCGCCCTTTGCGCGCAATCTGCCCATGCAGGTCATTCTCTGGTGTTTACCTGTGCGCAGGGCAACGGATTATTACAACTTAGCGGCTCTCAGGCATGGGCGACGCGCACGCTCGCCACGGCGCTCGAACTGCTGCGCGCGCCTTCTCCCGCCGCGCTGGCACAAGGCAAACGGCTGTTTGAGCAGGAACAGCATCAGCTGGCATCGGATATCGCGATACGCACCCTGCTGGCAAAACTGCCGGAAGTGGTCAGCAGCTCGTCAGGCGGAGTGCATGAATTCACGACCGCCGGAGACGATGCTGCGGTATTGCTATTCTGTCCGCTGGCGGAAAACACCGCTGAATGCCTGGCCGCCACGCAGATTTTAGCGTCGTTCCTCGAACCCAAATTCTTCCAGCAATTGCGCGTCGAAAAAAATGTCGGATACGTAGTGAGTTGCCGTTTCCATCAGACCGCCCGCCAGTCCGGCATTTTGTTTGCATTACAATCGCCTACGTATAGCGCAGAAACACTGCTGGGGTTTATCCATACGTTTATCGCGCAGATCCCGGCCATCATTGACGGCATTACCCCGGAGACACTGGAAGAAAAGCGCTGCGTGTTGCGGGAATCGCTTAGCGCGCGGCCCGCTGACAGGCTGGAAGCGGCGAGGCAGCAATGGTTAAGGGAGTTTGCCTTTGCGCCCCCCGTGAATGAGATGATCATCGCGGGCGTAACTGGGGAACAACTGGCTGCCTGTCTGGGAACACCGGACAACGCCTTCCCCTGCGAAGGTGAGGGTTGGGGTATTACAAAAAAATCAAGAAGTTGATGTCTGCTTTGGCCATCGTTTCGTCCTTAAAACCCCTCCCGGCCTCCGCAGGGGGAGGAGTAAAAACTCTTCTTCGTCTACACTATCCACGAAGACGACGTTAAGGAAAACCATGCAAAAAACCACCCACACGCTGCAAGACACAGCGTTTAACGCCCTGCTGGATCACTATAAAAAAGCCTCACTGCGCATCAGCGCTATCTGGTTGCTGCTCGCCAATCTTGGTTTTGTGCTTTTTTTATTCGGACGTCATCAGTTCAGGGTATTACTGGATCCGAACGCCGACGTGGCGGTTTCCGGTCCGGTGCTGGATAATTTAGCCCTGATTTTCCTGGTATTTTTTATCATTCTTTTGCCCGTGCTGCGCTTCATACGCTCACGTACGCCCGCGATGATACTGGCGTTTCTGGTCGGTTTATTCTGGGCCGTGGTGTTTCATTTCATGCTGGCCAGTGACACGCAGCAACAACTGGTCTTCCCGCTGTTCTGTATGCTGATTTTTACGGCGCTGATTGCGCTGTACCCGACCATGCCGATCCTTTACAGCTTCACATTACCGCTGTGGTTTTCATTATTTTTTCATCTGGTACTGCTGAAAGAGGATATTCCGATTCTGGAAATCGCTGCGATGATTGTCGTCAGCGCCCTGTTTGAAAGCGCGCGTATTATGCTCAGCCGCTGGTTTGTCCTTTCTGTCAGGCGGGAATGCGACAACCAGTTGCTGGTCAGCAAGCTGGATAATCTGGCGCATTATGATCCGCTGACGGGCGTAGCGAACCGCCGCCAGCTTGATAATCAGCTTGAACAACTGATTGCGCAAACGGAACGTCAGGGCGGCACCTTTTCCCTGATCATGATTGACGTGGATTATTTCAAAAAATACAACGACCATTACGGCCATCAGGCCGGAGATACTTGTCTGGTGGGCATCGCGGAGTGTTTTAAACAGGTCGTAAGACAACCGGCCGATCTGGTGGCCCGTTATGGCGGTGAGGAGTTTGTGATCCTGCTGCACAGCGCCACCGCCGACGATGCGGAGGTCGTCGCGGAACGCATCAGGCAAAGCGTAACGCAGGCGACTATCCCGCACGCCTTATCACAGGTGGCAGACACGGTG
Source organism: Rahnella sp. GSA61A (assembly GCF_019969905.1). Lineage (NCBI taxonomy): Bacteria > Pseudomonadati > Pseudomonadota > Gammaproteobacteria > Enterobacterales > Yersiniaceae > Rahnella > Rahnella sp. GSA61A. Next base: position 88,389 of record NZ_JAHXYO010000004.1, on the reverse strand, counting down.
ACGGTCAGCCAGGGCATTATGCAATGGTCGCCGGGCATGACTTCGCTGGAATTACTCAAACGTGCCGACGGTGCGCTGTATGACGCCAAACATGCGGGCAGAAACGGCTATTGCGTGGGGTAATGAAACAGGGCGTGGCTTCAAACGGAAGTTGCGCCCTCTGCATTTTACAAGGTCGCGCGATGCACCTGATTCCGTCCGTAAACCAGCGAATCGCCACTGATATCAGCAATGGATTTCGCCCCGGTCAATGTCATCGCTACCCGCATTTCTTTTTCGATCAGGTTCAGCAGATTAATGACCCCGGCCTCGCCCGCCGCCGCCAGCGCATACACAAACGCCCTGCCCAGCAGCACGCTGTCTGCACCGAGCGCAATCATGCGGACCACGTCCAGACCGGTGCGAATGCCGGAATCGGCGAGAATGGTGATGTCACCTTTCACCGCGTCTGCAATAGCCGGCAGTGCGTGGGCGGTGGACAACACACCGTCAAGCTGACGGCCGCCGTGGTTGGAGACCACAATGCCATCAGCACCAAATTTCACCGCGTCTTTTGCATCTTCCGGATCCAGAATCCCTTTGATAATCATCGGGCCTTTCCAGAACTCACGGATCCATTCCAGATCTTTCCATGAAATCGACGGGTCGAAGTTTGCGCCCAGCCAGCCGATATAATCCTCCAGCGTGGTGGGTTTGCCGCGATAAGCGGAAACATTACCCAGATCATGCGGTTTGCCATTCAGCCCCACATCCCAGGCCCATTGCGGATGCATGACCGCCTGCAACATGCGGCGTGCAGCGGCGTTTGGACCGCTCATGCCGGAATGCGCATCGCGATAACGTGCGCCGGGCGTCGGCATATCCACGGTAAACACCAGTGTTTTAACCCCCGCCGCCTGCGCGCGTTCCAGCGCATTGCGCATGAAACCCCGGTCTTTCAACACATAAAGCTGGAACCACATCGGCCGGTCGATGGCCGGTGCAACCTCTTCAATCGGACAGACAGAGACGGTGGAAAGCGTGAAAGGAATGCCTTTTTTCGCCGCCGCGCGTGCAGCCTGCACTTCGCCGCGTCGCGCGTACATACCGGTCAGACCGACCGGTGCCAGCACGACGGGCATCGCCAGTTTTTCGCCAAACAGTTGTGTCTCAAGACTGAGATCGGACATGTTTTTGAGGATGCGCTGACGCAAGGCGATGTCGGCCAGATCGGCGGTATTACGTCTGAGTGTATGCTCGTTGTAAGCGCCGCCGTCGATGTAATGAAACAGGAATGGCGGCAGTTTACTTTTTGCCGCGGCGCGGTAGTCCGTTGATGCAGAAATGATCATGATGTTTTCTCGTTATCTTGCGCTCTTTTGATTGGCGCTGTAGGGGTGTCAAAAGTGTAGCTGATAAACACAACCTGAGAGAAAACAATGGCAACGAAAAACCATATTTTTACGCGGCAGAGCATGGGAGTAGAAAGAAGGAGAAATCTTGAAAATGCGCGGCAGGTTTAATCTCGCCGCGTTGATAATGTCCGCGGATTCATCATTTATCGGGTTTGTTCAGATGCCAGTGTAAAAGCCTGACGATCACCTGATACAAAATAACTGTGATAACAGGACAAATAATAAATAGCGTCAATCCGATAAAGCCTTCAACGTCTGGTTCTCCAAATAACGCGGCTGTGTCATTCCAGAAGATATATTGTTCTTTAGTCACCGGGGATGAAGGCCGCAGAATAAGAAAAACCAGAACGTAAATGCCCACTGCAATTAATATTCTAAATCCCGTTGTCACACGACGCCTGCCCATTCAGGATCACCTCTATCATTCCATAACTCATTAAACCATTGGGTAATTCTGTCTGCCGGGTAGACATCAAGGCCTGACGAATAGCCATAAAATCACTGCGATGCTGAAGGGTGATACATCCATAGGATATCCCCAGCGGGCCGGGAGGATGCAAGCGAAAATTGCCTCGTTCCACTCCTTCTATCCATGTTTTGTCATCTATGGACCCATCGTCCCGATAAAGAGCAAACCACTCCGCCTTAATCACCGGGGTAGGCGTAAACCACGAATAGGAATCACGGATATCGGCCCTGACAACACCTTTCACCCCACCCGTTACTCGTTTCACAATATGATAGCGACCATAGGGAATCGGCCCCAGATTTGGAATTCCAATACAACTTGCCCTGTTGCGATACGCATCTTTGCCAGAGTAAGCCATGTAAGTACCGACCCCATACATCATCAGAGGGCAGTAATCCGCATCATTAATAACAAACTTTCCTTGTAAAGCCATGAAACCGCCTTTTGAAAATTTAGCTTAAGGGAAGACACTACAGGAGTCGCACCGCAAAAAACAGACGTCAGGACTGCCTGAATTGATAATAAAATTCTGAAAATTCAGTCCATTACGACATCCGCTAATTGCGCTGATAGCAGTATGGGCATAACGTGAAGTCTCATTTTATTAAAGGGAATTACAGCAATGCCAATACCCGCTTATATGTGGCTTTATGATGATGGCGGTTCCGCTATCAAAGGTTCAGTGGATGTTGCAGGGCGTGAGGGAAGTATTGAGATCATCGGTTTCAGCCACGGTCTGAATATTCCCGTCGATAGTCGCAGTGGCAGCATTACCGGGACACGCTCTCATTCACCGATGATGTTTGAAAAGGAATTCGATTCGTCGAGTCCTTATTTATATAAAGCGGTTTCAAAAGGCCAAACACTAAAGTCCGCTGAGATCCGCTGGTACCGTATTAACGATGCCGGACGCGAAGAGGTTTATTTTATTATGACGATTGAGGGCGTGAAGATTACTGGCGTAAATCCCGGGATGCCGAACGTTAAAATGTCAGGTAATTCGCAGATTAATCACACGGAATCCGTGTCAATGATGTACAACAAAATCACCTGGCACTATGTTGACGGCAATATTAAATATACCGATGAATGGAATGACCGTTCATGATAAAAATGGGGTTAACACCCCATTTCACCGCACAATACACATCGGCCTGCCCGACGCCGGTTCAGGGTAGATTTGCACATCGATATCAAAAACCTGCGCCAGCAATTCGGGTGTCATCACCTCTTCCGGCGTGCCCTGCGCGATAATTTTGCCCGCCGCCATCATCACCAGATAATCACAATAGCGGCTGGCCTGATTCAAATCGTGCAGCACCGCCACCCGCGTTTTCCCCTGCTGATTCTGACTGCGCAGCAGGTTCATCAGCTCAACCTGATGGCTGATATCAAGATAGGTGGTCGGCTCGTCGAGCAGCATCAGCGGTGTCAGCAAACGTGCTCTATTTCCCCTTAAACCAGACCCTAAAAGGAAATTTATACGTTTCGGGGTGGCAATCGGCTATAACTTTCTGAGAAAGAGATATATATTTTCACCCTGCAGATGACGCCATTAATGATATTAATGGCGGTTCCTGTGCCAGCGCGCTTATTTTTCGACAATCTCTTTTACGTCACCCTGATGAACCTGGTGAACACTGCCATCAGTATCTTTATAAGAGATCAGACCGGTATCTTTGTCTTTCACCGGCTTGCCATGTGTTGTAATCATATGCCCGTCATTGGTTGAAATGACATAGTCACTGGAACAGGCACTGACAGCAAACATGATGCCCATAACAGCCACTACGCTTAATACTTTTTTCATCATAACTCCTGTTGAATTTTAACGCTAAATATCCGAAAAACACGCTATCAGGCTAATAAATATATCATTATTTTCTAACCACCCGCTTTCACATAAACGTATTCTGGTGGCTCATGTTATGGGTTCATACTGTCCTTAAATTCAACGCTTTGACAACGGGATGCTGAAAAATAAGGATGATGTTAATATTTTAACATCCGGATAAAGAATTTTTTATGCGTACATTACGCTGAATCCATGCACATATTTTCTAATTTTAAATTGTTGGCGTTCGTACCGGAACGCGATAATATTCATTATCGGGCGTCCGCAGAGGTATATGCACAGCAATATCATCATGCCCGGTAAAAGAGAGAATCAATAACCGGAATAGCTCTAATGCAAAATGAGATGAGAATAACTATGCTCAGGAAACCAATATTACTCACGCTGATATTTCTGATATCAGCATGTGCGGGTGAAAAGAATTTTTCAGTGGATTATATTAATAATCATCCCTGGGACATTGCTTATTGTTTACGTCAGAACCTGAATCAAAAAGGCTATCAAACCGGAACACCCGAAAATGATGCAGCCAATATAATGAAAGAAATGACCGTAAGTAAAAATGGAGAAACAGCGGGTATCTACTGGATTGATAAAGCCACTGTGGGGTCTATTGGCCGCTCAGTAAGTACACATAACGTTCAGGACTGGGCGTATCGGGATATGGATGCCGTGTTGCATCAATGTAAGTCAGAACTGGATCAGTAATCCTTTTTAACTTGATACAGATCATCTAAAACGCGGGTTAGGTTTGATCGAATGATAATCATTATCGTTTAATGCTCGGGAATGATTGATTCTTCAGGAGAAGAAGAACCCTATGAGCTTAGACCTCTCGCGTTTTTATGCCGCTGATCAGGGACTGCCATTTCCCGACCGGCGGGCAGTGATGCCATGGCGGCCTCAGCAGCCCGTCGCCCCGCAGGATGTCCCTGCACAGTGGCAGGCGCTCTGCATGCGCACACTTGCGGCCAATAAGCGCCTGGTCTATCTGCATATCCCTTTTTGTGCCACGCACTGTACATTCTGCGGGTTCTACCAGAACAAGCTGGAAGCGCAAGCCACAGAACAATACTGCGATTATCTGATCCGCGAAATTGAGCAGGAAGCCGGTTCGCCACTGCATCAGTCCGCCCCTGTCCACGCCGTGTACTTTGGTGGCGGCACGCCGACCGCGCTCAGCGCGAAACAACTGCACCGGATTATCACCACGCTGCGCCGCAGTTTACCCCTGGCGCCGGACTGCGAAATCACCGTCGAAGGACGTATTCTTAACTTTGATGATGAACGGATTGATGCCTGTCTGGATGCCGGTGCGAACCGCTTTTCCATCGGTATTCAGACCTTTGACACGCGCATCCGCCAGCGAATGGGGCGCCGCGCGGACCGTGACGAAGCCATCAGTTTCCTGCGTAAACTCGGCGAACGTGACCGGGCTGCCGTGGTCTGCGACCTGATGTTCGGATTGCCGGAGCAGACGCCTGAGAGCTGGCGGGAAGATTTGCAGATTATCCGCGACCTGCCGCTGGATGGCGTTGATCTTTATGCGCTGAACCTGCTGCCTTCCACGCCGCTGGGCAAAGCGGTCGGGAATAAACGCACTACGCTGCCGGATGCCAGCATGCGCCGCGATTTTTATCTCGAAGGCGAGGCGTTTCTGGCGCGTGATGGCTGGCATCAGATCAGCAACAGTCACTGGGCGCGCAACACCCGCGAACGCAATCTCTACAATTTGCTGATCAAAAAAGGCGCGGATTGTCTGGCCTTTGGCAGCGGGGCGGGCGGCAATCTGGAGGGTCAGTCGTATATGACGGCGCGCAGTCTGGAAGCGTATTACCAGCAACTGGACGCCGGGTTGAAACCTATCATGATGATGACAGCGTCAACCACCCGCGAGCACCGCTGGCGACTGGATTTGCAGGGCGGCATCGAAGCGGGCCGTTATGATCTCAGCCGTATTGTTGAAGACCCCTTCCCGCTTGAACCCCTGTTGCAACAATGGCAACAGTGCGGCCTGATGCACAGCGAAGGCCCGCGTTTTAATCTCACGCCTGCCGGGCGGTTCTGGGCCAGCAATATGTTGCAGGCCTTACAAACACTGATCCCTCAACTGACCTTACGGAATGACGCACATGCACACGGATAATCTTCAGTCCCTGATCGACTTTTTAGCCACGCAACCCGACGGCACTGTCGAAGATATCGCCCGGGAATATGCCATCACGCCGCTGGAGGTGATCCGCAATCTGCCGGGAAGTTATCTGTTTGCAGGCACGCATTTTGATGCGGTCTGGGACAACATCACGGCATGGGGCGAGGTCACAACGCTGGTGAATAACGAGGATCTGATCCTCGAATTCCACGGCGAATTGCCGACCGGCACGCATCGTCACGGCTACTTTAATTTGCGCGGTAAACACGGAATGAGCGGCCATATCCGTGCCACACACTGCCAGCATATTGCCCTGGTTGAACGGCCATTTATGGGAATGAGCACAGCAAGTGTCTGGTTTTTAAACGCTTGCGGTTATGCCATGCTCAAGGTTTTCGTCGGGCGCGACAGCCATCGCCAGCATCTTGCCGATCAGCTGAATGCTTTTCGTGCCCTTCCCGCCATGCTGGCTGAGAGAGAGAAACAACCTTGAATACTTTGCTGATTTTTGGCGCAGGCAGCGGTGTCGGCGCAGAACTGGTTAAGCTCACGGCGCAGGATCGCCCGGTAGTGGCACTGATCCGCAACCCTGAACAAGCCGCAGTATTGCGTGAACAGGGCGTGACCGTCATTGAAGGCGATGCACTCAATTCCGCAGATGTATTGCAGGCCTGCCAGATGGCCGGTCCGGACGCGCAAATCGTGTCAACGCTGGGTGGCAAACTTGCCGATTACACTGCCAACCGGCTGATCATTGATACCGCAGAACAAGCCGGCATCCGCCAGATGTTGCTGGTGACGTCTATCGGTTGCGGCGACAGTTGGCCAACGTTATCCGCACGGGCAAAACAGGCGTTCGGCCAGGCGGTTCGTGAGAAATCACTGGCGGAAAGCTGGCTGCAAACCAGCTCGCTCGAAGGATGTATCCTTCGTCCCGGTGGCCTGATGAACGGTGAGGCGACCGGCAAAGCGCACCTGATCCAAACCGAAGCTCACGGCCGCGTGCGCAGGAGTGATGTCGCCCTGCACATCCAGCAACTGCTGGCCTCAGGCGATGGCTGGGGCAAAGTGTTTGCGCTGTGTGATTCGACGCTGGAGGGAGAACGGTTCTGAATTAAATGCCCCGGAAACGGGGTATTTCGCCCCCTGACATGTTATTCAGAAATTTTAACCAATATCAGCAAATCACTTCGCTATTCATTCTAATCCCACGGCGTTATTCTTCTTCTCATCGAAGGCACATGGCCTTCCCCAAACAAACATTGAGAAGGAATGACATCATGAAATCTATCAAAACTTTCGTTGTTGCTGCTGCACTCGCCACGGTTTCTTTCGGTAGCTTCGCCGCTGAAATCGGCACTGTATCTGCTTCTGGCAATACATTAGAGGGCCTGGAATCCACCTTCGCAGCCAAAGCCGCTGCCGCCGGTGCAACCTCTTATAAAATCATCGAAGCCGGTGGTCAGAACCGTCTCCACGGCACTGCCGTGTTGTACAAATGATTTGCTGAAGTCCTGAGATAAAAACAAAAGCCGCTCCTTTTACAGAGCGGCTTTGTCATTGGGGTAAAAAACATAATGAGTGGGATATCACTCATTATTGCTTTAAAAAACCTTTAACGAGTTATTTAGGTAACATTAAATGGACTCTCATTGGATAATGAGTAATATACCACTCATACACTAATGGGAGCCCATATGGAATTTTTAACGTTACAAGCTTTCCTCAATAATACCTGGGTTGATATTGCTAACATCACTTTTCCCGGCAGTGAGCAGAATAACTATCGTCTGACCGAACTGAATTATCATTCGGATTACGCTATTGATAACCTTGATCGTGACGATAACCATGCCGCATCGTTGAATCACCCCGTCTCTTTGTTTTTTGATGGTGACGATGAGCGGGGTTGGCTGAAGTTTCTTGATGATATTATTCCCAGCGGTTCAAGTCGCCGCTATTGGGCAAACTATCTCGATCTCGAAGGACTGACAGCCGATCAGCAAAATTTCATTTTGCTCAAACATGGCACCTTGTCCCCTGTTGGCAATCTGCGCATAAAAGAATCATTACCGGAATATAATCCGCTGGCTGAAAAACTTTTCTTCACTATAGAAGATGTTAAAAACCGGGCGGGTGACTTTCTGGACTACGCACAACAACGCGGTGCGGCTGCCGGTGGCGCGACAGGCGCCGGGGGCGAAGCACCAAAGCTGTTGCTGCGTTGTAGTCAGGAACAGCAAATCTGGATTGATACCTACCAGAATGACACTGCCAACCGGGACATTCCCTATTTGGTCAAATATCCCCGTGGCGCAAGAACAGAGGTAGACTGCAATATTCTTCGGGCAGAATTCTATTTCTACCATGAGCTTGAAGCCATGGGGTTTGACACGATCCCGACGCAAAACATGCGGCTGGAAGAAGGGCTGACTTATCCGTCACTCTGGCTTCCGCGTTTTGATATTTCTTTTGAAGAGGAAGGACTTATCAGACGTTTCGGAATGGAATCAGTCTATTCACTCCTGCGCAAAGCGCCCGGTGTGACGCTGTATCATGAAGAAACCCTCCGTGCACTGATCGATAAGATTTCACACAGTCATATGGTGACAGAACAAGGTTTTGATTTTGATATCCCGGGGTTTGTGACTGAATGGGTACGACGAGATCTGCTCAATATTATTTTTGGTAACAGCGATAATCATGGGCGTAACACCTCTTTCCTGAAAGATGAACGCAGCATCCGGCTTGCACCAATCTACGATTTTGCGCCGATGAAAGCCGATCCGGAAGGTATTGCCAGAACGACGAAATGGAAGGCTCCGTTGGAAATCGGCGGTGAATACGATTATCCCGGCATTGCACAATCACTCGATGATCTTGTCCCGGCAGAAACATTACTTTCGGCACTTAAAAACACGTCACATCAACTGTCGGGACTGAAAGAGCGGCTGGAAGCCCGTGGCATACCGCAGCAAATTTTGAACATGCCCGCGATAAGTTTCAGTTTTATTCCTGAAAAGTTACGCCGCTGGGGGTTGTTATGAAAGAACCAGAGATTGCCGCAAACTCTGCGAGAAATACCATTGATAAAATACGGGCTAAACAAAATGAGGCGAATCATGTGCGGCGTGACGCCGGACAAATGCTGGCTCAGGAAGAAACATCTTCCACGGGAAAAAAACAAGCCCAGCGAAGAGTGTCGAACCTGACGAAACCCGTCAGCACCAATGACCGAAATCAAGCCCGGCTCGACATCATGCGGGCGTTACTTTTGGGTGAAATCACGCAGGGACAAGCACTAAAAGCACTGAGGATTACGGTGCTGGGGTTAAAACAAGACGCCTTTGGGAAATTAGTGACAGTGTCACGTAAGACGCTATCAGAAGTGGAAAATGATAAGGGAAATTACACGCCTGACATCATCAACAAACTGTTTAGACCATTTGGCCTGAAAGTCGGGCTGGTGCCGGTTTCTCAGCAGATATTCAGGACTCTCTTTGAGCGCAGTGAGTAAGATGTAAAAAAAAGCCGCTCCTTTTACAGAGCGGCTTTGTCATGTTCCGCGTTGCCGCTTCTATCCTTTCGTCGCTACTTTCAGCAAAATTACGCCTGAAAAAATCAGCAGGACGGCGATGACCCGCAGCGGATTAAGGCTTTCGCCAAACATCACAACACCGAGAATGAAAGCGCCGATGGCGCCGATGCCTACCCAGACGGTGTAAGACGTGCCGAGGGGCAGCGTTTTCATGGAAATCGCCAGCAAAACAACGCTGAGTATCATGAAGAAGACCGTAAGCATACTGGGAATGAGACGGGTGAAACCGTGAGATTCTTTCATCGCGGTCGACCAGACCACTTCGAAAATACCGGCGAAAAGCAGATAAACCCAGGCCATAAAATGTCCTTAAAACACGCAAGGTCGTCCCTGCATCAGTATGGCTGAGTCTCTGGTCGTCCAGTCAGCATGAAGAGTGGGGATTATAGTTCACTCTTTCCTGACTTTACAAAATCTACGCCTCGGGCAAAAAAGAATCTTTTTCAGTGTGCAGGGTAATAATGGCCGGACGGAAAAGTTTCCCCTTCTGTTCGATTTCAAAGCTGCGGAAGTGACGGCTCTCACCCACTTCAGATCCCGGCATCAGCGCCGCACCGACCAGACCGTCGCGGAACATCTCGATCACCATCCGGGGTTCGGACACTTTCATGATCACATTCACGTCTTTCACTTCTTCATACAGTCGGTTGAGCAGCACTTCATACGTCCCCTCGCCGCCCATGCGGTGCAGCATCACCAGCGGGAAACCGGAGAGATCAGCGAAAGAAAGCGTGCGTTCCGGCAGCGTGTTCGCCAGTTCGCCGGACACCACCGCGACCAGTTTTATCGGCTCGAATTCACGCACGTAGAAAGAACGCACGTCGGCGGGCGTCTGGATCATCGCCATATCCAGCGTTTTGTTCATCACCAGCTCTTCCAGACTGGTCGATTCGGACACTAAAATGTTCGGATCCCAGTCCGGGTTTTTGCGGTACAGCTCGAGAAAAACGGTGTTGAAATAGCGCAGATAAAGGTAAGAAACGCCGATACGCACCGGGCGTTTTTTTTGCGAGGCGATATCGATGGCTTGTCTGGTGACGCTGTTAACCTGATTGAGTATGTCGCTGGTTTTGCGATACAGAAAGCGTCCGGCTTCAGTGAGTACCATTTGTTTGCTGGTGCGGATAAACAGCGGCGAACCGATTTCTTCTTCCAGCTCATGCAGGCGTTTTCCGAGCGGAGGCTGTGCGATATTCAGCACTTTCGCCGCTTTGCTGATCGAGCCCTGCTCAGCGATAGTACAGAAATAGCGCATTCTTTTGAGATCCATCTTTCTTTCCCTTCCTGTCAGTCTGGCCGCGTGACGCCCAGTATACAAAAAGCCACTTCACGGGGAAGTGGCTTGTGCGGACATCCGTCAGTGGATAAACAGGCTCCAGTAGTGGGAAATGGGCATGACCAGAATTAACGCCGGTAATAAATTTCCTACTGCGATAGATTTAATTCCGCTGATGCGAAAACCGGCCGCCAGCATAATAAAACCGCCTGCTGCGGTGAAATCACCCATCATTTCAGCATTGGTCAGCGGCAAAATAGACACCGCTGCCGAGGCGATAAGAAACTGCACAATCCACTGCGGAATAAAAATCAGTGCAACGGCATAACCCAGCACCGTAGCAAAAATCGCAGCTGTGAATAAATCCATGATGGCTTTTACGAACAGGATGTTCGGATCATGCGTCATGCCTTCGGTCATCGCCCCGATAATCCCGGTGCCACTGGCGCAAAACAGCACAATAATCGCCACGAATTTCTCGGTAAAAACGTTATGGTCCATGCCGGTATCCGGCGCAAATTTCGAAGCGATACCGCGTGCCATATTCCCAAGACGGGCAATATAGCGTTCGAGATAAAACAGTTCTCCGATAGCCGCACCGAGGATCACCGATAAAATCACTACCGGCATGCTGTGCATTTTCACCAGCAGTACGACGCCAAGCGCCATCGAGCACAAACCGAAGGTCTGGGGCAGCGAGGTTCGCAAGCGCTCTGGCATTTTTACGCCAAGAAAGCCCCCTAACAGGCCGCCAAGAATAATGGCACCGCTGTTAACAATAGGTCCAATTAACATGTTAACTCCACAAATTTGAGGTATTTCGCTCTGTGCTGTTTATCGGTCTTCGCCCCAGCGCTTAATATTGCCAACATCCAGGTCAAATAAATCCAGAGCACGTGCCACGCTGTGGTGAATAATATCATCCACGCTTTCAGGTTTATGGTACAGGGCGGGAACCGGCGGGAAAATAATCCCGCCCATTTCCGTCACCGCCTGCATATTTTTCAGATGCGACAGATTCAGCGGCGTTTCTCTGACCATTAATACTAACCTGCGCCGCTCTTTTAATACGACATCTGCGGCGCGTGTCAGTAAGTTACTGGTGAGTCCGTGAGCAACAGACCCCAGAGTGTTCATCGAACACGGCGCGATAATCATCCCGATGGTTTTAAAAGAACCACTGGATACCGACGCCCCGAGATTATTAATGGAATGCACGTCATCGGCCAGCCGGATCACATCCTGCCGCCCGATATCGGTTTCGAGACTACGTGTCACTTCGGCACCTTTACTGATAATCAGGTGCACGTCGATATCGATATCGCGCAATATTTCCAGTGCCTTCATTCCATACTGAAATCCCGAAGCCCCGCTGATGCCGACAATTATCCGCCTTCTCTTCATTTCACCTCTCCGCCCTTCATACTTCGCACTGCAATGCGAAGTATGAAGGGCACATAATATTAATATTTAAAATCAGGCAGGAATTTCTTCACATCGACGTCTTTAAATTTGGAACGTTCGAAATGGGCTTTCAGATGAAACGGCACTGTGCAGTCGAAAATAGTTTTGCATGACATACCTTCCTGCAAAATACCTGGGCTGTAGGCTGGATGTTGCGAAGGATCCAGCGGATGGCAGCGCACACCCGGAATAGTGACGGTATCCACGTCGCCCTGATAGCGGGTTTGCATCGCCCACAGGATGTCATCGGTATCGAAAATATCCACATCTTCATCCACCAGAATCACGTGTTTCAGCTCGGAAAAGGCTGCAAACGCCAGCAGCGCGGCTTGTCTCTGACGGCCTTCATCCACCGGTGAGGATTTTTTAAATTGCAGCACCGCCAGTAATTTACCGCCGCCGGAGGTGTGCGCATGCACATTCAGCACACGTCCCGGCATGGCGCGGTCGATCATATCCAGAATACTGGCTTCGGTCGGAATACCGGCCATGCTGACGTGTTCACCGCTCGGGCCAAGCGTGGTTTGCAGGATAGGATTGCGGCGATGCGTCACCGCTTTCACCTTAATCACCGGCAGCGCAGCTTTGGCTTCACCGGTATAGCCCGGGAATTCAGGCATCGCTTTGCCGGTGTTGGTGTTCTGATCTTCACGGACACGCACGTCCGGCAGCAGTTCGCCTTCAATCACGATTTCGGCGTGGGCAATGGCTTTTTCGTCGATGGAAACACAGTGCGTCAGTTCCACCGCTTTCCCGCGCAATGCACCGGCAATGCTCAGTTCGTTGAAGCCCAGCGGCGTGGTTGGTGGCTCGAAGCAGGCGGCAATCTCAATCGCCGGATCAACGCCGATGCTGATGGAAATCGGCAGCGGTTTACCCGCACGCTCGGCTTTTTCGCGGAAAGCATCAATATGGCGACCCGGGGTCAGCCACATCGACAGTTCGTCGCGGCTCTGAATGCACAGGCGGTGAATGGTAATGTCGGATTCTTTGGTTTCAGGATCAGAGGCATAGCACATGCCCATGGTGAAATACGGACCGGCATCTTCTTCGGTATTGGTCGGTGCAGGCAGCAAGGTGCGCAGGTCAAAATTCGGATCATCCGCCAGGTGCGTCACTTCCTGACAGGGTGCCGTGCCGCGATCCACAACCACGGGCGCGATGGCGTTTTTCACCGAATCTTTCAGCAGGAAACCGAGTTTTTCCGGCGCACAGTTCAGCAGATAGCCCACACGTTCGCGGGTAGACATCAGACCGGTGACCACACGCACCCCCGGAAAACCTTTGATGGTGTTAAACATCATCGCCGGGCCTTTACGGGTCGGACGTTCACAGGTTCCCCCGGCACCGACATAGCGGTACACGCCGGAGAGTTCCGCATGCGGATCCACTTCCACATCGGTACTGACCATTTCGCCTGGCAGGCTTTCTAAAAATGCAATCGCAGACCTGAGGTCGTGCACGTTATTATTTTGAGGGTGGCTTTCTTTCTTAGACATATTTTTATCCAGGTAAATAAATATTCCACATAATGAGAAAATTATTTTCATCGCCGGATTGAATATATATTTACTGCCGAAGATCAAAAAGTACCGTTTAAATTCACGCGCTAAACCTTTTTGGTTTACATCAAAAAAAATAATAATTATTTAACACTAATGAATACATCACAATAACTTAATGACGAAACATTACGTTATTTCCACCACGGCATTCATACCCTGACGGAAATTAAAAATCAGGAATTTAAACAGGTACAGAAAACTGAAAACAGGCACCGTGTTTCGGTTGTTCAATCAGCCGGATATCGCTGCCGTGGAGTTGCAGAATACGGCGCACGATCATCAGCCCCAGCCCGCCCGCACGATGTTTATTGGTACTGAGGATTGACGGACGCACAAACAGGCTGTCTTTCAGCTCCGGCGCAATGCCTGGTCCGCTGTCTTTCAGTTGTACCATCACCTGCCCTTCCTGTTTCCACAGTTTTATTTCGATTACGCCGCCTTCCGGTGTAAAACGAATCGCATTATCCAGCAGATTAGTCAGCACCCGTTCAATCATGCCTAAATCGGCATTCACCAGCGGAATACCCGGCGTGATATCCGCCAGTAATTTTTGCCCGCGCGTTTCAGTCGCCAGTTCAAATTTCTGGAAAACATCCTGCACCAGTTCACTCAGCGAGAAAGGTTCTTTCTGCGGTTTCACCACGCCATATTCCAGCCGTGCCAGTTCAAATAATTCCTGCGCCAGCCGCCCGACTTTTTTACTTTGCGTCAGGGCAATATTCAGATAACGCTGCCGGTCTTCGTTGGTCAGATGTTCAGCTTTCACCGACAACGTTTCCAGATAGCCATGCAGGGAGGTCAGCGGCGTGCGCAGGTCATGAGAAATATTGGCGATAAATTCCCGCCGCTGCTGATCCTGCACCATCAGACTTTGCCATTGCTGGTCGATACGTTTTGCCAGCGCGACAAACGCCTGTTGTAACTGCGTGACTTCATCGCGGGCGGCACCGGCCGGAGTATCCGTTTTCGCCAGCGCCTGAATTGCGTCCATGCCGCCGGAATCGAGTTGTGCAATCTGCCCCGTGAGTTTACGCACCGGGCGCGTCACCCAACGGAACGCCAGCGCACCCGCCAGCAGGCCAAACAGCGCCACCAGCCCCATAGACCGCAGCGCCAGAGAAATCGCCGACTGATACTGCGCGTCGCTGGTCAGTGCGGTGTATTCATCGCCGAGAAGCACGATATACACATAGCCTTTGGTCACACCGTCTACCTGCAACGGCGCGGCGCTGAATACCTGAGGGGTTTGCGGGTCACGCGGATTGTCGCCATATACCGGCATTTTCGCGCCGTGCAGCAGCGCATTCACCGGTGCTAAATCGATTTTCTGCTGTTGCAAGCGTCCCGGAGGCGCCGCATTGCCGACGATATTGCCGTCTTTGTCGAGCAGATACACCTCAACGCTCGGATTCACCGCCATCAGCTGATCAAACAGCGTATGGACCGCTTTGGGATCCCAGTCGCCCTGACTGAGCAGCGGATTATTCGCCGCGATCTGCGTCGCCAGATTGGCCGACAGACGCTGGATCACCGACTGGCTGTACTGGTTGCTGGAACGCACCTGCATATAGCCGGAAAGCGCGCAGCAGGCGATCAGCAGCACCATAAACACCAGAGTCAGTCTTTGCGCCAGCGTGAGATTTTTCATGATTTACCCTTGTGACGCCTCAGAAGAGGACACGAATTTATAGCCTTTTCCCCACACGGTCAGAATCCGTTCCGGCTCGGCCGGATTGGTTTCTATCTTGATGCGCAGCCGGTTGATATGGGTGTTCACCGTATGTTCATACCCTTCGTGTTCATAGCCCCAGACCTGATTTAACAGGCTGAGTCGCGAGAATACTTTGCCGGGATTTTTGGCAAAGAAATACAACAGGTCAAACTCGCGGGGCGTCAGCTCGACAGACTGATGATTGAGCATCACGTCACGCGCAATCGGGTCGATCACCAGCCCGGAAAAGCTCAGCGTTCCGGCATCCATTTTCAGATTACGGCTCATCGCTTCCTGCCGCCGGAACAGCGCCTTGACCCGCGCCACCAGTTCCAGCATAGAGAACGGTTTCGCCAGATAATCGTCCGCGCCCAGTTCCAGCCCGAGCACGCGATGTACTTCGCTGGAACGCGCGCTGATAATAATGATCGGCGTATACCGCGTCATATTGCGCGCACGGCGGCAGATTTCCAGACCATCGACGCCCGGCAGCATCAGATCGAGGATCAGCGCGTCCCAGCCGCCCTTCTCCAGATGTGCCACCCCCAGATTGCCGTCGGCGGCGTGGGTAATCTCATAACCTTCATCACGCAGATGCAGGCTGAGCAGTTCTGCGATATCCCCGTCATCTTCAACGATCAGGATCTTCTTCGTCTTATCCATGTGTTATCCCAAAACGTGGCGTTTCCTAATGGTTTGAGTCTACACAAGCAACCGTCTGCGAGTTATCACATTTTATTTAACTTTGCGTGAGGTCTCGGGGAACAAATCCGCTCAATACTCGCTACATCACAGGGCGGACAGCCGGACTTCATTATGACAATACACACGGAATTACCTCATCAGACAAAATCCAAACCGGCCACGGTGCACCCTTTGTGGCTGCGGCTGACCCACTGGCTGAATGCGCTGGCGGTGCTGATTATGGTGGCCAGCGGCTGGCAGATTTATAACGCATCACCCCTGTTTGATTTTGATTTCCCGCCAGCGGTGACACTGGGTGGCTGGCTCGGCGGCGGTATTCAGTGGCATTTCGCCGGTATGTGGCTGTTCGGTTTTAACGGCCTGTTTTATCTGCTGATGAACATTTTTACCGGCCGGATGAAACAGAAATTCTGGCCGCTGACGCCACGCGGCATCTTCAATGATTTGCGGGCTGCCCTGCGTGGCAAGCTGAAACACGACGATTTACGGCACTACAACATGGTGCAACGTGCGGCGTATGTGTTCGTGATGTTCGACGGCATCGTGCTGGTGCTTTCCGGGCTGGTGGTGTGGAAATCGGTGCAATTCCCGCTGCTGCGCGAACTGATGGGCGGCTTTGATACCGCGCGTTATGTGCATTTTCTGGCGATGGCTTCACTGGTGGGATTTGTGGTGTTGCATATCGTGATGGTGGCGCTGGTGCCGAAAACCCTGATTGCCATGATCCGCGGGCGTTAAGGAAGACATGATGAAAAACATCGTTAAAAGAACCCTCAGCCAGATTTTCAGTCCTTCCGACAGCGAAGCGATTTTACAGGAAGCGAAAAAACAGATTATCCGCGAACTGGATGCGCCCTCCCGCCGCCTGTTTTTACAACGCGGACTGACACTCGGCGGCGTGGCGATGCTGACCGGTTGCGATATCAGCGATAACGCCAGCGTGGAAAATGCGCTGGGCAAAATCTCCGGTTTCAATGACCGCGTGCAGGGCTGGCTGTTCGGTTCAACACGCCTCGCGCCGGTGTATGCCGAATCGATGATCACCCGTCCGTTTCCGTTTAACGCTTTTTACGCCGAAGACGACGCGCCACAAGTCGACGGCAACGCTTACCGCCTGAAAATCGCCGGTCTGGCACTGGATAAACGCGAATGGTCACTGCCGACGCTGTACAAAATGGCGCAGGTCAGTCAGGTGACGCGACACATTTGTGTCGAAGGCTGGAGCGCGATTGGTAAATGGGGCGGCGTGCCGTTCGGCGATTTTCTGCGCCTGATCGGGGCAGATCTCACGGCGGAATATGTCAGTTTTAAATGCGCCGACGCGTATTACACCAGTATCGATATGGCGACGGCACTGCATCCGCAAACCCTGCTGGCGCTGACCTATGACGGCCAGATTTTGCCGCGACAATACGGCTTCCCGATGAAGCTGAGGATGCCGACCAAACTCGGCTACAAGAATCCGAAACACATCGAAGTGATTGAAATTACCAATAAATTTACCGGTGGCTACTGGGAAGATCAGGGCTACAACTGGTTCGGCGGAAGCTGAACACTCTCCACAACACCCTTTGTACATCAAACCTATAGAGAAGGATTTACCATGAAAAAGTTAACCATAATGATGATGTCTGCTTGCCTGATGATGGGCGCAGTGAGCACCACCTATGCCGCTGACGCAATGGCGAAGAAAGACACCATGGGCCATATGTCAAAAGACTGCATGAAAAAAGACAGCATGAGCAAAGACACTATGGCGAAAGACAGTATGGGCAAAGACTGCATGTCGAAAGATCACATGAAGAAAGACAGCATGTCGAAAGATTCCATGTCCAAAGACGCGATGAAAAAAGAGTCCTCGGGCCAGTAAGCGCCACTAAACCCGGCCATATAGCGAAAACGCCTCCGTCTGTTCAGCGGAGGCGTTTTACTTTCTGTTAAGAGCCAATACCACGCCCCCTTAACACTTAACTATTTTGTGGCACTGGACGCCAGGCGAATCTGAATATCATTGTCGAGATTATTCACCCAATGGTTGTAACTGCGGTGAATCTCGCCTTTCCCGGCCAGCAGATTGGTGCTGCCGACATAATTAATGGTGTAGCCGCGGGTGTCATAGGTAATACGGATATCTGCTTTGTGTTCACGGTTATTCAGATGACCGTTAATCACGCCCGGTGCGCCATCCGTCATTATCCAGCCACGTTTTTGCCCTGCGTCGATAATAGCGGTTCTGATCTGACTTTCTGAATTATGGGTTGCCAGCGTGGTATGCGGCGTCGTTACCGGCTCGGTACGCGCGCAGCCAGAAAGCGCCATGACACAGACAAGGCCGATAAGTAACTTACTTGTAGATTTCATGTGAACCTTTTGGATTTAAAATTTGGGATAAGAGCTTGAAAAATCAACACAATATACGCCATTTCCCGAAAGGTGTCATGAAACACGCCGGTTGAGTTTCGTTTTCGCTTTGCGTAGTATATAAAACATATATGATTCGTATACTACCGAGGCAAGCCCATGGGTATCATTAAGATTTCAGAACTGATGCACGAGAATTTGCGTATTGCCAGCATGGCTTATACGCGTTCGATGAACGCACAGGCCGAGCACTGGATGAAGATTGGCATGCTGATGGAAACCCATCCTGATATGACGCACAGCCAGATTTCGCAATTGCTGGTGCAGTGCAGCATGGAATCTGAAGAAAACACCGGAAGTATCCGCACGCTGTTAAACGTGGGTGGCACACACAGGAAGGCAAGCAATGAATAATGGTTTAGACAGCAGGTATTTCGTCAACAATAACCGCATGGTCAAAACGCCGGAAGGCATCGATAAAGCCCGTATCGCCGGTAAACTGGCGGCGCGCGTGTTGCATATGATCACGCCGTACGTAGTGCCAGGCGTTACGACCAACGAACTGGACCGCATCTGCCACGATTTTATCGTCAACGAATTGCAGGCGATACCGGCCAATATCGGTTATCACGGCTATCAGAAAACCACCTGCACCTCCGTCAACCACGTGATTTGTCACGGCATTCCTTCCGATAAGGCGCTAAAAAAAGGCGACATTGTTAACATCGACGTGGCGCTGATCAAAGACGGCTGGTACGGCGATACCAGCCGTATGTATTACGCCGGTGAACCCGGCATTATGGCGCGGCGTCTGGTGGATACCACCTATGAAGCAATGATGGCCGGTATTGCAGTGGTACGTCCCGGCGCAACGCTCGGCGACGTCGGCCATGCGATTGCCACTGTCGCGAAACGCGAAGGGTTTTCCATTGTGGAAGAGTATTGCGGCCACGGCATCGGCATGGGTTATCACGAAGATCCGCAGGTGCTGCATTATGGCGAGCAAGGTCACGGGCTGGTATTGCAGGAAGGCATGTTATTTACCATCGAACCGATGCTCAATACCGGTAAAAAACAAAACAAAGTCCTGCCCGATGGCTGGACCGTGGTGACTAAAGATCATTCGTTGTCCGCACAATGGGAACATATGATTGCGGTGACGAAAGATGGTTATGAAATACTGACCCCGTGGCCGGAAGATAAGTGACAATACTGGGACAGTAAAGCCTCCATCCGGAGGCTTTTTGCTTTCTGAGGTACGGCTAACTGCGCTCGATTTCTTTTGTCGCCCGGTCTAACGCATCGGTGATTTTATACAGTGTCTCCTGTCCGATGGGGCCTTTCGCCAGCCGCAGGTTAAGCGCCATGCGGATATTGTTTATCGCGCGCTGCATTTCAGGAATGCTGCGATTGTTGGATAAAATCGCCAGCGAATGCAGTTTTTCCGTCACTGAGCCGAGCAGCTCTCCCTGTTCAGCCAGCGATTGCGAACCTTCCGGTGTAATCGCATATTGCTTCTTACCGCCCTCTTCCTGGCTGGCCGAAATCAACCCCTGTTCTTCTAAAAAGGTCAGGTTCGGATAAATGATACTGGCGCTCGGCGTGTATTCACCTTTGGATAATTCTTCGATGGCCTTGATCAGTTCATAACCGTGGGCGGGACGCCGCTGCAAAAAATGCAGCATCAGCAGGCGGATATCCCCCGTTTCGAACATTCTTTCGCGGCGGTGTTTATGATTCATCATCGTTATTTATTATGCCAATAGGCCACACAACGCACCAGGTTCGCATCCAATCCACGGGTTTCCACGAAATAATCATTCAGCCCTTTGGCGAATTTCCCTTCACCGGTGACCCAGATGTAGTAATCGCTTTCCGGCAGCGGCAGGCTTTTCAGTTTTTTAACCGCCGCGTCATCTTCCTGATAACCGTTGTGCTCATCGCTGACAATCCATTCGATGTTGAAGTCTTGTTCATCATCTAAATAGCTGATGCAACTCACGTCTTTCACTTTCACCAGCACGGTGATTTTGGCGTCAGACGCCGCCTGTTTCAGCTCACGCAGACGGCGTTTCACCGCCGGAAGACCGGTTTCATCGCAGACATACAACTGCCATTTATAGGTGGTCGGGATGATCAGTGAACCACGTGGCCCGCCGATGATCAGTTTATCGCCCGGCTTCGCATCAGCCGCCCATTCGCTGGCGACACCCCCGTCGTGAATATAGAAATCCAGCGTCAGTTCGTTGGTCTGTGCATCGTAATGCAGCGGCGTGTATTCGCGGTTCAGCGGACGCGGCCCTTCGCCCCACACAATCCCTTCTTCGGTGGCGGTGGGTGGTGTAATGACATCCCCCGGATTCGCCGGGAAAAACAGTTTGATGTGGTCATCGAAGCCGCGTGACGTAAACCCGCTCAGCTCGTCGCCGTTTAATACAATGCGTTTAAAACAGCCGGAAATCGTTTCACTGCTTTTTACCGTGATATGACGGAAAACCAGTTCATTTTTGACACGAACCGGCAGATTTGCGGCAGGGGTTTCAGTTCGATGTTGTGCCATCACGTTCTCTCTTTTGCGATAAGGTTTGCTGAAAGATATATCTTAGTCATGTTTTCCGCAATCCCGGAAAGTGTAAGGAAAAACAAAAAAGCCATCGCGGTGGATGGCTTCGGATTGCAGTGGCAGGAGGAAGAATGGCTAGCGCACGGCGCCGTACAGGAACATCTCGACGGCGTTTTTCACCAGTTGCTTGATCTCGATGACGTCCAGTGGTGCAGGGTCGCTCTGGTACAAACGCATATTGGTTTGCGCCGTCACCAGCGCCAGAAACTGGCGCGCGCGCAAATCGGCATCGGCATTGCCGAGTTGCCCTTTTTGCATCGCCAGCGCTAAAAATGCCGCCAGTGATTCGATGGCTTCACCCGGACCGGCATCGTGAAACAACATACCGATGTCAGAACGCCCGGCTTCGGCAATCACCATCCGGTATACCGCCAGCGCGGTACCGTCGTTGGTCAGCACCAGCAACATTCTTTCACCAAAACGGGTCAGCACCGTTTCCAGCGGCAGATCAGGCAAGGGGGCGGAAAGCCCGTCAACGGCATCGGAAAGATGCCCGGTGGCGTAGGCTTTAACCACCGCCACCAGCAGCGATTCTTTGGAGGGAAAGTAATTGTAAAGTGTGGCTTTTGATCCGCCAAGCCGCCGGGCAAGCTCATTCATCGAAGCACGCTCGTAGCCGCACTCCTGAAATAATTCCGCCGCGGCATCCACAATCGCATCCCTTCTGGCCTCGGTACGTACTTTCATTTTCACTCCTTAACTGTACGGTACAGTTTCTATTTATACCCACTCTAACCATGCCTTTCCGGCTTGTAAAGCCGCGCCCCCTGGCCCGTTTCGAAAGACGAATTGCAAAGATTTCGTTAAGAACTACATTTTTTTTATCATTTTGTTGATAACAATTATCAGTATCATTATCATTCTCACGAAGCCGAAATGGGTGCGGATGTTAAATAAACCCATATTTTATAAGGATAATGGCCTTTTCACGGAAGAATTGCATGCAGATGACCAGCGCGTCTGATTTGTCGAAAGGCAGTAAATGCGAGCAGAACTTAAAAAAATTAGTCCAGGACTTATAACAAATGTTCAAATCCTTTACACAGCAGGGTTTGGTGAAAAACGTCATTTTCATGGGGACGATTCTCACCACCACCTTTAACGTAAATGCAGCGGAAGCCGTTAAAGACAATACCGATCTCACAGCAAGCAATACGCAATCTTCTGAAGCCATCAAAAAAAAACCGGCGGTGCGTACCGCGCAGGATCTGGCGCAGAACAATGAAGAAGTCATGACTGTCACCGAAACGATGCCGGATAAAAAACCAGGCTCGAAAACCACCATCACGGCGGCAGAAATGCAGCGAAAAGGCGGTAATGATTTCGGCACTATCATGCGTTATGAGCCGCTGATCACCGCGACCGGCGCGAGTGGCGGCTCCGGCAACGGCAAAAGCGGCTTCGACCGCAGCGGTTATACCGGCTATAACATCCGTGGCCTGGAAAGCAACCGCGTCGGTATTGACGTCGACGGTATTCCGCAGCCAAACGCTACCGGGCGCAGCTACGTCAGCCGTGCGGGCCTGAATACCTTTGGTATTGGCCGCGATTACATCGACCCGTATATTTACGGTCAGGTGGATATTGAATCCGGCGCCACATCAGCCGATCGCGCCAACACCTCCATCGGCGGTGCCGTTTCCTTCCTGCCAAAATCTGCCGACGATTACCTGCGTCCGGGCAAGGAAGTCTATTTCGGTTACCAGTCTGATTATGATTCTTCGGATCGTTCCTGGCACAACGGCATCACCGCTGCCGCCGGTGACGAAACCCTGCGGGGCCTGATCGCCATCAGCCGCCGCGACGGCCAGGAAACCAGCAACAACAGCGATACGCTCGATGCGTATCCGGCCAACTGGCACTCTGACGCCATTATGACGTCGGTCATCTGGCAGCCGAATGATGCGCATAAAATCACCGGCACCCTCGATTACTACGAGAAAGTGAACCACACCCATTACGATACCTGGAACAATGCTGGCAGCGCGATTCTGGGTACCGCACAACAGCAAAGTAACACCCGCCGCTGGGGCGCGAGCCTGAAAGATGAATGGACGCCATTCAACGATTACGTGGATGCCATCGTCTCGAAAGTGTATTACCAGTACACTCAGGCACACGACAACACCTATCTGCCAAACGAAAGTAAGCAGATGATGAACGTCTACTCAAACTATGACGTGAACACTTACGGCGCGGAGACCAGCTGGCTAAAAACGCTGGGTCGCCATGAGCTGAGTGCCGGTATCAACGGCCGCGTGTCCAACACTGAACGTCCATTCCGCGAAAGCCCGGATCAAAGTGCTTTCACGACTATCATGCAGCCGGAAGCTAACAGCCGGACGTATATCCTCGGCGGCTTCCTGCAAGACACCATCAAGTTTGACCTCGACGGCCATAACTTCTCTGTGGTGCCTGCGGTGCGTGTCGCGTATCAGAATACCAAGGCAGAAAACCTGTCAGACTTGTCCAACAGCATTGTTTCTGAAGATCAGGTTTCCACCCTGTACGGTAAAGCCAACTCCGATACACAGGCCCTGCCATCACTGGCCTTCACCTATGACATCACCCCTAAGCTGATGACTTACCTGCAGTACCAGCGCGGTGCCCAGTTCCCGGATGCCAGCCAGCTTTACGGCTCCTGGAACCTCGGTTCTAACTATGCAGGACGTGGTCAGTACGCGCTGATCGGTAACACTAATCTGAAAACCGAAACCAGCAATAACTTTGAATGGGGCATGAAAGGCGAAGCCACGGAAGGCGTGACCTTCAAGACTTCTCTCTTCTATAACACCTACAAAAACTTCATTGCTAACACCCGTTACACCCGCGCGGGCAGCCCGGGTATGTTCACCAATGTGCCCTCCAATATTTATACGATTTATCAGGCAGAAAACCGCGATGAAGCCTTTATCTACGGTGGCGACCTGAGTACCAAAATTAACTACGGTACCTGGTTCAGCAGCGTTGATGGCCTGAGCACCACCTTCGCACTGGGTTATGCCAAGGGTGAATCGAAATCCAGCTACGATGGCGACAAATATGTTGACCTCGACAGCGTGCCGCCAATGAAGTTTGTGGCTGGCGTGGCATGGGATGCGCCATCCGGCATCTACGGCACCGCCCTGACCGCCACCTTCGTGAAAGGTAAAAAAGCCGAAGCGACCAGCCGCCAGAGCTACACCAATGCCGGGACGCCAATCACGGGTTCCACCACCGAATACATGAATGTGCCGGGCTACGGTATGGTGGATGCAACGGCCTACTGGAAAGTCGCGAAGAACGTGAAACTCAGCGGTGGCGTTTATAACATCACCGACCGCAAATACTGGGATTATCTGAGCAGCCGCACCCTGACCGAAACCACCAATCAGGATGAGTACAACAAAGCGCTGGCTGTGATGCCGGGTCGCAGCTTCCAGTTGGGCGTGAACGTCGATTTCTAACCGATAACGCCCGAACGGACAACATCATAGGCGTCATGTGCAAACATGACGCCTTTTTTACGCCTTGTGACCTTCTCCTCAAAACTAAACCCACCTGTACATTTTCTTGACATGGGAATTTTATTACCCCATAAATGAACCGTACCGTACGGTTTTGAAATAAACCGAAACCGACGTCCCGCGACGATTCTTAAAAAGGTAGGAAAAATGTCTGCATCCGTTCACGGCTATTCTCTGGCGGCTTTGATTTCTTTGGGTTTTCTCACCGGGTGCGCGAGTACCCAGCCTGTGCCCTACACCGGGGTCACCTCTTCTCCACAAATGAAACCTGATACCCAGGACGATTCAGGCCATATCGCATACAGCTACAACACCCCGACGGACTGGAATAAATACAGCCGCGCGATCCTCGATCCGGTGGTGATTTATCAGGGCAAGGATGCCCAGTTTGATGACGTCACGGCGGAGCAAAAACAGCAACTGGCGGCGTACATGCAGCAGCAGTTCGGCAAAAGTGTCGGCGGGCGTTTCCCGCTGACCAACGCTATTACCCCAGGCACCTTACGTATCCGGCTGACGCTCACCGGCGCGCAAACCACCACCGCGTTTCTGGGCACGTTCACCCGCTTTGATCTGATGGGCGGGCCGTACAACATCGTGCAGTCAGTGCGCGGCAAACAGGGTTCATTCACCGGCTCCGTGAGTTATGCGGTGGAAATTTATGACGCCCCCTCCAATCAGTTGCTGAAGGCTTATATCGCGAAGCAATACCCGAACTCGCTGAACATTGGCGCGACCTGGGGTGCGCTGAGTGCGGCCGAAACCGGGCTGGATAAAGGCGCGGAACAGTTGCAGGCACAACTGAAATAAGTGACGGCAGGACACAGGACATCACCATGAAAATCTATCCGCAGCAGGTCGTTTGCAAACATTGCGACAGTCTGTATACCCGAAAACCTGTGCGGTCCGGCGAGGCCGCACATTGCCAGCGTTGCCGTGCCGTACTGTATCGGGGAAGCTGGCTGAGTCTGGAACAATGGTTTGCGCTGACGGTCACCGCCGCGCTGTTTTTCATTATCGCCAATGCCTTTCCGGTGCTGGAAATTCAGTTTCATGGTCAGGTGCAGGCGGCAACGTTGTGGCAAACCGCGATGGCGCTGGCGTACAGCTACGCATCGCCACTGGCCATTCCGCTGGCCATGCTGATCATCGTCTGTCCGTGTCTGCAAATTGTCTTATTGGGTTGGGTGTTATGGCACGCCTGCCGGAAAAAAGCCGCGCCGGGGCTCGCTTCTGCGATGCGTTTGCTGGCCGGGCTGGCGCCCTGGAGCATGGCGGAAGTGGCGTTGCTGAGCATTCTTATCGCCGCCATCAAACTCTCGGGACTGGTGCAAATCACCCCCGGCCCCGGCACATGGGCGCTGCTCGGGTTGTGCCTGTTATTACCGGTGATCAACCATCAGGATTTCCACCCGCTGTGGAGCCTCAAAACGCTAAAAGGCCAGCGCGAATGACGCCGGTTCCGCACGCATTAACGCAGGGCATCGTGCGCTGTCATGTCTGCGGACTGGCCTGCGAACAGGTGCCTGGCGTGCGGGCGTTGCCGTGTCCGCGCTGCCATGCGCCGCTGCATCCGCGATTGCCGGACAGCCTCAGCCAGTCATGGGCATTGCTGCTCACCGGGCTGTTGCTGTATCTGCCCGCCAATTTACTGCCGGTGATGTACAACAGTTTTGCCGGTCGCGGCAGTGAAAGCACCATTCTGGGCGGTATTGCCGGGTTCTGGGATGCCGGTGATTACATCATCGCAGCAATCATTTTTACCGCCAGCATTGTCGTGCCGTGTGCTAAGTTCCTGATCCTCGGCGGGCTGCTGATCGCGGTACAACGACGTCCCGCTTCCGGTCAGCTTCGTCGCTCGCGCCTGTTCCGCCTGACGGAACATATCGGTTACTGGTCGATGCTCGATGTGATGGTGGTCGCGATGATCGCAGCGCTGGTGCAGTTCCCCGGCCTCAGCACTGCCGAACCGCGCATCGGTATTGTTTTTTTTGGCGCAGTGGTGATCTTCACCCTGCTGGCTGCCCTGAAGTTCGACCCGCGTTTGCTCTGGGAAAATCAGAATAATGACTGAACACGCTTCACCCCCGCCGGACATTGTCCCGCGCCGTTTTCGCCCCTCGCTGATCTGGCTGGTACCCGCCATAGCGGCATCAGTGGGTTTGTTTTTGCTGTTACAGGTCTGGGCGGATACCGGCCCGGAAATCTCCATTACTTTTCAGACCGCCAGCGGATTAGAAGCCGGTAAAACCGAAGTGAAATACAAAGACGTCACGGTCGGGCGGGTGAAATCGATTTCGCTCAGCCCCGACAGCCGGCGCGTGCTGGTCACCGTTTCACTGATGAAAAACGCCGAAAATCTGCCCAGGGAGGACACCCGTTTTTGGGTCGTGCGTCCGCGCATCGGCATGGGCGGCGTATCGGGTATCGATACCCTGCTTTCCGGCGCGTATATCAGCCTTGATACCGGCACATCGCAGAAATCCGGCAGTGACTTTCAGGGACTGGAATCGCCCCCGGCGGTGATCAACGGGATGCCCGGCAAACAGTTTGAAGTGGTAGCCGACGATCTGGGTTCACTGGATATCGGTTCGGCGGTGTATTACCGCCGCGTGCCGGTCGGGCGGGTCTCTTCCTATGCGCTGCGCCCTGACGGCAAAGGCGTCAGCCTGAACGTATTTATCGATGCGCCGTATGACCGGTTCGTCACTTCCGCCACCCGTTTCTGGAATGCCAGCGGCGTGGATTTATCACTCGATTCTGAAGGTTTGCAGATCAAAACGCAGACCATGGCGTCGGTGATAGCCGGTGGCATCGCGTTTGCCAATCCACCTGACGACAGCACGGCAAAACCGGCAGCCAGCCACCGCGTATATACGCTGGCAGACGATCAGGCCTCGGCAATGACCCCGCCGGACGGCACGCCGCAGGTGTTGCAGTTGCGCTTCCAGCAGTCGCTGCGCGGCATGAAAACCGGCGCGCCGGTGGAGTTTTCCAGCGTGAAGCTCGGGAAAGTCACGGCGATTGAGCTCGATTACGACCCTGCCGCTTCACGGTTTATCTCGGTGGTGACGATTGAGGTGTATCCGAACCGCTTAGGACATGTGCAGGAGAAACTGCCGAAACCTGAAAAAGACGGCCAGCAGCAGGCTGCCACGTTCCTGCGCGACATGGTGAAACACGGACTGCGGGCGCAGGCGCGCACCGGCAATCTGCTCACCGGACAGTTGTATATCTCGCTCGATTTTGTGCCTTCGGCGCTGCCGGTGTCTTTTGATATGACTGTGCGACCGTTGCAGATCCCGACACTCAATGGCGGCTTTGATCACCTGCAGGAACAGCTCGCGACACTGATTGGCAAGTTATCGACAATGCCCATTGAGTCGATTGGCAGCAATCTGAATGCCACACTGGGCAATCTCAATCAGACGCTGATTCAGGTGAACCGTCAGGTTCTGCCACAAACCACGCAAACCCTGCGCCAGTTCGATCAGACGATGGGCAGCGCACAAACCCTGCTGGCAGCGGACTCTCCGCTGTTGCAAACGCTGGCCGAATTCCAGCGGACATTATATTCCCTGCGCACCCTCACCGGCCTGCTCACGCGCCAGCCACAGGCGCTGATCGCCGGAAGAAACAGTGAAAATAAGGAGCAACCATGAATGTCCTTCGCGTGATAACCGGGGTTTGCCTCCTGCTGGGGTTAAGCGGTTGCGCCTCTCCTGCGCCTCATTATTACACCCTGATCACACCTGCGGAGAATGCGCCATCTGCGATACCACCGGCTGCATTTGTGCTGCGCGTACAACCGGTGACCGTGCCTGAACAGCTTAATCAGCCGCAACTGGTGATACGTAAAAGTGACGGCGAAATCGTGATATCGGATAGCGCATTGTGGGCCGCGCCGCTGCCGGAGGAAATACGCAGTGCGCTGTCGGCGCAGCTTGAACGCTCGCTGAATACAACAGACATCCGCGAATTGACACCGCCGCCCGATAAACCGGTTATCACCCTGCGCGTAACCGTGCAGCAACTGGATGCCTGGCCGCAACGTCACGCCAGCCTGACAGCCCGCTGGCAACTGCGTTTTGGCGCAGATGCAAAAATGCTGACCTGTCGCTCACAGCATCAGATTGCCGTGACGGGTGGCGTGCCGGAACTTATCACCGCGCAACAGAAACTGATTGCGGCACTGGCCGCCGATGTTTCAGATGCCATAAAAAGCCGCCACTGCCGCTGAAAACCGGACTTTTTCGCAATGCTTACACGGCAAAAATAGGTTTACGGCATCTTTCCGCCGTTTATCTCAAGATCAATCAGTTACCCCTGTTCTGAACTGTTAAGAAGTGTCAGCAACAGGGGCGAACCTGAGAGCACCATCATGATTTAGTCATTATAAAACAACGCATTAACACTATCCTTACGTTAGTTTCCCGCTCCGTCACTGTCTTGCCCTGCAAACTTGTAAGATATATCTTGAGGTCGTCGGCAATCAGCGAAGGAGAAAAATCATGAGCGAAACCGAACCTGCTGTACGGCGTAAAAGCAAACTGTTCACCCGTCAGGAACTGGCGCTGTTTGTGTTGCATCTGATCCAGATAAACCCGGTGCATGGCTACGAAATTATCAAAACCATCGAAGGCTATTCTATGGGGGTGTACATCCCCAGCCCCGGCGTGATTTACCCGATCCTGGCGCATATTGTTGACAACGGCTTTGCCACCGCCGCAGAAATAGAAGGCGGGAAAAAACAGTTTTCCATGACACCGGCCGGTTCTGAATATCTGGCGGCAAGAAGAAACGAAATCCGCGCCATAGAAGAAAAAATGAAAAAACGCGTGATTGAAAATAACCCGCCGCCCGCACCTGAAATAATTTACGCCATTGAGAATTTAAAAATCACCGTACGGACGAAAGCCTATAACGGTGAGGTCACGCCGGAAATATATCAGCAGATGGTTAAATACATTAATGAGGTCACGAAGAAAATTCATGATTTATGATTCCTGATTTATAAACAACGGCACATCTTTAAATAATTTTAACGGGATCCTGACTGTTTTATTTCGATAAAACAGCCGGGACTCCTTTGCCTTTAATTATATTATTTATTATTTACGGACACCAAAATGCCTTTAAGATTCTCCTGCTTATTGATACTTATCGCGCTGAGTGGTTGCGATAATTCACCACCGGCTCAGCCCACTGCCGCGCCCGCTGAAGTGGGCGTCGTCACGCTAAAAGCACAATCGTTCAATCTGGTCAGCGAATTAACCGGCCGGACCACCGCCACACTGACGGCAGATGTGCGGCCTCAGGTCGGCGGTATTATTCAAAAACGTTTATTCACCGAAGGCGACTGGGTTAAAGCCGGTCAGGCGCTGTATCAGATTGATCCGTCGTCGTATAAAGCGACGTACGATCAGGCTGCCGCTGCACTGAAAAGCGCCAAAGCGCTGGTGCTCTCGGATTGCCAGAAAGCCCGCCGTTATGCCGTACTGGTGAAAGAGCAAGGCGTGTCGCAGCAGGATGCGGAAGATGCGCAATCGGCCTGTGCAGAAGACCGCGCCAGCGTTGATGAAAAAGCCGCATCGCTGGAGTCGGCCAAAATCAATCTCGACTGGACGCGGGTCACGTCGCCGATTGCCGGTCGTATCGGCATTTCCTCCGTTACGCCGGGCGCACTGGTCTCTGCCGCGCAGGACACCGCGCTGGCGACGGTGCGAAATCTCGATTCAATGTACGTGGATCTCACCCGTTCCAGCGCCGATTTGCTCAGTCTGCGTAAACGCGCGCTGGCAGCGAACAGCGATGCTTTAAGTGTCACGCTCACCCTTGAAGACGGTTCAACCTACCCCGAAAAAGGTCGTCTGGAACTGACCGAAGTGGCGGTCGATGAAGCCACCGGTTCGGTCACGCTGCGCGCCGTGTTCCCGAATCCGCAACACGTTTTACTGCCGGGGATGTTTATCCGCGCTGACGTGGATGAAGGCGTCGTCGAAAATGCCGTGCTCGCGCCGCAACAAGGTGTGACACGGGATGCCAAAGGCGATGCCACCGCGCTGGTGGTTACCGCCGACAACAAAGTCGAACAACGTCATATCGAAACCGGCGAGGCTACCGGAACCCACTGGCTGATTGTCAAAGGTTTGCAGGCGGGCGATCGCGTGCTGGTGGAAGGCAGTGACAAAGTCACGGTGGGCGATACGGTGAAACCGGTTGAAGTGAATAACGCCGCCGCTGCGAAAAGCACAGAAGGAGCCGCCTGATGTTCTCCCGCTTCTTTGTGCGTCGCCCGGTTTTTGCCTGGGTGATTGCGATTTTGATCATGATGGCCGGGATTATGGCGATCCGCACGCTGCCGGTCGCGCAGTATCCGGACGTCGCGCCTCCCTCAGTGAAAATCAAAGCCACCTATTCCGGGGCTAACGCCGAAACGCTGGAGAACAGCGTCACGCAGGTCATCGAACAACAACTGACCGGCCTGGATAATCTGCTGTATTTCAGCTCCAGCAGCAGTTCCGACGGGTCGGTGGATATCACCGTCACCTTCAAACAGGGCACCAATGCCGATACCGCGCAGGTGCAGGTGCAGAACAAAGTCCAGCAGGCGGAATCACGCCTGCCGACGGAAGTACAGGAAGCCGGGGTGACGGTCACCAAGTCGCAGTCCAGTTTCCTGCTGATCATGGCGGTGTACGATAAAACCGACAAAACCAGCAGCTCGGATATCGCCGACTGGCTGGTCAGTAATATGCAGGATCCGCTGGCGCGCGTCAGCGGCGTCGGCAGCTTGCAGGTGTTTGGTGCGGAATATGCCATGCGCATCTGGCTGGATCCCACCAAACTGGCGGCGTATGACCTGATGCCGTCAGATGTGGAAACGGCCATCGAAGCGCAAAACGTGCAAATCTCCGCCGGTAAAATTGGCGGTCTGCCGTCTTCCGCTTCACAACAACTGACCGCCACGGTGCGTGCGCAATCACGTCTGCAAACGCCGGAGCAGTTCCGTAACATCATTGTTAAAGGCAATACCGGCGGCGCGGTGGTGCGCATCAGTGATATCGCCCGCGTCGAAATGGGCAGCGAAGATTACACCGCGTCTTCACAGCTGAACGGTCATCCGGCGGCGGGTATGGCGGTGATGTTATCGCCGGGCGCCAACGCGCTCGATACCGCCACGCTGGTGAAAAACACCATCAGCGAATACCAGCGCAGCATGCCGAAAGGTTATGACGTCGCCTATCCGAAAGACAGCACCGAATTTATTAAAGTGTCGGTGGAAGACGTCATTAAAACGCTGATCGAAGCCATCGTGCTGGTCATCGTGGTGATGTATCTGTTTATGCAGAATCTGCGCGCCACGCTGATCCCCGCGCTGGCGGTGCCGGTGGTACTGCTCGGCACGTTTGGCGTACTGGCGCTGTTCGGCTATTCCATTAACACCCTGACGCTGTTCGCGATGGTGCTGGCCATCGGCCTGCTGGTGGATGACGCTATCGTGGTGGTGGAAAACGTTGAGCGCATCATGCGTGATGAAGGGCTTCCCGCCCGCGAGGCCACCGAGAAGTCGATGGGAGAAATCTCCGGCGCACTGGTGGCGATTGCGCTGGTGCTCTCTGCCGTGTTCCTGCCGATGGCGTTTTTCGGCGGCTCAACCGGGGTGATTTACCGCCAGTTCTCCGTCACCATTATTTCCGCCATGATACTTTCCGTGGTGGTGGCGCTGACCCTGACACCGGCGCTGTGCGGCGCGTTTCTGCGCCATAAACCACAGGCTACCCGTGGTTTCTTCGGTGGCTTCAACCGTTTGTATTCGCGTACTGAACAACGCTACGAAAATGGCGTGACGCATGTGCAGCGCCGTCCGGTGGTGATGGCGCTGATTTACGGCGCCATGGCCGCACTGATGGGCGTGCTGATGTGGCAACTGCCGACCAGCTTCCTGCCGTCGGAAGATCAGGGCGAAGTCATGGTGCAATACACCCTGCCCGCCGGGGCGACAGCGAACCGTACCGAAGCCGTCAATTCCCGTGTTACAGAGTGGTTCCTCGGCAAAGAGAAAGCCAATACCAACGTCATATTCACCATCACCGGCTTTAACTTCAGCGGCAGCGGTCAGAATGCCGGGATGGCGTTTGTGTCACTGAAGAACTGGGATGAACGTCCGGGTGCCGTAAACACCGCGCAGGCGGTAGCCGGTCGCGCGATGCGGGATCTGGCGGTGATCCGCGACGCAAAAGTCATCGCCATGACGCCGCCTTCCGTGGACGGGCTCGGGCAAAGCAACGGTTTCACCTTTGAGCTGATGGCTACCGGCGGCACCAGCCGCGCGGACTTACTCAAACTGCGCACCGAACTGCTGGCACTGGCCGCCAAAAGTCCGGAACTGCAATCGGTTCGCGCCAATGATTTGCCACAAATGCCACAGTTGCAGGTGGATATCGACAACAACAAAGCCGTGGCGCTCGGGCTGACGCTCAGCGATGTCACTGCCACGCTAAGCAGCGCGTGGGGCGGCACTTACGTCAATGATTTCATTGACCGTGGCCGCGTCAAGGAAGTGTATATCCAGGGCGACAGCGAGTTTCGTTCCAAACCGGCGGATCTGAATAAATGGTTTGTGCGCAGCAGCGACGGTACCAGCATGACGCCGTTCTCCGCGTTCGCCACCACCCACTGGACCTATGGCCCGGAAAGTCTGGCGCGCTATAACGGATCAACTTCCTATGAGATCCAGGGCGAGAACACCGACGGCTACAGTTCCGGCGCGGCGATGGCAAAAATGGAAGCGCTGGCGGATAAATTACCCGCCGGTTCAACCTGGGCATGGAGCGGACTCTCTCTGCAGGAAAAGCTCGCCAGCGGTCAGGCGCTCAGCCTGTATGCCATCTCGATTCTGGTGGTATTCCTGTGTCTCGCCGCACTGTACGAAAGCTGGTCCGTGCCGTTCTCCGTGATCCTGGTGATCCCGCTCGGTCTGCTTGGCGCATCCCTTGCCGCCGAACTGCGTGGCCTGAATAACGACGTTTACTTCCAGGTGGCGCTGCTGACTACCATCGGCCTGTCGTCGAAAAACGCCATCCTGATAGTTGAGTTTGCCGAAGCAGCACTCAAACAAGGCAACACCCTGACCGCTGCCGCGCTCTCCGCTGCCCGCACCCGTTTACGCCCGATCCTGATGACGTCGCTGGCCTTTATCGCCGGGGTGATGCCGCTGGCAGTCGCGACCGGCGCAGGGGCTAACAGCCGCATCGCCATCGGTACCGGCATTATTGGCGGCACCGTGACCGCCACCTTACTGGCTATTTTCTTTGTTCCGCTGTTCTTCGTGCTGGTGAAAAAAGTCTTCACCGGTCACAAAGACGCGCAGGAGTCAGCATGATTTTTCGTCTGAGTATTATTTCGCTGGCCATGTTGCTGGCAGGCTGTATCTCGCTGGATCCCGATTATCAGCGCCCTGCCGCGCCGGTGCCTGCAGTCTGGCCTGCGCAGGGCGCACAGCCAGCGGCCACCACGGTGCTGAGCGACTGGCAGGGCATCATGGCCGATGCGCGCCTGAATGCCGTGGTGGCCAAAGCGCTGACCAGCAACCGCGATTTGC
Source organism: Rahnella sp. GSA61A (assembly GCF_019969905.1). Classification (NCBI taxonomy): domain Bacteria; kingdom Pseudomonadati; phylum Pseudomonadota; class Gammaproteobacteria; order Enterobacterales; family Yersiniaceae; genus Rahnella; species Rahnella sp. GSA61A. The sequence goes on along the minus strand of NZ_JAHXYO010000004.1, from coordinate 54,106 downwards.
AGGAAGCGATTGCTGATATTGAAGCCGCCAAAGCGCTGTATGGCGAGCAACGCGCCAGCCTGTTCCCGACGCTGGATGCTGAGCTTTCACAAACCCGCAGCCGGACGCAGGATGCAGGCGTCAGCAGCAGCGCCACCGCCGACGGTGCGGTCAGCAGTTTTGAAATCGACCTGTTTGGCCGTAACCGCAGCCTGAGCACAGCGGCAAAAGAAACCTGGCTGGCGAGTGAATCGACCGCGCAGAACACCCGTCTGACGCTGATTTCAGAAACCAGCACCGCGTGGATCACACTGGCGGCGGACAACAGCAATCTGAAACTGGCGCAGGATACCCTGAAAAGCGCGGCGGATTCGCTGAGCATTACGCAACGGCGGCAACAGGAAGGCGTCGCCTCGGGGCCGGACGTCAGCTCTTCGATGGCGATTTATCAGCAGGCACGCGCCAGTGTCGCCAGCTACCAGACGCTGGTCGCGCAGGACATCAACGCCCTGAATCTGCTGGCGGGCGACACCGTGGCGCAAAATCTGTTGCCGGGTACGCTGGAAAGCCTGGCACCGCAGGCCATCAAACTGGTGCCCGCCGGGATTTCGTCGTCGGTATTACTGCGCCGCCCGGACGTGCTGGAAGCGGAACATAATCTGAAAAGTGCCAATGCGGATATCGGCGCAGCGCGGGCGAATTTCTTCCCGACGCTCTCGCTGACTGCCAGCGCAGGCGTCGGCAGCAGTTCGCTGTCGAACCTGTTCAGCCACGGCAGCAATGTGTGGTCGTTCGCGCCCAGCCTGAGCCTGCCTCTGTTTACCGGCGGCAGTAATACCGCGCAGTTGCGCTACGCTGAAGCGGAGAAAAAGGGGCTGATTGCCGCGTATGAAAAAGCCATCCAGAGCGCCTTTAAAGATGTGGCGGACGCCCTCGCCCGCCGTGCCACGCTCAGTGAACAGATGGATGCCCAGCAGCAATATGTTGCGGCCGCACAGCGCAGTTACGATTTGGCGCGCCGCAGTTATGAAACCGGTGCGGGCGATTATCTGACGGTGCTTACCGATCAGCGTTCACTGTGGTCGGCGCAGACCGACCTGATTGCCCTGCAACAGACTGATTTTGAAAACCGTATCACCCTGTGGCAGACGCTGGGCGGCGGCGTGAAATAGCACACTATGGCAGGAGGGCACTTGCAGCTTGATATGTCGCCCCAATATAGCGCTACACTATAAGGCTGCAATGTCACCTGCCAGGAGCAATGATAATGAACAGAGAACTGAATGATTTTGAACGTTTTGTCATCGAAAACAAAGGGACAGAGCGCCCGAATACCGGTGAGTATAACGACCACTTTTCACCGGGCCGTTACGTCTGTAAAAGATGTTCTGCGCCGCTGTATTCATCAGAACACAAATTCGAATCCCATTGCGGCTGGCCCGCTTTTGACGATGAAATTCCGGGTGCGGTTGAACGTGTGCCGGATGCCGATGGCCGCAGAACAGAAATTGTGTGTGCCAACTGCAAGGCACATCTGGGGCATGTTTTTGAGGGGGAATATTTAACTGAGAAGAATCTGCGCCATTGTGTCAATTCCGTTTCAATGATTTTTGAAAGTGCCGATGCGCAAGGGAATTACCACAAAGCAGAATAATCGCTTATTTCTGCTGTGATAAACGAATAAAAAGAAGGGCCGCACAGGGGCAGCCCTTAAAAGGAAGAACTCCAACAATATTATAATGGCATGATGTTTTACCCTAAGGGTTGCTCAATAAACATCATGCCGGCATTATAATTGAATCAGATTTATTTTCTATTCTCATTGCGTCTGTAAAAAGTAATAACTTTGTAAGACAGCGTTATTATTACCACGTCTTACCGATATTAAACTGGAATTGCTCCGCACTGTCCCCTTCATATTTCACCAGCGGCTGCGCATAAGAGAACACCAGCGGGCCGAGCGGGGATTGCCATTGCAGCGCAATACCACTGGAAACACGAATATGTGTCGGGTCGCTGTAATCCGGAATACCCGCGGCTTCGGTCGCTGAGGTATTTTCCCATCTCGTATCCCACACCGTACCGGAGTCGACAAATAATGAGGTACGCACTGAACTGGCGTATTTCTCGCTGATGAACGGCGTCGGCACATACAGTTCCGCGCTGGCAATCGCCATCGCATTACCGCCCACCGCATCAGTCGATTTGGTCACCGGACAGGTGGAATACGAGCTGTCCGCGCTGCTGCATTTGTAATACGCCGCTTTCGGCCCGATGGTGTTGGAGGAGAAACCGCGAACCGAGCTGGAGCCACCTGCGTAGAAGTTGTCGTAGAACGGGACTTCGTTGCTGCCAATGCCTGCCGCGTAACCGGCTTTGGCGCGGCCCATCAATACCCAGTCCGATTTGTCGCTCAGCGGAATGTAATGGTTGGCATCAAAGGTGATTTTGTAATAGCTATCGTCCGAGCCAGGCGTGGTCACTTTTGCCGCCAGGCTGGCGCGCGTGCCGGATGACGGGAAGAAGCCACGGTTAAGATCGTTATACGCCCAGCCGACACTGGCGAAGAAGTCATTGGTGCTCAGTTGAGCATCGCTGTTGGTGGACGTCGTTACCAGCCCCGGCTGTACGCCGCTGGCATTGAGATAGCGCCAGACCGCGACCTGCGGTTCCATATCACTCAGCGTACTGTGAACATAATCCAGCCCCAGATTCAGCGTATTGTTTTCGCTGACCGGCAGGCCAAGATTCACGCCTGTGCCGTAACTTTGCAGATTATACGCCGCCAGATCGTTATCTTCCGCGTCGTAATGGTTGTAGAACACTTTGCCGCCAAGGCTGATGCCATCAACGGTGTAATACGGGTTGGTGGCCGAGACTTCGACATAGGTCTGATAGGAGTTGCGCGTGCCGCTGAAACTGACCGTATTACCGCTGCCCAGCCAGTTGTCCTGCGTTACGCCCAACTGATAACTGATGCCGCTGTCGGTGCCATAACCCAGGCCCACGTTGAATGTGCCGGTGTTACGCTCTTTAACTTTATACACCACATCAACCTGATCCGCTGAACCGGGCACCGGCTGGGTATCCACATCAACCGACTCGAAATAGCCGGTACGGTTGAGGCGATCTTTGCCCTTCTGCACCAGATCATTGCCCAGCCACGCGCCCTCCATCTGGCGCATTTCGCGCCGCAGCACTTCATCTTTCGAGGTGTCATTGCCTTCAAAACGAATGCGGCGCACCGAATAACGGTTGCCGGTATCCACGCTGATATGCAGTTTCACGGTTTTATCCGTTTCATTAATGTCGCTTTGCGTCGTGACATGCGGATAGGCATAGCCGTAGCGGCCCAGCAGATTTTTGATGTCACCTTCCACTTTGGTGACTTTCGCGCCGTTATACAATTCACCGGCAGGAATGGTGGCGAGCGATTCAACTTCGGAAGAATGTCCGGCCATGTCGCCGGTCACTACCACGCCGGACACGGTATATTGCGCACCCTCAGTAATATTGACGGTAATATAAATCCCTTTCTTATCCGGCGTTAAACTGACCTGGGTGGAATCAATATTAAAACGGGCATAACCGCGGTCGAGATAAAAACTGCGAAGTGTTTCTAAATCACCTGACAGTTTTTGTTTTTCATATTTTTTATCGCCAATCACATTCCACCACGGCACCTCATCGCGTAGCTGGAAATGGGCGATTAAATCGTCACTGGTAAAAGCTTTATTGCCCACAATATTGATTTGTTGAATTTTTGCCGACACACCTTCGGTAAAGACCAGTTTCACGTCCACGCGGTTACGCGGCAACGGCGTCACCACCGCTTTTACACTCGCGCTGTATTTGCCGACGCTGTAATAAAAATCTTCCAGTCCCTTTTCAATCGACGAAATGGTGGTGCGATCCAGCGCGTCCCCGACGCGGATCCCTGAGGCTTCCAGGTTCTGCTGCAACATCTCGTCCTTTATGGCTTTGTTGCCCGAGAACGTAATGCTGGCAATCGTTGGCCGCTCTTTCACCTGAACAATCAGCGTGTTGCCATCTTCAAGCACCTTCACATCGTCAAAATTGCCGGTCGCAAACAAGGCACGGATCGTCTGGCTGATATCGTCATCGGATACCGTATCGCCCACGCGCACGGGGATGCTCAGCAAGGCTGCGCCGACGGTGACCCGCTGCAATCCTTCGACGTGAATGTCTTTTACGACAAACCCGCCGGCAGCAAAAACCGGGGCACTGCTGAACAGCAGCGACGCTAAGAGTAATTTTTTCATTGTCATGTGATCCGTGCTCGCCGTTTTTCAACTAACAAAAATTCCTGTTAACAAAATATTTTGCTATCAGAAGAAATAACCTCGCTAACAGACTGTGGGATATATAGGAGGTTCAGCGGCAAACATTTGATTTTCGTAAAACATGACGTTGGATTACAGATTACTTACATTATTTTCGTCGGGTGAACAGTTGCGGTCCGGGCAACATCGTCGGGCGCGATTACCCCTGAGAAGAGAACGCTTTTAAGGTAACGCTGTCGGGTAATGCGGTCATTGCGCCTCTGGCGGTGGTGGCAAGAGCACCGCATGCCAGTGCCTGATGAATGATCTGTTGCCAGACACTCTCCGAGGTCAGCGGCCAGTGTTGCGCCAGCCCGGCCAGTAATCCGGCGACAAAAGCATCTCCGGCGCCGGTGGTATCCACCGCTTTCACTTCGGGGGCCGGATAGTGCTTCAGACTGGCATTATTTTTCCGGTAAACCGAAACCCCCAGTTTTCCCTGCGTGACCAGCAGCAGCTCGGGATTATAGCGGTCACACAGACGCAGCATCCCCTCCGACAGCAACGCTTCGCCCGTCAGAAATTCCAGCTCATCCTCTGAGACTTTAATCACATCAGCCAGCGACAAGGCGCGGGCAAGATTTTCACGCAGTTGTCCCTCATCAGACCACAAGTCATGCCGGATATTGGGATCAAAACAGACATAACCGCCTGCCGCTTTCATCTTCGCCATTGCCAGAAAGGCGGAGGAACGTGAAGGTTCCGCAGATAACGCGATTGAGCATAAATGTAAAAAATCCCCGGGATGGAAAGCCGGAATATCGGTGGCCTGGAGGAATAAATCCGCGCCCGGACGCACCATAAACGTGAAAGAGCGTTCGCCGTCAGCATCGTTTTCCACCACCACTGTGGAGGTACGGTGATGAGGGTCAAGGTACATACAGTCAATATTCACCCCCTCATCCGCGAGGGTTTTCATCAGGAACTTCCCGAAAGGGTCATCGCCCACGCGTCCGATAAATGCGCTGTCTCCCCCGAGGCGGCGGATCCCGACGGCAACATTCGCCGGTGCCCCGCCCGGGCATTTTAATAAGCGGTCATCCTCTTCAGCGATCAGATCCACCACGGCGTCACCCAAAACCCAAATCCGGTTATTCATCTTCATTCCTTTTTTAAATCCTGATAAATCGTCTGTCGATAAAATAGAAGAACCGGTTTAGCTAATCAAGAGCAAATGAATTTTCAGGACGAGAGATGGAATTGCCAGCAAGATCACAAATCCAGCACAAGGCTGCCGAACTTCGTTGCGTAAATACATAACGGGCGTTTATTGTGCTCAGGAAAACCAGTTTAGCAATTTAGCAAAATGGTTTTCCCATAATAATTAAACTTCCTCTGAAGGGATAAAAATGATGATGAAACCTCGCTATCTTGCTGTTGCTATTGGACTTATTCTTTCTTCTGCGGCCCAGGGTGCCGATATCTCCGCCAGTGCGATTGAAGCGCGCTTTGCGGCGATGGAAAAACGACTACAACTCGCCGAAAGCCGCGCCGCTAAGGCCGAAGCCCGTGCTACGCAGGCAGAACAGCAGGTTAAGCAACTCGAAACTCGCACCGCCAGCAACGAACAGCAAACCCGTCAGGTGGCGAAGACGGCTGAAATCACCCAGCAGCAAACTGCCGATGTGGCTAAACGCACTGAAACGTTAGCCGCTGATAACAATAAAAACAGCAGTGATAACAGCGGGTTTAAATTCACGGGATATGCCCGTTCCGGCGTGATCATGAATGACTCGGCGACCTCCACGGAAAGCGGCCCGTACGTGACGCCTGCCGGACAAACAGGCGGTGCAGTCGGGCGTCTTGGCAATGAAAACAACACCTACGTCGAGCTGAATCTGGAGCATAACCAGACAATGGCCAGCGGCGCGACTTCCCGCTACAAAGTCATGCTGGCTGACGGTCAGCGCAGCTACAACGACTGGACCGGCGCGACCAGCGATTTAAATATCCGTCAGGCCTTTGTTGAACTCGGCTCGCTGCCGACGTTCACCGGTCCGTGGAAAGATTCCACGCTGTGGGCGGGTAAACGCTTTGACCGCGATAATTTCGACATTCACTGGCTCGATTCCGACATCATCTTCCTGGCGGGGACCGGCGGCGGGATCTATGACGTCAAATGGGGAGATAACCTGAAAAGTAACTTCTCGCTTTACGGAAGAAACTTTGACGATCTTGAAGACGATAACAACGATGATACCCGCATCGAAAATTACATTGTCACAGCCAACAACTATGCCGGGCCTTTCCAGTGGATGCTGAGCGGGTTGCGTGCCAAAAACAATCAGGATCGCGAAAATAGCGGCACAAATGGGATCACTAATGCGGCGGATACCGGCTTCCATACCATGCTGGCGTACCACGGCGACAGTTTCTATGGTCTGCGTGAAGGGTCATCCAAAACCGCGCTGCTTTACGGTCACGGACTGGGGGCGGAGGTGAAAGCACTGGGCTCTGACGGACATCTGACTGACGATGCCAGTACACTGCGTCTGGCAACCTACGGCATCACACCGATCAGCAAAAACTGGAGTATTGCTCCGGCTGTTCTGGCTCAGCAGAGCAAAGACCGTTATGTCTCCGGCGATGACTATAAATGGCTGACCTTCAACACCCGGCTGATTCAGCAAATTACCGAGAACTTCGAGCTGGCGTATGAAGGCAGCTATCAGTATATGGATCTCAATCCGCAGGGTTACAGCGATTACAACAAAGTGAAAGGCGGTTTCTACAAACTGACCTTCGCACCGACCTTCAAAGTGGGCGATATCAGCAACATGCTGAGCCGCCCTGAAATCCGCTTCTTTGCCACCTACATGGACTGGAGCAAAGAACTCGACAGTTATTCCTCCAGTGATTCATTTGGTACTGATGGCTTTACAGCGGGCGGACAGTGGAATTTCGGCATCCAGATGGAAACCTGGTTCTAAACGGCAGGGTTTGATTTAAAAAAAAAGCACCCGGTCTGACCGGGTGTTAACGGTAATGACAAATTAAGGGATTCTATGAACATCAATGCAATCGCGACTGAGCTGCTTCCGCTGTTGGGTGGGAAGGACAATATTGCCAGCGCGGCACACTGCGCCACACGTCTGCGCCTGGTGCTGGCAGACGACAGTCTGATCAACAAAAGTGCTATCGAAAAAGTGGAAGGCGTAAAAGGCTGTTTCAGCAACGCCGGACAGATTCAGATCATTTTTGGTACGGGACTGGTGAACAAGGTGTACGCCGAGTTTATTAAAGTGGCCGGTATCAGCGAATCGAGCAAATCCGAAGCCGCCGATATTGCGGCGCGAAAACTCAATCCCTTCCAGCGACTCGCGCGCGTGCTGTCGAATATCTTTGTGCCGATTATTCCGGCGATTGTCGCATCCGGCCTGCTGATGGGGCTGCTCGGCATGGTGAAAACCTACGGCTGGGCCAACCCTGAGAGCGCGATTTTTATCATGCTCGATATGTTCAGCTCGGCGGCATTTATCATTCTGCCGATCCTGATTGGTTTCACTGCCGCGCGCGAATTTGGCGGTAATCCGTTCCTGGGTGCAACACTGGGCGGCATTCTGACTCACCCGGCACTGACTAACGCCTGGGGCGTTGCCAGTGGTTTCCATACCATGAATTTCTTTGGTATCGAAATTGCGATGATCGGTTATCAGGGCACGGTATTCCCGGTTTTGCTGGCGGTCTGGTTTATGAGCTTCATCGAAAAACGCCTGCGCAAAGTGATCCCTGATGCACTGGATCTGATCCTGACGCCTTTCCTGACGGTCATCATTTCCGGTTTTATCGCTTTCCTGATCATCGGCCCTGCGGGTCGTGCGCTCGGGGACGGTATCTCCTTTATTCTCAGCACGTTAATTACCCATGCCGGTTGGGTGGCAGGTCTGGTGTTTGGCGGATTGTATTCGGTTATCGTGATCACCGGTATTCACCACAGCTTCCATGCGATTGAGGCCGGTTTGCTGGGGAATCCGAATATCGGGGTGAATTTCCTGCTGCCTATCTGGTCGATGGCGAATGTTGCACAGGGAGGAGCCTGTCTTGCGGTCTATTTCAAAACGCGTGATGCGAAAATTAAAGCCATTGCCGTGCCTTCAGCATTCTCCGCGATGTTGGGCATAACGGAAGCGGCAATTTTTGGTATCAACCTGCGCTTCATGAAACCGTTTCTCGCCGCTCTGGTCGGCGGTGCGCTTGGCGGCGCCTGGGTGGTTGCGATGCACGTCAATATGACGGCGGTTGGCCTGACCGGTATTCCGGGGCTGGCCATCGTCCAGTCCAGTTCGATTCTCAGCTACCTGATTGGTCTGGTGATTGCCTTCGGCAGCGCATTCCTGTTGTCATTGCTGCTGAAATACAACACGGAGAGTGAAAAATGACAGAAGTCAGTTTGCTGAAAAAAGCGCTGCGCAGTGTGGTGGCCGGTCAGGTCAGAGCGGCGGCAGATCCTTATCGACCCGGCTGGCATCTCGCGCCGCCGGTCGGGCTGCTCAATGACCCTAATGGCTTTATCCAGCATAACGGTCGATTCCATTTGTTCTATCAATGGAACCCGCTGGCCTGCGCGCACGGTGCCAAGTTCTGGGGGCACTGGAGTTCAGCAGATTTACTTCACTGGCAGCATGAACCACTGGCGCTGGCGCCGTCAGAAGAATACGAAACCCACGGCTGTTATTCCGGCTCAGCCGTAACAGACAACGGCCAACTGACGCTGATTTACACCGGCAACGTGAAATATCCCGATGGCAGCCGCACGGCGTTTCAGTGTCTGGCGCGCGAAAATGCTGAGGGTGAGTTTGATAAAACCGGGCCGGTATTCAACCTGCCGCAAGGCTATACCGGACATGTCCGGGATCCGAAAGTCTGGTGGCATGACAAACACTGGTACATGGTGCTGGGCGCTCAGGATCTCAGCCTTCAGGGTAAAGTGTTATTGCTGCGATCTGACGATTTATCCGCGTGGGATCTGCTCGGCGAAATTGCCGGTTCAGGTTTACACGGGCTGGGTGAGTTCGGTTACATGTGGGAGTGCCCGGACTTATTCCGGCTGGCCGAAAACGACATTCTGATTTGCTGCCCGCAAGGTTTAGCGGCGGAATCTGACCGTTATCTGAATACCTTCCAGTCGGGTTATTTTGTCGGACAACTGGATTACGCCAATGCCACGTTTACGCACGGCGATTTCGCTGAGCTGGATCTGGGGTTCGAATTTTATGCACCGCAAACCACGCAAACGGATGACGGGCGACGCCTGCTGATTGGGTGGATGGGGATCCCGGACGGCGATGAATTTTTCCAGCCAACGATACAAAACGGCTGGCTGCATACCCTGACCTGCCCGCGCGAACTGACACTGGTCGCGGGAAAAATCATCCAGAAACCGGCCCGTGAACTGCAACAACTTCGTCGTGACGAGCAGACATGGCAAGGGATTGCGGACTATTGCCTGCCTCTGGACATCACCCACGCCGAGACAGAGATTGTCACTGAGCACCCCTTCATCGCCGATTTTGGTGGTGATATGACCCTCAGCTTCGACGGAGAATGGCTGCGTTTAAGCCGTAAAAACCGGCGTACGGGTGAGCCTGAACATCGTGTCTGGCAGGGTCAGTTACGTAAGCTGACGGTGTTAAGCGATGCATCGAGCCTTGAAATTTTCATTAATGACGGAGAAGCGGTGATGTCCACACGCTATTTCCCTGTTTTACCAGCACAATTGAACTTGCAGGGTTCTCATCAGATTACGCTGCGCCACTGGTCGTTGGCGGAATGCGTGATAGAATAAATGTCTTTCCGGACAACAGAATATGGCGCAGTGAAAAAGACCAAACGCATCACTATCAGTGGCATAGCCGAACTGGCTGGCGTATCGAAATCGACTGCCAGCCAGGTACTCAACGGGCACAGCAAGAAGTTTCGTATCTCCGATCCTACCCGGGATCGGGTGCTCGCCGTGGCGGCTGAACATCATTATCAGCCGAGCATTCACGCCCGCTCGCTGAATGTCAGCCGCAGTTTCACCCTGGGGCTGGTGGTGCCGGAAATGACCAACTACGGTTTTGCTGCCTGTTCTAACGAACTTGAAACACTGTGTCGTGAGAACGGCATGCAGCTGCTGATTGCCTGTACGGATGAAAATACCAGCCAGGAAACCATGGTGGTCAATAATCTCATCCAGCGTCAGGTCGATGGCCTGATTGTGGCGTCCAGCATGCTCAGCGATGCGGAATACGTAAAAATCAGCCAGCAAGTCCCCGTCGTTTTGTTTGACCGTCATATGCAGGACACGCAGCTCCCTATTGTTGTCTGTGAAGCCATCGAATCTTCAGCAGAACTGGTTTCGCGGATAGCGAAAATTCAGCGGGACGAGTTTTATTTTATCGGCGGCCAGCCGCGAATTTCTCCGACCCGCGATCGCCTCGCAGGCTATCAGCTTGGCCTGCAGCGGGCAGGTGTCAGTCTCGACCCCGACTGGATTGTGTACGGCAACTACCACCCGAGCTCCGGCTACGAAATGTTTGCGCAGCTGTGTGCCCGGCTTGGGCGTCCACCCAAAGCGCTTTTCGTGGCCTCCTGCGGTTTGATGGAAGGGGTTCTGCGCTATATGAGTCAGCATCAATTGCTTGAGAGTGATATCCATCTTTGCAGTTTTGACGATCACTATCTTTACGACTCGCTGTCCGTGAAAATTGATACCGTCGCTCAGGACTGCGGGGAGCTGGCCATGCACTGCTTCAGCATGATCAGTGATCTGATGAATGAACACCCCATCGCACAGCCACAATGCTTTTTAACCCCTAAATTGCACTGGCGTTCCCCGCACTTCTCGCAGATCAAATAGATATTCAATGTCGTCACATGAGGATGATGAGAGATGTTAATTCATCTCGCGTCATCTGATTGTTCCTGCCAGCTTTGCTTCATCATGTCCCGGCTACGACAGCGGCGAACTCATCATTTCGCTGCCTGAAAGGGTGCTGCACACAGTTGCACCGGCAAATAGCACAGAGAAAATCACAAAACCTTTTGCATTAAATTGACACATTTTGTTATGTTATCACATATCAAAACAGTCGCAGCGATGAACAGGTTTAGGGAATGACATACAACAGGACGCAAAATACTGAACCGGTTCTCGCAGTGGAAGGGCTGACAGTGCGGCTCGCAGGTGAAGAACGCGTCAGCGGACTGAGTTTCAGCGTCAGTGCGGGCGAACGGGTTTGTCTGCTTGGTGCTTCCGGCTCCGGTAAATCACTGACTGCCAAAGCCATCACCGGCACGCCGCCTGCGGGCGCGATACACGGCGGCAGCATTCGGGTGAATAGCGTCGAAGTGCGCGGCATACATCCGGTTTCACGTTGTGCTGCCAGCCGCGTCGCCACGGTTTTTCAGGATTCTTCCACCGCACTGAACCCGCTGATGACGCTCGGAAAACAGCTACGTCTCGCCCTGCCCGCCGCCCGCGAAGACGAAATCTGCACGATGCTGGATGCCGTCGGGCTGGGCGATATTGCACAATTTTCCACCCGTTATCCGGCGGAGCTTTCCGGCGGTCAGCGCCAGCGTTTGTGCCTGGCGCTGGCGATGCAATCCTCTTCTTCGCTGCTGGTGGCGGATGAACCGACCACCGCGCTCGACGTGCTGACCCAGCAACAGGTTTTACAGGTCATGCATAACGCCTGCACCCGCCCGCAATCACCCCGGGCGCTGCTGTTTATCACCCATGATATTGCCGTCGCCGCGCAGCTATGCGAGCGCGCACTGGTAATGGAAAACGGCGTGCTGGTGGAATCTGCCGGTATGGCGCAGTTACTCCGTCATCCGCAACATCCTTATTCCAGAAAACTGGTTCACGCTGCAAGACAGGCCGCCGCGCTGCATCAGAATGCCGCGTCGCTGCGCGGGGTTGCCGTCTGATGGAATCTTCACTGCATCTGTTCACCGAACCGTTTCTGCATCTGCATAACGTCAGCCGCCATTTCGCCCTGCCGCGTTCCGGCTGGCGCAGGCAGCACGCTGCGCTTTTTGAGCATCTGTCGCTGCGTATCGGCCACCACGAAACGCTCGGGCTGGTCGGCGCGTCCGGCTGCGGAAAATCCTCCCTGCTGAAAATCTTGCTGGCGCTTGAATCTCCCGACAGCGGTGAAGTATATTGCGCCGGTGTTAAAATTCGCCCCGGCTCTGCACGGTCTCTGCGCGCATACCGGCAGCGCGTGCAGTACATTCCGCAGGATCCGGCCGGTTCGCTGCCACCGGCTCAGACCGTTTATCAGATTATTGCCGAACCGCTGAAACGCCTCGGGTTTAGCGGCAATATCCGTCTGCGCGTGACTGACGTGATGGCGCAGGTCTGCCTGAACGAAACGTTGATAGGGCGTACGGCAGCCGGACTCTCCGGCGGGCAGGCGCAGCGGCTGGCGATTGCCCGTGCGCTGGCGATCCGCCCGCAATTTCTGGTGGCCGACGAGCCGGTGAGCGGGCTGGATCTTCCCCTGCGCGGGCAGATCAAACAACTGCTGCAACAGGTGACGCAGCAAAATGGCATGGGCCTGCTGATGGTCACGCACGATATCTCGATGGTGGCCGGGCTATGCGCCCGGTTGCTGGTAATGCACGGCGGCAAAATTGTGGAAGACCGCGCCACACAGGATATTTTGCGCGCCCCGGACCATACGCATACCCGACAACTGCTGCAGGCCATTCCTCATTTACCTTTGACCGTTAACGGATAACCGGATGCTGACCCGTTCCATTGCCCGCGCTTCTGCGCCAAAACCACCGCTGCTGCTCGCCAGCAATCTGGTATTTAACATTGGCTTTTATGCCGTCGTGCCGTTCCTGGCGATTTTTCTGCGCGACGACTTATTGCTTTCCGGCTGGGCGATCGGGCTGGTGCTGGGTTTGCGGACATTCTCGCAACAGGGCATGTTTTTGCTCGGCGGGGCACTGTCTGACCGCTACGGCGCACGGGTCATCATTCTGCTGGGCTGCGTGGTGCGTATCACCGGTTTTCTGCTGCTCGGGCTTTCCGACACACTGGCACCGGTGATTCTCGGCGCCTGTCTGACCGGCATCGGCGGCGCACTGTTTTCCCCTTCGATCGAAGCGCTGCTGGCACAGGCAGGAACGCACAGCGAGAAAGCCGGAAAACGCAGCCGGGCAGAATGGTTCGCGCTCTCGGCGGTCTGCGCGGAACTGGGTGCGGTGCTGGGGCCATTGCTCGGATCGCTGCTGTCCGGTTACGGTTTTCAGCCGGTGGCGCTGGCCGGCTCCGGTCTGTTTCTGATGGCGCTGGTGGTGTTGTTTTTCACGCTGCCCGCCACGCCGGAACGCGCCGCTGAACTGAAAATTGTGCCGTGGTGGCAGACCTTCCGTCAGCCGCGTTTTGTGGCCTTTATTATTGCCTACAGCGCTTATCTGTTCAGCTACAACCAGTTGTATCTGGCGCTGCCGGTGGAGCTGCGCCGTTCGGGCGGCAGCGAGCAGGACCTCGGGCCGCTGTTCGTGCTGGCCTCGGTTCTGGTGATCGTTCTGCAAATGCCGCTGGCGCGTTTTTCCCGCCGGATAGGCGCGGCGCGGATTTTACCTGCGGGCTTCGGATTGCAGTCTTCCGCGTTTATCGCCGTGGCGCTTTTCGCCTGGACAATACCGCCGGAAGGCTGGCTGCGGCTGCTGCCTTCCGTATTACTGATTACCCTGCTGACTGTCGGCCAGATGCTGATTGTGCCGGTCGGGATGGATCTCATTCCGCGCTTTGCCGGGCAACATAATCTCGGTGCGCATTATGGTGCGCTGTCGTCGATGGGCGGCGCTGCGGTGCTCGCGGGCAATTTCCTGCTCGGCGGCCTGCTCGATAACGCCCTGACACCGTCTCCGGGCGCAGTGATTCCGTGGCTGGCGCTGGCCGCCGTTCCCTTTTTAAGCGCGCTGGCGATGTGGCGAATCTGCCGCCAGTTGCCCCCTCCTGCAATCTGACAAGGAACTTCTGATGTCTCTGTTACGTGTAAGCCCGCTGGCCGGGCTGCTTTCTGCTGCCCTTTTACTGACCGGTTGCTTCAGTGAAGCCGATAAAACCCCGGAAAAAAGCGCGGATCAACGCCTGCGGCTGGCGATGTTACAGCCGCCGCGTTCCGGTCTGACGCCGCTCAGCGACGATGCATTTAAACTCTCGCGCTGGAGTACAGCAGAAACGCTGGTGACGCTCGATAAGCTCGGCGAAGCGCAACCGGCGCTGGCCATCCGCTGGCAGCCAATCGGTAATAACAGCTGGCGTTTCGCGCTGCGTGCCGGTGTGAAATTCCACGACGGCAGCCCGCTTGATGCCGCCACAGTGGTGAATGCACTGACCGTCGCCGCCCATGCCGCGCCGAAACCGCGCATTCTGGATGGCGTGCAACTGACCGCCGTGGCTGACGGCGCACTGGCGGTGATTGTGACCACCGCACTGCCGGATCCGTTGCTGCCGCAGCGTCTGTCCAGCCCGCAACTGGCGATTCTTTCACAAAAAGCCTACAGCGCCAGCGGCGTGGTGGATCCACGCCATACCGGTTCCGGCCCGTTTAAACTGGTGCAGGTGAATGGCACCAGCAGCGCCCGGCTTGAACGTTTCGCCGGTTACTGGGGTGAAAAGGCCAAAGCCAGCGGCATTGATGTCAGTTTCGTGCCGGACGGCACCGCACGCGGCGCGGCATTACGCAGCGGCACGGCGGATATTGTCGAAGCCATTCCCGTGTCTCAGGCCCCGCTGCTCGATCAGAACTTAATCCACGAGGTGCCGATGCCGCGCACCAACACGCTGTATCTCAATACGCGCCTCGGTGTCATGCAGGATCCGGCGCTGCGTGCCGCCGTTCGCGAGGCGATTAACCGTCAGCAACTGGTGGATAATGTCTACGAAAAACGCGCAGATGTGGCGCAGGGTCTGCTCGGCCCGGCACTACCCTGGGCAGCACAACTGCGCCAGCCGGTGAGCCATCCGGTAGCTGCCCGTAAACCGGCCGGTGAAACCATCACGTTAGCGACATTCAGTGACCGCGCTGAACTGCCGGAGGTGGCGGTGTACCTTGCGCAACAACTGAAGGCCGCCGGTTTTACCGTGAAACAGGTAGTGCGCGAATACTCACAAATCGAATCTGACGCGCTGGCAGGCAAGTTCGATGCCTTTATTTTATCCCGTGCGACGGTGCTGGATTCCGGCGACCCGGTGGCCTATATGTACAGCGATTTTGCCTGCAAAGGGTCGTTTAACATTGCGCAGCTTTGCCGCCCTGACATCGATCAGGCGCTGCAAAAGGCTGCCGTTATTCCGGCGGGCGCTGAACGCCGTCAGGCGATCATGCAGGCTGAAAACCGGATCCTCGCCACGGATGCTGCCATTCCAATGTTGCATGAACGGGTGATTCAGGGCGAAGCAGCGGATATTCGTGATGCAGTGCGCGACCCGCGTGAACGCACATTAATCAATGCCGCGACACAACGTGCGGTTCAGGCCGACTGATGAGTGAATCTCTGTATTGCCGCACCTGCATGGCCGTCAGCCGTGTTCGCATGAGCCAGACCGGCGGCGCGTGGATACCGCTGATTTCGCGCCTGCTGACGCTGGCCGCCATCGTGGTATTGATCGGCCTGTTGCCGTGGCTGTCGGGCAGTGATCCGGCACTGACCTTGCTGCGCGCAAAATCCGGTGAGCAGGAAGCCACGGCAGAAACGCTCAATGCGATCCGCCTTACTCTGGGGTTAGATCAGGGGCCGTGGCATGCACTGACCCACTGGCTGGCCGGTTTGTTGCGGGGTGACGCGGGAATTTCCTGGGTATCCGGCATGCCGGTTTTACCCGGCATGTTGCGGGCCACCGGCGTTTCACTGACGCTGATGGCGGTTTCCGCTGGCGTGGCGTTTCTGATTGCACTGCTGTTATGCGCGGGCACGATGATTCGTGGCTTGCAGGGCGGCACGGCACGCCCGGCCGGTTTTCTGGCCGCACTGCTGACCGCGCTGCCCGAGTTTTTACTGGCGTCGGTGCTGCTGATTACCGGCGCTGTCTGGCTGAAATTTTTCCCGCCTTATGGCTGGTCCGGCTGGTATTACGCTGTGCTGCCTGCACTGGCGCTGGGCATTCCGGCGGGTGGCTATCTCGGGCGGCTGTATTCCGATGCCCTCAGCGGTGTCTTTAATGAAAGCTGGCTGACTACCTGGAGCGTGCTGGGCATTTCGCGCCGCCATACCGCGCTGGCCATTATCCGGCGCGCATTGCCCGGGGTAATGCCGTTAACCGGACTGGTGCTGGTGTCGCTGACCGGCGGTGCAATCGCGGTGGAAAAAGTCTTCGCCATCCCCGGCCTGGGGCGCGCTACGCTGGGCGCGGCGGCAGCGGGAGATTTACCGGCGTTACAAACCGGCGTGCTGATCCTGCTGCTGCTGGCCTCCGCCATCGGCATGCTGACGGGCGGCATGCGGCGGATATTACTGGGCCGTGCGTTGTCATTGGGTGCGGTGCCGGTTCCGCAACCCGATGCCACGCCCGAGAAACAGCGGGCATGGCTGCCGTGGCTTTGTCTGAGCGTTCTGGTCGTTATGGTTCTCGCCGGTTTGCCGCGCGACCCGCTGACATCAGAGTATTTGCGCCTGCAATCCCCCTCTTTCGCTTTGCCGTTTGGCGCTGACGCGATGGGTCGTGACCTTCTCGCCCGCGTGGCGCGTGGCACATTCAGCACCTGTTTGCAGGCACTGAGTGTTTCACTGATTTGCCTGCTCGCAGGCGTGATTACCGGTGCTTTTCCCCGTGCTATGACCGGCCCGATTGAAGTCACTAACGCACTGCCGCCGGTCATTGCCGGGCTGGTGATCGCTGCCATCAATGGCCCAACAGCCACCGGCGCGGCGATTGCCGTCACCGCCGTAAGCTGGGCGCCGCTGGCAGCACATACCGCCGCGCTGGTGGCCGAAATCCGCGCAAGGCCATACATGCAGATGCTTGCGGTCATTGGCGTGGGTGCATTGCGCCGTAATGTATTTTATGTGTTTCCTGCGCTGGCAGGTCCGCTGTTGCGCCACGCCCTGCTGCGTTTACCGGGCATCGCGCTGGCGCTGGCATCATTAGGTTTTCTCGGGCTTGGCGCATCCCCGCCCGCCCCGGAATGGGGACGCGTGCTGGCGGAAGGGATGCCGTATATTGAACGCGCCCCGTGGAGTGTGCTCGCGCCTGCCGGTGCGCTGGCGCTGCTGTCCGTGATGGCGGTGACGATGAGCAGTTTGCGCTGGAAAAAAACCGTCAGGGCTGGCTGAACTGTTACCTGAATCATTATTTTCGCGCCAATCTGACGGTACTGCCGCCCTGATGACCGGCCGGACTCAATTTCACCTCATGACAATCTCCGGTCAGGCGTGTATTTTTTCGCTGTTCTGTTACGTGCTCAAAATCTTCTTTTTTCAGATGCATCGGGGTGATGGGCATGCCGTAGAAATCACGGGTGGGCCCGGTGATTTTTCCACCCAGCTCGCTGATGATCCTGACCGTGGAATCCCGCGCCTCCATTATCACGTTATCTGTTTCTTCAAGCATCTCCGTCAGGGAAACCCGCGCCAGTTGCCTGCCGATGCCCATCCCGCGATAACAAGGATTAACGGCAAACCTTCCCCAGTGCCATTCGTTATTTTCCTGCCAGCAGGCGACAGTGCCCAGAACATATTCTCCCGAGCGAACTATCCAGCATTTAGTTTTAAGCTCTGCGGGTAACAGAATAAGCGCCTGCGGAATATTCTGTTCCTGCGAAAAAGTCTCCATTAAGAGTTTTTTCACTTCGGGAAGGTAATTACTGCGCATAATTTCAATTTGTATTCTTTGCGGATGACGTGCGGCATTCCGCCGGAAAGTATTTATTCTCAACGCACGTAACCCATTAATTATTTCCTGCGCTTGTTGTAATTCCATTGCATTTTGAACAAATGAAAATTCATTATCCGCCGAAGCATCAGCCGCGGCTAAACACTGCGCACCTGCCGTCGTCAGCTGAAAACTTTTTTGCCGCTTGTCTCTCTCTCCGGTGACCGGTTCAACATAATTTTTTCCGGCCAGCACGTTCAGCGTGCGGCTTAGCGAGGCCTTATCCATGCTCAGTTGCAGGCATAACTCAGCAAAAGACGTCACGCCGTTCTTTGAAAGATAGGTCAGCAGATGCGCCTGCGTAAGAGATAAACCCGAGCGAAAACAGTTTTTATCCAGCAACCCGAGCTCCCTGACAAGGTAACGCAGCTCGGTGCGAATCGAATGAATGGCCGTCATTTTTAACTCTGTTAGTTGATAGTATCAACGAAATTAAACAGCTTCCGCCATTCTGTCAACCCTGAACTACATCCCTCAATCCACTCATACACTACCGTTCAATTCTGAGCCGCTGCGCCTGCACTTATCTGGCATTACGTTAACGAGATGAATAACCTGAATTAATAAGAAGAAAATGATTATAAAAACCCGGCAATACAAATCATAGCCTTCAGGCATACTTGCCAGAGCCATTATTTTTAATTATTGAACATACATCACTTCTGTTTTTGGGATTTTTAAGTAGACTTGCGCGATCTTTAAATTTAACTTAAGTCAAATTATATTTTCATTCATGCCGCTAATGATTTAACACAATGGATTCATTTCATAACCAGTAAACAGGGTGTCGATTAACCAGCCACATGCTGCGTTGTGTCAAAGGGAATTAAAAAATGAGCATTCAGGAATATATTATTGCAGGCAGTAAATTACCGGTCCACAACCATTATCAGTTGCGTCTTAAAAGACTGGAATCCCAACAGCCCGGCGTCGATATTTCGGTGCTCAAATTCGGCGGCAGCGAGGCCATCAGCGATATTCTGCGCTATGAGATAGCGTTTACCAGCACGGTGAAAGATATTCCCGCCCGGCACATCATCAATTATTCCGCGCTGTTCCTGATGTACCCCGACGGCAAGCCGTGGGAAACGGTTAAGCCGCGCATCATCCCCGGTGTGATCACCCAGTTTCGCCAGTGCAGCACTTCTGCTGATGAAACCCGTTACGTCGCCACGCTGGAGCACCGCGTCACCCGCTTAAATCAGGGCAGCAATAACGCGATTTACCAGAACGACAGCATCATCAGCATGACCGAAAACACCTTCCTGCGTTACAACATGGACCGGCTGGATTTTCGGTTTGCGCTCAATGACCAGTACCCGCTGAAAAAATTCATGATGCAGTTCGGTGAAAGCGAATACGCCCATATTGCGCGACGCCTGGCAGACAGCGGCATCTCGTACTTCTTCGAATATGACGAAGAGAACAACTGCGACGTCATGGTCCTGGCCGACCATTCTTACGCCTGGCCGGAACCGGTTGAGATCCCGTTTCGCAACCCGGCGGGACTTTTTGACGGCGGCCTGGAATCAGTCTGGGAGATGTCGGTCAGCCGCAAGGCCATTCCGAAGTCAGTCACGGTTAACGACGACTATTACCCCGCTGCGCAAAGCGATATGACCGGCACGACGCAGACCAATCCCGATTATCCGGCGCTGGTCGCCGAAGATTACCGCTGGGGTGAGTACTATCCTGAGCCGGGCAAGGAATTCAGCAACGAGCCCGGACAGGGCATGTGGTACGCCAGACGCCGTCAGGAACGTTACCTCAGTGAGCAAATCACCTTTGAGGGCAAATCTAACTGCATGACGCTGCGTCCGGGGATGGTCATCACCACACCCGGCAAAGACTGGCCGGAAGCGCCGGACGGTCTCCTGATAGTTTCCACCAACTCTAAAAACGTCGCCCGCGATACGGCGTACTTCGTCACCTTCACCGCGGTTCCGCGTAATACTCAGCATCCGTACCGCCCTGCGTTGTTGCCGTGGCCGACCGTCACCGGCACGCTGCCTGCCCGCATCTCCAGCGCGCATCCGGACGAACCTTACGCCCACATCAACGCCGACGGTTTGTACCGCGCCCAGTTTGGTTTCGACCGTACCGAATGGCAGAAAGGCTTTGAGAGCTGCTGGCTGCGTCTGGCCAAACCGTATTCCGGTGATACCTGCGGCTTCCATATGCCGCTGCTGGATTCCACCGGCGTGGCGATTGCCTTCGAAAATGGCGACGTTGACCGGCCTTATATCGCCTGTGCGCTGCATGATTCAACGCACCCGGATCATGTGGCGTTACCGAATTATAAGCGGAACGTCATACGCACTCCTTCTGGAAATAAGTTAAGACTTGATGATTCACGAGGCAAAGAACACATCAAGCTTTCCACACCGGCCTGCGGCAAAAGCCAGCTGAACCTGGGGGCGCTGGTCGATGACAAGCGCAAAGACCGCGGTCACGGCGCCGAACTGCGCACCGACGACTGGGTGGCCGTTCGTGGCGGCAAAGGGGTGTTTATTACCGCCGACGTGCAGGCGTCAGCCGGAGGTCAGCAACTGGACATGCAACAGGCCAAAGCACTTCTTTCCAGTGCAATGGTAGAAATGCAGAGCCTGTCGGCCAGTGCTCAACAGGCCCAGGCATTAGCGGCGGATATCGACCGGCAACAGACGCTGTTACAGCAGAAACTCGACAAACTTCAGCAAGCCGTTTTGCTTTTAAGCGCACCAAAAGGCGTCGGTATTGTCAGCGGGGACAGTATGCAATTGTACGCGGAAGACAGCCTGACGCTGACCGCCGGTAAGCAGGTGGATATCGGCGCGACGAAGAAATTCACCGTCGCCGCCGGTGATCAGATCAGCCTCTACAGCCGTCAGGGAACCAAAATATTTGCCGCCAAAGGCGACATTGACGTTCAGGCGCAGGGCGGGAAATTCACCACCTGGTCAACGGACGATACGCATATTGCCAGTGGCAAAAAAATGACGGTGACAGCACAGGACGAGCTGGTTCTGATCTGCGGCGGTGCCTACATCAAACTGAAAGGCGGTAACGTTGAAATTGGCGGGCCGGGGAAACTGCTGGTTAAAAATGGCGGCATCGTCAAGCAAGGCTCGGCCAGCATGCAGAGTGCGATGAAATCGTTCGAGCCCGAACAGTTCAATGAAGGATTTGTCGTTACTCATCCGCTCAACGGCAAGCCACTGGCTTCCCAGAAATATAAAATCACACTGGATGATGGACAGATCATTGAAGGGCTGACTGATGAAAAAGGCATGACCTCTCTCACTAAATCACAAGCCGCGCAGGATATGGTCATTTCGTTACTGGATGGCGAATAAGGATTTCAAGGAAAGAATATGAAAAAAATAACTAAATTAATCATCAGCGCGCTCAGTCTTTCTGTTGTGATAAGTGTGACAGGTTGTGCTGTTGGCCCCTGGGGAGGCCTCATTATAGGTAACCCTTTTTCCGGAATAGCGGAAGCTCGTCAGGCTAGAGAATATAATGAAAGGCAAGCAGAATTAAAGAAAGAAGCACTACAGAAAGAGCTATTGGCCGAAAAAACTTATGGGCCGCCACAGGTGATATATCGTATTGATAAAAAACGCTATATCACGCTTGAAAAGTATACCCATTGCGACAATGGTCAGATATTTTTTCATAATGATGAAAAAAATATAAAATTACCACTAGCGGTCTCATCGCGAAGCGTAATGAATTACAAAGGAAAATTCATCTGGGCAGCGAAGAGCGACAACATGCTGGCTTTTCCTTTAGTGAGAGGCGGCAACGATCATTGTAGTGACACTCTCAAAAACTGTGCTTATAGCATTCTATCAGCCAGTAACGATGGGGGGGAGAAATTTAGTGATATTATATTCGGTGCAAGTAATAGCTCAAACTCTAAAGAGTACACGGTTGTCCTTACAGATGATGCTATCTTCACCAAAAGAGACAAATATCCTACTGATAAATTTTCTGTCGATACAGATGGTAAATTTTATAATGTAAGGCAAGTCTGGGTCCAGGATGAACTTTATAAAGGCTTGTTGAAGTTCGGGGTGCCAAAAGATGTTTTAGCAAATAACCGAGTAGGTTATATACCTTCTTGGCTAAAAGCATTACACGATTACTCTGATATTCAAATTCATGAAGTTGATGTAAAGGCTCATACGTTGTTAAACCGACTCAATAACTCACCGACTTTAGAGAAATTACCTGATGAAAAGATCGGTAAATCAATAAGTAGTGAATTTACTTGCAATGATGCTCTGAAACCGACTCAGCCTAAAAATCAAGGATGACCATGAAGAATCTAACTTTACTCGCAGGTGCATTAATATTTTCACTGACCAGCCTGAATGGCTGCGCCGTGACACCGCCTCCGGTGCAGACATCAACGCAGCCAAAAAAGCTGGCAGTACAACCCATCCATAACCCACCACAGGTGATTTATCGTATCGATAAAAATCGCTATCTCACGCTGGAGGATTATTCGAACTGCGATGATGGTTCGATTTATTATCGCAATGACAGCAAGAAGATAAAAACTAAACTCTGGTTCCTCTCTAAGGGAACGATGAACTATAAGGGCAAGTTTATCTGGGCAGCGAAAAACGACGACATGCTGGCGATTCCATTGGTGAGCGGTGATAACGCACCTTGTGGTGACCCATTAAGAGGCTGTGCTTACAGCATACTATCAGCCAGTAATGATGGTGGAAAAACATTTAATGATATAAAATTTAGAGCAACTGATAGCTCAGCTTCTAAAGATTACACAATCGTTATTTCTGATAATGCCATATATATTAAAAGCATCAACTATAATGCTGATAAATATGTACGCAATAACGAAGGTGCTTTTATACAACCAAGAGAATTATCAATTAACAACATTTTCTACAAAAAACTTTTGGCAATGGGAATACCTGATGATGCTTTAGATAAAAAAATCTTTTGGATGTAAATGGGAGTTTATTATCAACTAAATATTCATATACTAATGAACAGCTTTCTGACTTGGGTAATAAGGTTAGTGCTTTATATTATGATATAAGAGATAATACTCCCCAAGATACAATCCCTAAATTGATGCCATTCCCTCAAAGCGCAACTCAATTTACCTGCAACACCGCATTGCTCCCTACTCAGCCTAAAAATCAAGGATGACCCATGTCTGAAGCCTATCAACACGATCAGCCTACTCGTTTACTGAACAGCGAGACGACTCCTAATGGTATTCAACAAGCCAGAAGTACCATGAGCCCCCAAAATGTTTGTGTTCGAGGGGAGGTAAGAAAAGGTGCCCAACTTCCAGGCTTGGTTATCTTTGTTCATGGCGTAAATTCTGAAGGCGAATGGTACCTCAAAGCAGAAGAGCATCTCTGCAAGGGTCTTAATCAGCGTCTTGGACTGGAGGGCTCTCCATTTAGTTTAAAACCTAATGCATATAATGAAGATAATACGTTTCCAGTAAAATTAACTCAGAAAGGCAGATCTCCTGTCATCCGTTTCTACTGGGGATATAGAGCACAACCCGGCACAGAAAAAGATTTTGTCATCCCACTGAGAACTGCAAAAGGCGACAGTTATACCGACCTCAGTGATCAACAAATTAAGAATGGTAATAACCGGTTTTTCTGGGGTGGAGGTCCTTTCCAGAACGGCTGCACATCACTTTATTCGCTGTGGAGCAAATATGGCTTCAGTAAATGGGTCAATAAAATCCCTATCCCCTTCAGTACGCAGTTTATCAATGAAGAAACTGACCGCCTTTTGGCAAACGCACCACCGCGTGAATATTATTCTCACGCTGCTGAACGACTGGCAAATTTGGTGAGAAAGATCCGCGAACTCAGCCCGACTGATACCGTAACTGTTATATCTCACAGCCAGGGCACTATGATTGCTACTGCCGCAGCGGCAATGGAGGGTGCCGCACCCGATGCGCTCTTTGTGATGAATTCTCCGCTCTGTCTGGAAAGCAAAGGGATGGACTATCTCTCCTATCCATTAGCGGAATGTATTTCTGAAGCCGCGAGACGCATCACCTTTGCTGACATTGTTGCAAAAGTGGCTGAAAACAAGGACCGGCTTAAGAACGCCAACCCGAAGAAACTCGTCTGTGGTCTTGATGGTGCATGCGAGAACTGGCAACCGGATGGGGAAACCTCCAATCCGGATGTTCCTGAGCGGGACAATCACGGACGCACGTATATTTATTGCAGCCCACATGATCGGGTAATGGGGTCGTCACCCTTATTGAGTATTGGCTGGCAAGGGCTTCCTAATACGAAAGCCAGCAACTATACCCAGCCACACCCTGTCTTTGCGATGGTGCCGGAAAACTCACTTTTTGTGCGCATGCTCGCCCGTAATATGGCTTGTGGCGAAGCACCTAATCCGCAAACACCGTTCGGTACGTTGCCAGATATGAGCAGGGACTGGAAGCCGAATGGCGGTAAGACATTCTGGGACAGCAATGATTCTGTGTTTAGTCGCCAGGCATGGCCTAATCCTGACCCAAACCAAAAGCTGTTCATCAATGCCGAGCAGGTCCCTCTGCCAATAACAGCGGAGCAGTTGGCTGATTTCGATAAAGACCGTAAACATATTAAAGATTTGCCCGCCGATAAAGCAGCACATTCTATCTATTTGGCTGATAAAAATTATGACAGTTATGGTTATAGCTGGAGCACCAATGCCCCGGAAACAGGGAAGCCCAACGACAATACCTACAAATATTATATCAAGCTGTATGGCTTCAATGAGCGCAAAACCTTCCCTGTGCCACCAGGCTCAGGCTCTCCTTACGATAAACGGAATGTTGACAGGGAAAGCGTTGAACAGATGCGAACGCGCATAAGCCAGTATATTTCCCGGCCTGCCGATCACAGTGATTTACCCCAAAATCCGCTGTTCCTTCAGCAGGTAATGGCCTACGACTTGCCTATTGGATTCTGTAACATCGGACAAAACGAAACACAGATGCAGATGCTGCGCGATATGGCTGACTGGACACATATTGGATCCGATGATTACTACCAAACAGGCACTTTCACGCCACCTCCGCTGCCGCCCATTATCCGTAAAGACGTGGATGCCGATGCCCAGCAACGTTATGACGCGGCGGTGAAAAAGGCCGAGGCTGACAATATCGCGTTAGTCCGGGCACAGAAACCGCAGGGAGAACTCGCATGAAAAATGTCGTAGTTCTTGGAGATAAAACTTCCCACGGCGGCGCTGTGATTTCTGCTTCATCGACGTTTGAGATTGAGGGCAAAAATGCTGCACTGTTAAATGACAGCGTGAGCTGCCCTGAACACGGCCCGAACCGCATTATCGAATTCGAGCCGGGTTATGAGGAGCAGGGAAAAGGGATTGTGGTACATCTCTGCAAAACTGAATGTGGGTCGGTAGTATATGCCAGCTTCCCTGACGCAGGGTTCGAATAATGGGCTGGTCAGTTCCTCAGGCTGAACCTCAGCAAAAGCCACCTGCGTGGTCACCGTGGGTGTGCGTGTTTATTTTTCTGCTGGCTTTTGCACTGGCTTTAGTCTGGGTCGTGCTCGATACGCCATCAACCGGGTTGTATCCGTTGTCTTCAGGTCATTATCTGCCGCTGACCGGCTTCACATTGGTTGGGATCCTGTCGTGCCTGTCGCTTTATCTCCTGATATGGGAGGCAGGAGCGCTGATGTATTACAGCTGGACGCACTGGCAGGCAAATACAAACGCTGCGTGGCAAGACTGGACACATCAGCATCTGCATATTATTGATAACGTGAACTTCACCACCCGTCTGGATTTATACCCACAGGTCGCGGGCCTCTCCCGTCCAGAAGGCGATAACGAGGAGCCTGCGGTGTTACTGTTTCCTGAGGACGAGGCGCCGCCGGGTATTTATCGCTTTGAAATCATCTGCCGCCATATCCTGACGTCGTTTGAAGACGCCATTAAAGCGCTGAATCTGCCAAAACAGGTAACGTTCAGACTCTTTGTGCAGACGCAGACGGAGGTGACCGAAACACACGTTCTTTACCTCGAAGAGCTCTGGCAAACACTTTATCCCGGATACTCGTTACAGGTAAACCCTGTCGGCCCTCAGGCGTCTCTGGAAACTGTGGGAACCTGCTTAGACGCACACACGCCCTCTCTCGTTATTGCGATGCAGTATTACGACGGTGTGGAGGAAAAGCCTCTCAGCGAAATAGCGACTGGCCTGCTGCTCTCCCCCGCCGACTTGCTTAGACCAGATACCCTGCAAAATGCCCCGCAGCTCTTCAGAGCCATGCCGTTAAATCTGAAAAAACTGCCCGAAGATTTGCTGGAACTGCGAGACATGACGCAGCAGCCGACAGAGTCTCTTCGCCTGCTGTGGTTCTCCGGGCTGACCGACACCCTGCGTCAGAAGCTCAATACCGTCGTCCATGACGTGAAATTACCGCTGCGCAAAGAAGCCCCTATGGGCGGGCAGCTGGATTTCGACAAAGGCTGCGGGATGTATGGGTCATTTTCAGGCTGGCTGATGATCGGCGCCGCCGCTGATATGATTAAGCGCGGTCAGGGCAGCCAGTGGGTATTGGCCGCCGCAGAAGAGTCAGCCTGGGCAGTCGTTGTCGGGGATCAAGCGCCGGTTCAGGCTGACTATCACAGCCAGTTACCCCGCGATGTCTACCCTGCAGGATGCCTGGTCGCTTCACTGCTGTTCAATCTGGTGTTGTTCTGGTCCCTCGGCAATACCTTCCCGGACTGGCTGTTTTCTTTCTGGGGCGCGATCACGCTGATCCTGACACTGGTTGTCACAATGACTGGCAGCGCCGTGGGCCTGCGGATCGTGTTAAATCGCCTGCTTGAGCCGCACTTTATCCGTTCTGCGCAGCAAGGAAGCTGATTGTGAAGAAATTCATCAAGCCACTGGGAATACTGTTCCTGCTGCTGGCCGTCGCAGTCGCGATTATCAGTGTGTTCCGGCAATACGGCGTGTTTTCTTCGTCCTCAAAGGACTCCGGCATTTTAATGACCGTTCTGGTCATCACGCTGATTGTCGCGCTGATTGCCCTGTCATTTACCCTCGTCACCACATCGGCCAGCTGGCGGGTTCCTGTGCGCCCCAAATTCGCATCGAAGGGTACAGAATCAGAGCGGCCCCTTCAGGCGTCCATTGATGTTGGCCGGTTAAAATCTGCCCTCAGGCATCGCTACAGCCAGCACTGGAAACGCAAACTCCCCTGGCTGCTGGTGATGGGTGAAGTGACCGATGTTGAAGCGGTCGCGCCGGGACTGACTCAATCTGGCTGGATGACCGTCGGCAATACCCTGCTGTTATGGGGTGGCTCACTGACGGCGGGCGGTAACCTGGCAGACCTTCAGGCTTTACGTCGTCTGCGTACTCACGCCCCTGCTGATGCGCTGATCTGGGTCAGCCATGAGGCGCAATATACCAAGGCGGCGCAAGCTGATTCCGTGCTTCGTGGTTATGAAATTGTCCGCCACCGGCTGCGCTGGGAGCTGCCGGTGTATCTGCTGGACCGGCGCGAACTGACCTGGCCGCAACCCGAACGGCCGGTGCAGCTGGTCGGTGTGTTCGGGAACAAAAGGCTGACACCGGAGTCTTTATCGTCTTCTGTCGATTCACTGCTTCCCGAACTTCGCGCACAGGGCATGGCACAAATCAGCGGAAACCTGAGCCATGCGTTTTTGCTGCAACTGGCCCGTGATTTAAAAGCCCGCCTGACCGGTTGGACGGATGCATTCAAACCGCTGCTCAGTGGCTATTTTCAGCTGCCGCTTTACGGCGTGGCGTTTTCACCGGCGCTGACGTTACGCGCCTACAGCCCGCATGAACGTGCGGATTCTCCGGTCTGGCGGGAATTGTCTGCCGGCATTCACCGCCGCGCCGGTCGTCCGGTTGGGGTAACGGCGCAAACAGTGGCGAAGTGGAGTGCCGCGACCGCGATGCTGGTATTGGCCATCGGTACAATCGTGTCCGGCATCAGCAATTACCGGCTGGTGACCGGCAGTGCGGAGCAGGTACAACAGGCGAAAACCTCGCCCTCGCCTGCGGTCTTGTCTTCGCTGCAACATAGGGTGCAAACCTTACTGGCTCAGCAGGAACAGGGCACGCCGCTGTATCGCCGGTTCGGTCTGGACATAACGGGTTCGCTGCTTCCTGCCCTCTGGCCGCAATACTCGGCGCTGGCCCATCGGCTTATCGTTCAACCGGCCGAAAAGCAGCTTAGTGCGGCGCTGATGTCACCCACGCCGTCCTACGATGCCCTGAAAACCTACCTGATGCTGGCCCAGCCCGACAAAACCACCGGCGCAGAGGCGCAGCGCTATTTAACGCAACAGCTGACGCCGTTGCTGAAAAACGTCGCGCCGCAGGATATCGCTTTTATGACCGCGCAGTTCGCCCGGCATCCTGACTGGAAAATCCAGCCTGACAGCGCGGCGGTCACGCAGGCGCGGGCGGCCTTGCTGAACGCCATGAGCGGCGCGGACGCAGAACAAAAACTTTATGGTTCCCTGATTGACCGCACCTCACGTAACTTCGCGAATTTGTCGCTGACGCAGTTGCTTGACGGTCAGGAGACCGGCGGAATGTTTACTCTCGACGCCGACGTACCAGGCAGCTTTACCCGCCAGGCGTACGAAGGCGCCATCGCGCCGGAGATTGCCGCACTGGTCACACAGCGTCAGGAACAGGTCGGGTGGGTACTGCCGCGTCTGGGCGATCGCACTCTGTTCGCGGGTTACAACGTGGTGCTGGGATTGCGGGAAGATAATCTGGATAAAATGCCGGAACAGGTGACGATGAAACTGGGCAGAATCAGGGATAATAGGTAAAAAGGCCGCTGCATTACTGCCGCTACAGTGGCCTTTTCTCCTTCCTATAACATCACTTTTGCCGCCATTTCCCGGCTGTAATCGCGGCTGGCATCCACCAGCACGCGGGTGTAATCGTCGGTGATATCGCCGCGCAGCAGGGCATCGGTGTCCAGCGTTTCGAGGATTTTGCCGTATTTCATCACCGCCACGCGCTGGCAGAGATGGGCGATAACCCCCAGATCGTGGGTGACCATCAGATAGGTCAGTCCTTCCTCTTTTTGCAGATCGAACAGCAAATTGAGGATTTCCGCCTGCACGGAGACATCCAGCGCGGAGGTCGGTTCGTCGAGCAGTAACACGCGCGGTTTCAGGATCAGCGCCCGCGCAATGGCCACGCGCTGGCGCTGTCCGCCGGAAAGCTGATGCGGATACCGGCTGCGGAATGCCCGGTTCAGGCCGACTTTTTCCAGAATGGTGTTGATCCGCTGTTCGCGCTGGTCGATACGGTGAATTTGCAGCGGCTCTTCCAGAATATCGCCGATGGTATGGCGCGGATGCAGCGAGCCATACGGGTCCTGAAACACCATCTGCACCAGCCGGCAACGCTCGCGGCCAATGCGGTGTTCGAGCTGCTGACCCTCGATTTCCAGTTCGCCCTGCCAGTGGGTAAACAATCCCGCCAGACATTTCAGCACCGTGGTTTTGCCTGAGCCGGATTCGCCGACCAGCCCGAAAATCTCGCCTTCGCGCACGGCGATATTCACATCGGTCAGCACCTGGGTGGTTTTCGCCCCTTCACCAAACGTCAGGTTCAGGTTGCGCACGTCAATCATGGTTTTCTGTGGCATAGGTGCTCCTTAATCGGTCAGCCAGCTGGCCTGACGCTGCATCACCGGCAGCGGATAACGGCGGTTATCCATGTCCGGCAGCGCATTGAGCAGGCCGCGCGTGTACGGATGCTGTGCGTTATCCAGATCGGTGGCAGCGATAGATTCAACGATGCGTCCGGCGTACATCACCAGCACGCGGTCGCAGAAACTGCGCACCAGATTGATGTCGTGACTGATAAAAATCAGCCCCAGACCGCGGGTTTTCACCAGATCGTCGAGCAGCGCCAGCACCTGTAAACGTACCGACACATCGAGCGCCGAGGTCGGCTCATCGGCGATCACCATTTCCGGGTCGGTGATCAGCATCATCGCAATCATGATGCGCTGCCCCTGTCCGCCGGAAATCTCGTGCGGATACAGGCCGTACACCCGTTCCGGGTCGCGGATACGCACCACATCGAGCATGTTCAGCACTTTGCTTTTGGCCTCGTGATAGGAGCATTTGTGGTGCGACCGCCACGCCTCGGCGATCTGATCCCCGACGCACAGCACCGGATTCAGCGAGTATTTCGGGTCCTGCATAATCATGGAAATCCGCTTGCCACGCACCTGACGCATCTGTTTCGGGCTGGCGTGCAACAAATCGACGTCGGCGAACTGCATTTTGCTGGCGGTGATGCGCGCTTTCGACGGATGCAGATGCAGCAACGCGCGGCCCACAGTGGATTTCCCCGAGCCTGATTCACCGACAATCGCCAGTTTTTCACGCCCAAGCTGGAAGGACACGCCGCGTACGGCCTGCGTGACCTGACGGCCATTCACAAAGCTGACGTGCAAATCCTGCACATCGAGTAACGCCGGAGCGTCAGTCATTACGGGGATCGAGGATGTCACGCAGGCCATCTCCTAAAAAGTTGAACGCCAGGCTGTTAATCAGGATCGCCAGACCGGGAATGGTTGCTACCCACCAGCACTCCATCATGTAAGTACGACCACTGGAAATCATCGCGCCCCACTCCGGATCCGGCGGCTGTGCGCCGAGGCCGAGGAAGCCCAGACCGGCAGCAGTCAGAATGATACCGGCCATGTTCATGGTGATTCGGATGATTACCGATGGCAGGCACAGCGGCACAATGTGACGCCACAAAACCCGCAGCGGACTCGCGCCCTGTAACCGCACCGCCGAGATAAAATCAGCCTGTCGCAGCGAGAGCGTTTCGGCACGCGCCAGACGCGCAATCGGCGGCCAGGCGGTGAGCGTTATGGCGATCACCACATGTTCCAGCCCCGGCCCGAGCGCGGCGACAAACGCCAGCGCCAGCACCAGACTCGGGAAGGAGATGAAGATGTCGGTAACGCGCATCAGCACCATGTCCGTTTTGCCGCCGAAATACCCGGCCGTCACGCCGAGCAGTAACCCGAGCGGCCCGACGGTCACCGACACCAGCAGCACGATATACAAGGTGATGCGCGAGCCGTACACCAGACGGCTGAAAATATCGCGGCCAAACTCGTCCGTGCCGAACCAGTGCGTGGCCGACGGCGGACTGAGCGCGTTGTTTAAATCCTGCACCAGCGGGTGGAACGGCGCGATCCACGGCGCAAATATCGCCACAATCATCAGCACCAGAACAATCGCGCCACCAATGGCCGTCAGCGGATTACAAGCCATCTGCCACAGAAAATGGCCGACACGGCCAACCGCCCTTTTCACGCGCTGACGTTTTTCGTCACCCGCGCTGAGCGTGACGGAATCGAGGGAAATCGTCATACTTTTGTCCTCGGATCAAAGACCTGATACAGCAGGTCAGAGAGCAAATTCAGCACCACGAAAATCATGCCGACCACCAGCACACAGCCCATCACCGCATTCATGTCGCCCAGCATCAGGCTGCTGGTGAGATACGAACCGAAGCCCGGCCACGAAAACACGGTTTCGATCAGCACCGCGCCTTCCAGCAGTGAGCCGTATGCCAGCGCCACCACAGTCAGCAACTGAACCAGAATGTTGCGGAACGCGTGATTCCACAGCACATGCCATTCGCTCAGCCCTTTGACGCGGGCTGTAATGATGAATTCCTGTGAAAGCTGCGCCAGCATAAAGCTGCGGGTCATACGGCTGATGTAGGCCAGCGAGTGAAAGCCGAGCAGTGACGCAGGCAGGATCAGGTGATTGAGCGCGTTGCGGAACACTTCCCCGTTTCCGGCGATCAGCGCGTCAATCAGCATAAATCCGCTGTGGCGCGTGACCTGCCCGTCGAGACTGAAATCCACCCGACCGGCACCGCCGACCCAGCCGAGCCAGGCGTAAAACACCAGTAAACCCATCATGCCGACCCAGAATATCGGGGTGGAATACCCGGCCAGACTGATGATGCGCACCACGTAATCGGCGATGCTGTTGCGTTTTGCCGCCGCCAGTACGCCGAGCGGAATACCGACGCCCGCGCCGAGAATGATCGCCAGCGTCGCCAGTTCCATGGTGGCCGGGAAGACGCGCAAAATGTCCTGCGTCACCGGTTTACCGGTCAGCAGCGCATTGCCTAAATCGCCGTGCGCCAGCCCGTAAAGGTAGATGCCGAACTGCGTCCACAGCGGTTTATCAAAGCCAAGCTGGTGGTAAACCTGCTCATAGGTGCTGTGGTCGGCGTCCGGCCCGACAATCGCCAGCACCGGATCGACCGGCATCACACGCCCGATGAAAAACGTCAGCAGCAACAGGCCAAACAGCGTGATCGCCACCTGTACCAGCCGTTTGCCGATGCGCCCGGCAGGGAATGACATCCGCGCCGTTTGCTTTGTTGCAGGAGCCGGGATTTGCATGGTCATAACCCTTTACCTCCGGTTGGCTGCACGTCGGCAGGTTCGTCTTTCCAGACATCGCGCAGGAAGGTGGTCGCGGAAGGATGCGGCAGGTAATTTTTGACATCCCTGCGCACCACGATGGAATCCACCATTTGAGATACCGGCACCAGCGCCGGGATCAGCGCGTCGTAGCGTTGCTGAATGGCGAAGTAATCCTGTTTCTGTTTTTCCGGATCGCGTTCAAGCAGCGCCTGATCAATCTGCGCATTCAGCTGCTTGTCGTAAAAACCGGTGCGCCAGCCCTGAAAATTGGTCAGCCGCGCCGCGTCGTTGTTGTCCGGGTTATAGACCAGCGCACGCAGGCTGGAATGCGGATGCGGTTCCACGCCGCTGCCGCCACGCCCGACCAGCATCGCGAACTTACGTTCACGCATCGCGCCGTAAATCTGGTTGCCGGTACCGGTGACAATTTTGGCGCGAATGCCTGCCTGCATCAGCGTCGACTGCACGGCAATGGCGATATTGAGGAAAGGCTGATCGGCCAGCACCCGCAGCGTGGTATCAAAACCGTCGGGATAACCGGCTTCCGCCAGCAGGGTTTTGGCGCGAGGAATATCCAGCGTATAACCCGGATCCGGCAGCGTGGCAGGCATACCGACCTGAATCGGCCGCTGATGCACAATGCCATAGCCGTTCATCAGCGCCTTGCCGATACCCTGATAATCAATCAGATAGCGCACCGCTTCGCGTACTTTCGGGTTGGCGAAATGCGGCTCTTTCATGCTCATTGCCACGTAATAAATGGTGCCTTTTTTCACCTGATCGACCTGCATGGCCGGGTCGTGACTCAGCGCCTTAACGTCGGACACCGCCATGTTATTGGCAATATCCAGATCGCCTTTTTCAATCATCAGGCGCAATGTCTGGGATTCCTGAAAATGACGGAACACCACGCGGGAAAGTTTCGGCTCGCCGCGCCAGTACTGCGGATTACGGCTCATGTTCAGCACGTCTTTCGCCTGCCAGTTATCGAGGCGGAACGGGCCGGAACCGGCTTCGTTAGTGGTCAGCCAGCGGTTGCCCCAGTCGCCGTTCACTTCATGCGCCTGCACGGTTTTGCTGTCCAGCGCCACCACGCTGCCGAGCGCGGCCAGCGAGTAGATCACCAGTTTCGGGTCATTCGGTTTAGGCAACTGAATTTCGACGATACCGGGAGACGGCGAACGCACCATCTCATCGACATTCTTTTTGCTGAAACCGTAGGATTTCCACACCGACGCCTGCGCCAGATTGAGGTGCAGGATCCGGCGCATCGACCACACCACATCGT
Organism: Rahnella sp. GSA61A; assembly: GCF_019969905.1. NCBI lineage: Bacteria > Pseudomonadati > Pseudomonadota > Gammaproteobacteria > Enterobacterales > Yersiniaceae > Rahnella > Rahnella sp. GSA61A. Next base: position 20,107 of record NZ_JAHXYO010000004.1, on the reverse strand, counting down.
CGGCGGTGACCGGATTACCGGAGTGGAATTTCACGCCGTCGCGCAGATGAAAGGTGATGAGGTTGCGGTCGGCATTGACCTCCCACGAGGTCGCCAGCGCCGGGCGCACATTGGTCAGTTGTTGCGGATCCAGTTCAATCAGCGGGTCGTAAAGATTGACCACGATGCCGACAATGTCATTGCCGGTCATCGCTGCCGGATCGAGCGTTAACAGGTTATTCATGTTCATGCCGATGATCAGCTGGTCGGGCGGCGTTTTCGCCTGCACCGTCCAGCCAGCCGTCATCAGCAGGAGCGCGAAAAGCCATGCGCCCCACGGTTTGCCAGAGTTCATGATGTACCTTCCGGGTAGAGTCAGAGGTTTATTATTTTTTCTGCCCGCAGGTCAGTCGCGGCTGACGGTATGGGTTTCTATGTAATCAAAATTAATGTCCTCTCCGAGGCCGGGGCGGTCAGAAAGATGAACAAAGCCGTGTTCATCCATCGGGTCAACAATGCTGTTCAGGTATGCAGCAGGTTCGTCGTATTCCAGGAACGGATGCAGCAGACCGCGTTCGTACCAGCGACAGTTGCGGATTGCGCCGACCACCGCCAGACTCGCCGCGCCGTTGCCGTGCACTTCGCAGTCCATCCCAAAAGCTTCCGCCAGACTGGCGACTTTCATGCACGGCGAGATGCCGCCGACGCCGTTGGCACCGGCGCGTAAAATGTCGCAGGCACCGGCCTTCACCCAGTCCGCACGGCTGTGGTGCTTGCCACCCAGACTTTCCGGCCCGATCACGTCGATAGACAGGTTTTCCGCCAGCCAGGCATAAGAAGCCATGCTCTCTTCTTCCATCGGTTCCTCGAACCAGGCGAAGTTGAGTTTTTCCAGCGCCTTACCGATGGTCAGCGCCTGACTGCGGCTGTACCAGTGATAGCCGTCGAGCATCAGTTCGATATCCGGCCCGACCGCTTCACGCACGGCGGCACAGGCTTTGATGTCCATTTTCGGATCCGGCGCAAATGCCACCGGCGGCATCCAGGTGTGCAGCTTGATAGCCTGATAACCGCGGGCCACCAGTTTTTCGGCAAACTGCCCGAATTCGTCCGGCGTCGACAGCCCGCCCTTCAGTTCGTCGCCACACATGGTGCTGCCGTAAGCCGGGACTTTTTCGCGAAAACCGCCCAGCAGTTTGTGCACCGGCATATTCAGTTTGCGGCCAATAAGATCCCACAATGCCTGCTCGACAAACGACAGTGCCCGCTCGGTCAGCTGATGCGCACTGCCACGTTGCCAGTGAACCAAATCCTGCCAGAGGCGTTCGCGGTCGAACGGGTTCTGGCCTATCAGCACTTTCCTGAAAAATGCGTTCACCACATGCGGACGCACCACTTCAGGCGGTGCGAACGAATACCCGCAATCACCTTCGTCAGTGGTGATCGTTAACATGGCCATTTTCGCCTGACTTTCTTCACCCGGATGAGAATGACCCGCGCTGTCAGAAACGCGACGGGTCGGATAAGTAAAAACAGAGACTTCAACAGAACTTATTTTCACAGCGATACCTGCCATTACTGAGAGAGTTAACGCCCTTCAGAGCGCTTCGTCATTGCGCGTCCATTCAGCAGTGTGAGCACACTCACACTTCTTTAAAACCGCAATCCAACAATAATAAAATAGCGTTTCATTATTGAACTTAGCCAGTTTGGTGACGCATTTCCACGGCTAAAAGCCGAAAATTTGCCGGTAGATTTGGGCATCTGCACGACGGAATGTGAGCATTTTCACGAAAGTGAGGGGAAGTGTGATCTGTACAGGAAATAGACGGATGGGATGTAGGGGGATATTGCGGCCTTTACTTTGTGATGAGAAAAGTGGGCACGAGGAAGTCAATCCGTTAGGCTAACGTTTTTAGAAGGTGTTTGCTGACCAGTCGGAGTGGAATATGTTGCGCGTTATTGATACGGAAACTTGTGGATTACAAGGCGGCGTGGTTGAAGTGGCTTCGGTCGACATTGAAGACGGGAAAATCGTCAACCCGATGAGTGATCTGGTGCGCCCCGACCGGCCGATAAGCCATCAGGCAATGGCCATCCACAAAATTACCGAGGCCATGGTGGCCGACAAACCGTGGATTGAAGAGATCATTCCGCGTTATCACGGCAGCCAATATTATGTGGCCCATAACGCCAGCTTTGACCAGCGCATGCTACCCGATATGCCGGGTGACTGGATTTGCACCGTGAAACTTTCCCGCCGTTTATGGCCGGGGATCAAATACAGCAACATGGCGCTGTACAAATCCCTCAAGCTGGACGTGGCAACGCCTGCGGATCTGCATCATCACCGCGCGCTGTTTGACTGCTACATCACCGCCGCGTTACTTATCCGCATTATGGATGAATCAGGCTGGACACCGGAAGAAATGGTGACCATTACCGGCCGCCCTGCGCTGGTGAGCACCATGATGTTTGGGAAATATCGCGGCAGGAAAATTGCTGAAATCGCCGAAGACGACCCGATGTACCTGCGCTGGATGCTGAATAACATCAAAGAATTAACGCCTGACCTGCGGATGACACTCAGGCATTATCTGGAGGTAGAGTAAACCGTTACAGCGGCACCTTATCACGACACACACCCAACACCAGTTGCCGCAGCCAGCGGTGCGCCGGGTCAACTTCTGAACGCGGATGCCACATCTGAGAAATCGTGATTTCACGGGTTTCCAGCGGCAGTTCGAAAGCATATAACCGGTCTGGCTCAGCAATCAGGAATGACGCGGGGATCAGCGCCACCAGATCGGAGTTTTGCGCAATCGCCAGGGCGGCGGAAAAACCCGGCACGACGGCGGCAATTTTCCTTTTCAGCCCGACTTCGGCCAGCGCGTCATCCACAGGTCCGTAAGTGTTGTTGCGACGTGAAACGACAACATGCCCGAACGACACGTATTCGTGCGCGGTAATCGTTTTCTTAAGCGCCAGCGGATGACCTTTTCTCACCACGCCCATAAACCTGTCGCGGAACAAAGTTTGCAAACGAATTTCCGGTCCCATTTCGCCTAAAACACCAATCTCAAGATCCACCCGCCCTTCCCGCAACGCATTTGAGGTTTTTTCCGGTTTTGGCATAAATCGCAGACATACGGACGGGGCCACCTGCGCAGCGGCGGCAATCATCGCCGCGCCAAATGCCACCACAAAACCATCGTTGGAACGGATCAGGAAAGTACGCTCAAGTCTGGCTAAATTGAAATCTGCTGATGAAGGCCGCAACAGGGCGCGCGCCTCAAACGCCACATTCCGGGTGCGCTGGCGGATTTCTTCGGCATAAGGCGTCAGCACCATATTTCGTCCGGCGCGCACCAGCAGCGGATCGCCGGTGGTTTCGCGCAGGCGACCCAGTGTACGGCTCATAGCAGAGGCGCTTAATCCCAGACGTCGGGCAGCAGCGGCTACACTTGCTTCAGCCAGCAGCACATCAAGTGCAATAAGTAAGTTCAGATCGGGTTCAGTCATCTGAACAGAGTAACGCAATGGCAATAATGAGAGAAGGCGTTTGGTGCAGGTATTAAGTGCAGATGCTGCGTCTTCCGCACTATATTACCTGCCGGTATAGTTACCTGACTCAATATCAATAAGGCGAATGCGTTATGGAATTATTTTCCGACAAACCAGGCGATGAAGGATTACCCGGCCGTGAACGGGGATTTGCCATGGCCGCCGTGATGATCATGGCAACGATGGCGGTATTCGACGGTTCGATGGTCAACATCGCACTGCCACAGATTGCACATGCACTGGATATCTCGGCAGGTGCAGCGGTCTGGGTGTCGAACGGTTATCTGCTGTCGGCGTCCATGACACTGGCAATCTTCGCCGCGCTGGCCAGCCGCATCGGTTTCCGTCCGCTGTTTGCCGCCGGACTGACGGTGTTCACCCTTGCCTCTTTGGGTTGTGCGCTGTCATCATCGCTCGACATGTTGATTATCATGCGGGTGCTTCAGGGAATTGGCGCAGCAGCCACGCTGAGTATTGGCCCGGCGATATTGCGCTCCGTTTTCCCCAACCGCCTTCTCGGACGAATACTGGGGCTGAATGCTCTGATGATCGCCACCAGCACCGCTGTCGCGCCGGTGCTGGGCGGGACAATATTATCGGCGATGAGCTGGCAGTGGCTGTTCGCGATCAATATTCCGCTCGGCATTATTGCGGTCATTCTTACGCTGCGCGTGGTGCCATCAAACCCCGCCAGTACGCGCCAGCCGTTTGATACTGCCGGGGCGATTTTATCGGCAGTCGCACTGGGCGCGCTGATTATGGCGGCAGAATCCTTTGCGCATCCGGGAAATGACAAACTTGCCACCGCCATAACCTATGGCCTGACGGCGATAATTGCAGGCGTGGCCTTTGTCTGGCGTCAGCGTCGGGCGCCAAAACCGCTGCTGCCGCTCGGCATGTTTGCCTCCACGCGGTTCACGCTGGCGGCCTTCACCTCGCTGGCCTCATTCGTCAGCCAGGGCATCACCTTTGTCGCGCTGCCGTTCCTGTTTCAGAGCGTTTACGGTTACAGCGCCTTTGTTTCCGCATTACTTTTCACGCCCTGGCCGCTGGGGATTATTCTGGCGGCACCGCATGCAGGACGCCTTGCCGACCGTTATCCGGCCGCCATTATTTCTACTGTGGGTCTGGCGGTATTTGCGGTGGGATTACTGTTACTCGCGCAACTCCCCGCGCAACCCCAGGTCTGGGATATCGGCCTGAGAAGCTTTATCTGCGGACTGGGCTTCGGCTGTTTCCAGAGCCCGAACAACCGTGAAATGCTTTCCAATGCGTCGCGGGAAAACAGCGGTTATGCCTCCGGCGTACTGGCCATTATGCGCACCTTCGGCCAGTGTCTCGGTGCCGCGTGCGTCGGGGTCATCCTGACACTTTATTCTGCCAGCACGGTGTTACACGAAGCGCAGGCGGTGAAGGTCAGTTTGTGGGTGGCGGTGATGGCGACGGTGCTGGCGAGTGTGATAAGCGTCAGCCGCCTGCGAGGTCAGCGCGGTCACTTGCAGGCGGAGAAATAATGGAAATAATAGATAACCGATACCTAAGAGAGTAACACCGTGTCCCGTTCCCAGCGTTTGCTTGATTTAATTCAGATCCTCCGCCGCCACCGGTTTCCGGTGACCGGGTTCACGCTGGCTGCGGAACTCAATATCAGCGTCAGAACGCTCTACCGGGATATCGCAACATTGCAGGAGCAGGGAGCCGATATTCAGGGCGAGCCGGGGCTGGGATATATTTTGCGCCCCGGTTTCATGCTTCCTCCTCTGATGTTTTCTGAGGATGAAATCCAGGCACTGGTGTTGGGTTCCCGCTGGGTATCCAGACGTAGCGACGGGCAACTGAGCGCGGCAGCAAAAAACGCGCTTGCCAAAATTGCAGCGGTGCTGCCCGAAGATCTGCGCATGTCTTTGGAATCGACAACCTTACTCATCGGCCCAGCAGACAATTCTGGCGCAGACGCAGCCTTATTACCGCAAATCCGTCAGGCAATTAAAGACGAACGTAAAATTGAAATTGTTTATCGCAGCCTGAAAAATGAAAGTTCCTCCCGGGTGATCTGGCCATTTGCCCTCGGTTATTTCGATCAGGTTCAGATACTGATCGCATGGTGCGAGTCGCGTCAGAGCTTTCGTCATTTCCGCACCGACTGCATTATGTCTCTCAAACGAACGGATGAGCGCTACCCAAGGCGGCGTCAGAGATTGCTGAAAGAGTGGCAGGATAAGGAACAAATCTCACCTCAGTAACCCGAATCACTCCTGACAGAAACTGGCAGTGGTGGCCACTAAGATACTCAGTAACAGACATCAAACCGGATGTCTTTTCATTCCTGAGGGGCCATTAATGATTGATTCAAACTTCGTTATTTTGTACGTCAACAATCCGCAGGTCAGCGCCAGATTCTATGAAGACCTTCTGGAAAAACAACCCGTTGAGGCTTCAGCCACTTTCGCCATGTTTGTTCTACCCTCAGGGATGAGGCTGGGCCTTTGGTCAAAGCATACTGTCGAACCCGCCGCTGAAGGTTATGCCGGAAATGGTGAGATCGTCTTTTCTGCTGACAGCAATGAACAGGTCGATGCTCTCTGCTCTCTCTGGCGCGATAAGGGACTTGAGATAATGCAGGAACCTGTTGAGATGGATTTCGGCTATACCTTTCTCGCGTTGGATCCTGACGGGTATCGCCTGCGGGTTTACCGGTTGTCGATAGAGTAAACAGCTCAACCCGGAGCGCCCTCACAGGCGCTCTGCTTAAATCAACGGGTTCTGATACGCATTCCAGCGATTGCGGCAGATGTTTCGTTATTCCGGTCAGTCCTTGCGCCGGATCTTTCCCAAACACCTGTTTCAGGATATGTTTATGACGAAACAGACCGGCGAACGTCTGATGGTTATCCCTGAAGTCATACTGTTGAAGGATAAATTCTATGCTGGAACTGAGACCCAACTGCGAGTGTTGCAATACCGATCTCCCCCCTGCTGCTGATGCCAGAATTTGCTCGTTTGAATGCACATTCTGTGTAACCTGTGCCGAAGACAAACTTCACCGGATATGCCCCAACTGTGGCGGAGAACTCGTTGCCCGTCCCCGCAGACCGGCCAATAAACTGGCCAATAATCCGGCGTCCATAACACGGGTATTTAAGCCAGAGGGCTGTGCTTCTTAGTTCCGCGCAGTGTCACGCCAGAGTTTCAGCCGCTGGCGTGCCTTCATCCAAAACAACGGTCATCTGTCTTCTCCTTACTTCAGGACATATAAACGCTTCTGTTTCCTGAAACTGAACTAAAGTTATCCTTCTCCTGCCACTCCCGCTGCATAAAGGGAGTCAAAGAATTCTATAACATTATTATTAAAAAGGATTTTTATGCCCCGCATCACTTCTCTGGTTTCTTCATCTGCACTGATCGGTTCGGTTTTTCTGCTCACAGGATGTCCGCCTCCGCCTGATTTAACCCAGTGGCAGCGCCCTGGCAGCACCATAGATGACGCGCGTGTTGCGATGGGGCAATGCGGCGTCCCGCTTCCGGGGCCGGAACCTTCTTTTACCGACAATGAAACGGTGCTGTATTACCAGTGCATGGAGGGGAAAGGATTTACCTATAAGGGCGATTTCCATATTTGCGATTACTACAAAAACACCCCTGCCTGCATCGAGAAACAACAGGGACATCCGCTCAGTCAGCGACAGCTCGAAGCGCTACCTTTTGTCGCCGATAAGGGTTTTCACCCGATCAAACCGGATTCAGGCCGGGATGAGTCACAGCTCATCAGCTGGCGTAAAGCGGGCGCCTCACTGCATTTTTCACACGCTGTGGAGAACGATAAGCTCGCGTTACAAATGATGTATGAATGCGGATATCCGAAACCGCTAGGCTCGGTTCCTTTCGTTCCGACCATTCTTAAGGCCGCGAAAGTTCAGCAATGCATGCTGGATAAAGGTTTTGAACCGAAACATAAACTCATGCTGGTTTGCCGCAATTATCCGCAAGTGACAGGCTGCGGGAAATAGCGAAACCTATGTCCAGATTTCCCTGCCATCCGGCATTGAAGTGGTCAACAAATACACGATGGTTCATCAAGATGGTAAATCTACGAAGTCGAGAATATCTATGAATTTTCTGAGAATGACTGCTTCACTCTCGTCCACCAGAGATCCATAACCCCAATTTGCAAATGCAAACGACATTTCGTATCCCTGGGCGGCCTCAAAATCATTCTTATTGTCTCCGATCATTATCTTATGAAGCTTACCGTAATCGGCACGTGCTACAACTGCGTGTAGGTGTCTGGGGTCAGGTTGGAAGAGTGGAGATAGGTTATGTTGGTTCAGCGGCATTTTTTGGGGTACTCCAGGAACAGGTCCAGCGGTTTCGCAATAAATGGCCCGACGTTATGCTTAACACGAAGGAATTACCCACCGAGCAGATCCTGCCACTCCTGGAGGAAGGCAGGATAGATTTGGCTTTTGTCCGAACGCCCGTGCATCTGCCTCTGTCTGTCTCCAGCCATGTCATGGCACGGGACCGATTCTGTGTGGCTCTGCCGGCAGACCACGCTCTGTCGAAGATGTCGACGGACATTCTCCCGCGCGCGCTTTCCAATGAGTCGTTTGTGATCCCAGAACAAGGTCTGGGCTTGCGTGAGGTCGCAAGGCGCGGAAAATTCGATCCACATATCGTCTCGTCGCCCGGAACTCTGGTTGCGGTGTTGACACAAGTAGCGCTGGGTATGGGTGTCGCAATCATTCCCAGTGTGCTGATCAACACGATTCAATTGCCGAATGTCGTTTTCAGAGAAATTGCCGGCCCTGCTATTGTTTCGGAGGTGGCGGCACTATTTCGAAGGCATGAGCGATTGCCAACGGTGCGCAATCTTATTGAACAGATGCTCGAGACTGACTGCCGCGCAGCTTTAGCATGGTTTTACACACCTATGGCTCAAAGTATGGAAATACGCGTCCCTTGAATACTCAGCGCAAAATCTGCACCAAATACTTTAGCTGGCGTCTGAAATCCAGGCTGGCTTACTCCGTTAAGCACCCGTCTGGCGGCTTCGACCGCAGCGAGTGGCGTATAGGAATATCCGTTGACCGTTTCAATGACTGCATGGTGAATGTCACCATCAACCCCGGTCATTTCTACCACTGCACGAGCGACATTACCTGCGCGCTCTTCCTGAGAGGGGCCATCAGGCAAGCGTGATAAATCTCCGGATGGAAAGGCATCGCCACTCACATGGACATACATTTCAATATTTGGAATGCCGGTTGAATGCCATGCAGTAACAAGATCACCGAAAGAGAGTGGCGCACATTCTACTTTCCCTTCACCAAAATCAAAAAAGTCTGTTTTGGCATCGGTTTTCGTCGTCAGTTCACCATTGACCCTGGCAAGCAGACCCGCGCTGATAATCTCTCCCACACTGAAGGCCGAACCCCGTGACATTGAGCCTGCAACCTGCAGCGCAATTCTCAAGCGTACAGGCTCATGCACCTTTTCAGCTATCGTCACCGCGAGACAATCCGTTGGCACAACATCCCATCCCACACCAGGCAGTAACATGACCCTGGCCGTGGAGGCGAGATCATGCAGTGACTCAGCCAGCCGATAAACGTTGATTTCGGCAGTAATATCCAGGTAATGAATACCCTGAATAATGCAGGCTCGCATCAGTGATTCTGAGGTATGAGCAAAAGGACCGGCGCAGTTCAATACAACCGTTATCCCGTCTAAATGACGAGGGAGAGCCCCGGCATCATCCAACGCAAAAGCATGGGCCCTTACGTCCAATGTTTTCGCCAGTTCATCCAGTTTTTCTTTATTTCTGCCGGCAATCACGAAATTGAGACCAGCGTCTTTTGCCTGTTTGGCAATCATGCGTCCGGTATAACCGGTGGCACCGTAAATAAGTAATGTTTTCATGATGAGGTGTGCTGCCAACTTTTATAGACGAATTCCAGGGTGTAGCCGTCGGGATCGATAACGCCGGCAGCGTAATAACGGGGATCATAATAAAGGCGTGCGCCCGGCGCACCATTGTCAGCGGCTCCCGCACTCATTGCTGCGGCATAGGCTTCATCAACCCTTTCTTTGCTATTAGCGACAAAGCCAACGTGCGTGGCCCCGCCTGCAGCGTCCCCCTCGCGCAGCCAGAAAAATATCCGGCCGTTGGCACCAAAGCCTTTGAGGTCAGGATGCCCCGGCGGCCCATCATTTCCGTCATAGTCCAGGCGAACGGTGACGCCGAGAGGCGCCAGGGCTGCGGTGTAAAACGCAACGGATCGCCCGATTTCAGTCACCGATAGAAAGATATGATCGATCATAGAGCCTCCTGTCATCATTAAATGTGATAGCCGCCAGCCACTTCGATGGACTGAGCATTAACCCAGCCATTTTCATCCGACACCAGACTCGCAATGGCCTTACCTACATCGTCAGGCTCCCCAACGCGTCCAAGCGCTGTTTGTGAAGCGAGTAAGGCTTCGAACTCATCATTCAGGCCGCCGCCCAGGCCGGTACGAATGGCACCTGGAGAAATAGCGTTTGCGCGAATACGGCGTGGCCCAAACTCCTTGGCCATATAGCGTGTCAGTACCTCGAGCCCTCCTTTGAAAGCGGCATAAGGCGCCACACCTGAAGTCGCAACGCGTGTCGTTGCGCTGGTCACATTCACGATGTGCCCCCCATCAGCAAGGACGGGCAAAAGAGCCTGTGTCAGGAAGAACGGGCCTTTAAGGTGAACATTGAACAGACTGTCGAACTCATTTTCTGTCACCGTTTCAATCGGGTTAAAAAGGCCGAAACCGGCATTGTTGATCAGTACATCAAAATCAGAACGTTGCCAGAAACGGTGTAGTAAATCCTCAAGGGTCTTCCTAAAGGTAAGGAAAGTTTCAGAGCGCGAAACGTCAAGCTGGACAGCGATAGCCTTACCGCCAGTCGCTTCGATTTGTTTGATAACCTTGTCAGCGGCTTCGGGATGATTATGGTAGGTGAGTACCACGCCCATACCGCGTGCGGCACACTGGATAGCCGTACTGGCTCCTATACCACTGCTTCCACCTGTTACAAGAATAACTTTCATGATGTTTCCTTTCTCTGTGTTTGCGTTGGAGTAATAGTAAGGTAAGGGTCAAACAGGGGCTTCCGTGTTCCTGCTCGATTCTTGCCTGTTTCTGCTTTATGCTCCTTTCAACGATGAGACCGAGGATGTAAGACATGATGATGCAATCCCAGCTTGATGAGCTTTGTGGTCTTGCCGCACACGCCAGCAACTGGCGAACGGAGACGGGGATCCCACGCGTCGCGATGGTTCAGGGAAATATTCCGGCTTCGGCACTGGCTGCGGTTTATGAGCCAATGATCAATCTGATCCTCAGGGGAAGTAAGTCGATGACGGTGGGAGACCGGGTTTTCAACTATGACCCTGCCTCGTATTTTGTGATGTCGGTTGATTTACCTGCAGTGGGTGCTGTTCATCCGTCTGCGACGGGAGAACCGTATCTGGCGGTGAGCCTGACCCTGGAACCTCAACGGGTGGCTGCTATGCTGGACGATTTACCTCAATCAGCCATGAAAAACAGACCGGAAGGCGCGTTCTCTGTTGCCTCAGTGACATCGGAACTTCTTGATGCGTGGGTCAGAATGCTGCGTCTGATGAAGACCCCCGACGATATCCCCGCCCTCGCGCCCAATTATGAGCGCGAAATTCTGTATCACGTATTGAAAGGACCTCATGGCTGGATGCTGAGGGACATTGCTTCTCCGGGCACGATGTTGGCCCGAATCGGCAATGCCATTCGCTGGTTAAGACATAATTTTACAGAAGAGTTTGTCGTTGAATCATTGGCCGAACGGGAGGCGATGAGCGTATCGGCTTTTCATCGTCACTTTAAAGCCGTCACGGCCATGAGTCCTTTACAGTATCAAAAGCGCGTTAGGCTACTTCATGCCAGAACGATGTTATTAGGCAGGCAACAAAGCGTGACGTTTGTTGCCCAGGAAGTGGGGTACAGGAGTGTGCCCCAGTTTAACAGGGATTACGCCCGCATCTTTGGTCTGCCACCGCTAAAAGATGTTGCCCATCTGCGTAAGGTCATCAATGTGCGTGACAATCCGTAATGTGAAAGCAGGCCAGGATGTGGTGATTTACGAACCCGCTAATGTGTATGACTGTATTCTCGGTGATGACGTTTTTGTCGGGCCCTTTGTGGAAATTCAGGCCAACACCAGCATCGGACGGGGGACAAAAATCCAGTCGCATACCTTTATTTGTGAATATGTCACTGTCGGGGAAAACTGCTTTATCGGCCACGGCGTGATGGCTACGGGCGTTGTAGCCATAAAAAAGGCCGCTTGCGCGGCCTTTCAGATTTCAGAGCTTATGACAGCTAATTATTTAGCGTCAGCGTCTGGCAGTGCGTAAGCGATAATGTAATCGCCCAGTTTGGTGCCGAACGAACCGTGACCGCCTGCTGCGATAACAACGTACTGCTTGCCATTCACAGAGTAAGTCATCGGGGTCGCCTGGCCACCTGCTGGCAGACGAGCTTCCCACAGTTTGTCACCGTTGCTCATATCAAATGCACGCAGGTAGTTATCTGCGGTCGCTGCGATGAAGAACACATTACCGGCGGTAGAAATCGGTGCGCCCAACATTGGCATACCCATTTTGAACGGCAGCGGTAATGGTGAGCTGTCACGCACGGTACCGATACGTTTTTTCCACACGATATCGTTGGTTTTCAGGTCAACGCCGGAGATGTAACCCCATGAAGGCTGTTTACAAGGGAAGCCCAGCGGAGACAGGAACGGGTTCAGCGTCACGCCAAATGGCACGCCGTACTGTGGCTGAATGCCAGTCTCAGTACCGGAACCACCTTTATCGTTCTCATCTGGCTCCATAGGGTTGCCAGGACCACGTGGGATCAGTTTAGACACGAACGGCAGTGCGATCGGGTTCGCGATAGCCACCTGACGGTCGGTATCCACAGAAATACCGCCCCACTCGAACATACCGAGGTTACCCGGGAACACCAGCGTGCCCTGCTCGGATGGCGGTGTGAAGGTGCCTTCATAACGCAGTTTGTGGAAGATCACACGACACATCAGCTGGTCATAGATCGTTGCGCCCCACATGTCTTTACCGGTCAGTTTGGCTTCCGGACGGAAAGTCAGTTCGGAGAACGGCTGAGTCGGAGAAACGTGGTCGCCTTTCGCTGCGCCTTGCGGAACAGGTTTTTCAGGTGCGTCAACAATCAGCTTACCGTCACGGCGATCCAGCACGAAGATGTTACCGGTTTTGGTCGGTACATAAATCGCAGGAACTTTGTTGCCGCTCTTGTCAGTGATATCAGCCAGCGTTGGCTGCGCCGGAACGTCCATATCCCACAGGTCGTGATGAACGGTCTGATAGAACCAGGCCAGTTTACCGGTGGTCGCATTCAGCGCCAGCAGGCCGCTCGCATAACGTTCCATTTCCGGAGTACGGTTGCCGCCCCAGATATCTGGTGTCGCTACGCCGATTGGCAGGTAGACCAGATCCAGCTTGTCATCATAAGCCGCAGGCGCCCATGAGTTCGGGGAGTTTGGCGTGAAGTGCTGACCATCTTCAGGGATTTTGTTCGGTTCAGCCGCACCCGGATCGAAGGCCCACAGCAGTTTACCGGTTTCCACATCAAAGCCACGGATCACGCCGGAAGGCTCGCGGTTTGAGTAGTTATCAGTAACCGCACCCGCCACGATGATCACAGATTTAGTGATGATTGGCGGTGACGTTGGCTCGTAGTGCCCTGGCGTTGCGTAAGGCATGTTGCCTTGCAGGTTCAGCTCACCGTTGTTACCGAATGCCGGGCAACGTGCGCCGGTTTCAGCGTCCAGCGCGAACAGACGGCCATCGTTGACCGGCAGAATGATACGACGTGAACAGACAGCAGGCGCTGCGCCATTAGCCGCATCACCTTGTGCAGCAGGTGTGGTCTCATGATAAGACACACCGCGACAGGTCACGTGCTGGAAGGTCGGGTTAGAATTGAGCTGCGGATCGAACTTCCACTTCTCTTTACCGGTCGCGGCATCCAGAGCAAACAGCTTCTGGTGCGGCGTACACAGGTAAAGCATGTCGCCGATTTTGATTGGCGTCACTTCGTCAGTGATTTCGCCCGGATCGTTCGGGGTCTTCAGGTCACCGGTACGGAAAGTCCAGGCCACGTCGAGCTTGCTGACGTTTTTATCATTGATCTGGTTCAGTGGCGAGTAACGGGTACCGCCCTGAGTACGGCCATAGGCCGGCCAGTCACTGGCAGGAACGCCGGAATCGGTTGCTGCCGGTGCAGCATCGGCAGCTTTAAGGGTGCCGTTGATTTCCTGCGGATCGTTGAAAACGGAGTACGCCAGCACAATCACGGTGAACAGCAGGGAAACGGCCAGAGCGCCGCGTGCGAAAGCATTTTTCGCCAGCATCTGGTTATACACAACCGGCAGCAGGATCCACAGGCCCAGGAAGAAGGTGACGTCTAAACGCGGCGTCAGTGCCCAGAAGTCTGTGCCTACTTCCCACACCGCCCACACCGTGGTGCCGAACAGGAAGATTGCGTACAGCAGTAATGCAGAAGAGCGACGGCGATACAGCAACCACGCGGTAACCAGCGAGATAACACCGGCAATAATGTAATAAAGAGAACCACCTAATTTTGCCAGCCAGATACCGCCGACAAGAAGATAAATCCCGCTTAACGCGGCGAACAAAGCGGTAATTATGACGACGATGCGTGATAACGAGGCTTTCGTTTCCATAGTTGATGACCTTACTGATTTTTTATAATCGTCGATTCAGGCATGAGCCGAATCTTCAAGAACATCCGGTTCTCACCGGGTGTCATTCCTTGCATGTGCTGCCCCGCTTCAAAAAGTGCAGGTAACGGGCAGCACCGCGTGGTTCATTGTTCTGCTGACTGAACGTACTGACTAAAAGTTATTCGAAACTATAAGAAAGCGTAGCGCCGCCACCGTAGTTTCTGCCAGGTGCCGGTTCGAAATAACGGCCATTGCCTTCATTAACAATCACAGAACCGACATAATTTCTGTCGAACAGGTTGTCGACGCGGGTAAACAAATCGAGCGTCACTTTGTTCCAGTTGAAGCGGTAACCCGCATTCACGCTGGCCACGGTATAAGCGGGGGCCTGTTCACTGTTTTCGTCGTTTACTTCAATGTCGCTCATGTATCGCACATCGGCGCCCGCGTGCCAGCCGTCAACCGGCGCCCACTCAAGAGAAGCGTAGCCCATGTTGCGCGCAATACCCGGCAGTCGGTTGCCTGCTGGTGTGCAATCACCCGCGCCACAGGTCTCGTTGCGGAAAGTAGCATCGAGCAGCGTCCAGGCCATTTTCACGCGCCAGTTTTCTTCAATCTGCTGATCTAACGACAGTTCCAGACCGCGACGGCGTGTCTTACCGGCGTTGGTGTAGCTTGACCGCCCGCCGACACTTTGTGCCACAATCAGCTCGTCATCGGTATCGGTCTGGAAGACGGCAGCGGTCACTAAACCGTTGCCCACGCGCCATTTGCTGCCCAGTTCCACGGTGTTACTGGTGGAAGGTTCCAGTCCCAGATTCAGGCCAGATTTACCGTCGGTGCGGTAAGAAAGCTCGTTAATGGTCGGCGTTTCGAAACCGCGCCCGGCCGAAATATAAGTGTTCAGTGCAGGCGTCACGGCATAGTTCAGGGACGCCATCGGCAGCAGTTTGTGATAACGGCGCGAACCGCTGTCATCAGGGTTGCTGCCGGTAATGTAATAATCCTGCGAGTCGAAACTCACGGTGCTGTAACGCGCACCGGCATCCAGCGTCCAGCGCGATGTCAGGTTCCACGTGGTTTGCAGATAGGGATCGAGGTTCCACATCACGTTCTTTTCGTTACGGCGTTCGTCGCCTTTCACGCCCAGATCGCCTTCATCATTGAAGTTTTCATAACCGAAACGACGCTCGGTCATGGTTTCATAATCCAGCCCGCCGGTGACGGAAAACGGCACGGAACCTATCTGATCGTCATGTTTCCAGCGGGTATCCACACCGGAATACTTACGTTCCAGAACAATCACCCCGCCCGCGTTCAGCGGATTTTTCTGCGATGCCGCCGGAATGGTCTGGTATTGCGTCGTGTGGCGTTCGCCGTGATAAGTCATCAGGCTGAACTCGTCGTTTTCGCCCATCTGACGCTGATAGCGTAACCCGACTTGTGTCTGATCCAGACTCTTACGGGCGTTGTACTGATCGGCGCGTTTGGCCTGCTTCGGGTCATCATGCCATTCAGATTCTGTCAGGCCACCCGGATCGTTGGCATCCACGGACACGCTGTTAAACATCAGCGTCAGGGTACTGTCATCATCAATACGCACGCCCAGTTTGCCGTTGCCGAGATTTTTCTGCGTACCGCTATGGTCACGGTAGCCGTCAGTGGTGAAACGGGAACCGGAAATCAGGTAATTCACATCACCGGCATGGGTGCCGTCGCCGGTTGCGCCGCTGGCTTTGACGCTGTTACGAAACGAACCGTAGCTGCCGAAATAAGTGCCCGCTTCCAGTTTGGCAGGCTGTGAACCGGTTTGGGTATCGACGTTCACCACGCCGCCGGAGGCGTTGCCGTACAGCGCTGAGAACGGCCCGCGGAGCACTTCAACACGCTCTACCGAGTTCAGATCGATATTGGAGGTCTGTCCCTGCCCGTCCGGCATGGTGGCAGGAATACCATCAACGTAAATACGCACACCGCGCACGCCATACATGGAACGGCTGCCGAATCCGCGAACGGAAAGTTGCAGATCCTGCGCATAGTTCTGGCGGTTCTGAACCTGTAAACCGGGGACGCTGCCAAGGCTTTCAGACAGATTGACCTGCGCTTTGCTGTTTCTGAAATCCCCGCCATCAATCACGCTGACTGCCGCCGGGGTATCGAGTTCGGATAATTTACCGGTGCTTTCACGCTTGATGACCATCATTGTTGATGAGCCGGCGGTGTCACCCGCATCATCTTTCGGCGACGCTGTCGAAGACTGGGCGTAACTGACTGATACCGGGTTAAAAAATGACAAAAACGTGATGATAAAAGCAGAGGTTTTGGCGTTCACTTTATGAGTTCTTTTGTTTTACGTTAAAAGGTTGAGTCAAAAAATACGACGCATCTCTCAATTCTGGACATAAGAAGTAGACATAAATTGACCAATCTGATTGAGAGCCGTGAAGGGGCTCACTATAGATTTTTTCTTCTTGTTAGTACATACGCAACTTTACAAATATAACTTTTTAACAAAATACCGCACGCAGTGTACATCTGACGCCATTTTCAAATTCTATCTCCGCGCAAAATACAGGGTTTTATTCGTCTGATAGCGTTTATATTCCGATACAAAATAAACATCCGCTTTCATTCGAAAAATCATCCAACGATCTCCCGGTATTTATCCGCGCCTCAGTGGTAACGATTACACAATATACAACCAACTGATAATTAGGTGATTTACCGGAAAACAAAAATGCACCTGATGCGTATTTATCAGAGAATATTTTCAGCTGGCTAATTCCTTTTTGTCTTTCGAAATCCAGACGAAGGCGCAGACCTCAGAATAAATATAGACCACTATTTCAAGACAGCGGCATATTCATCGCTGTTTTTTCAGACGATAAGTTCCGTGTAATGAAACCGTGGCGTCTTTACAAAAGATATAAAATGGAGAATTCTCACAGCGCTTAAAATACCCGCAAATAAACCCGGGGAAACGTTTTCACCGCATCCTGCGGGTCAGCGGCTTTATGACTTTTTTGTCATCCGCAGGTCACTCCTCTGTCAGAGCGCCACACGCAAAGTGGCATCACACACTGAGTTTCATTTCTGATCACAGTAAAAGAGGTCGTGCCATGCGTTTACGTGTAGTTTCAACATTGTTGTTTGCCGCCACTGCGGCGTTCGGTTCCCAGGCAGCCACCGCTGCGCCAGTGAAAAATATCGTGCTGGTTCACGGCGCGTTTGTTGGCGGCTCTGGCTGGCGTCCGGTGTATGACATTCTGACCCGCGATGGCTATAAAGTGACACTGGTACAGGAACCACTGACGTCGTTTGCCGAAGACGTTGCAGCCACTAAACGTATTCTGGACAGACAAAACGGCCCTGCCATTTTGGTCGGCCACAGTTATGGCGGCGCGATTATTACTGAAGCAGGCAACGATCCGCACGTAGCGGGGCTGGTGTATATCGCGGCGCATGCGCTGGACAACGGGGAAACCGAAGCGATTAACGGTAAGAAATTCCCGAACTCCGCGCATCCGTTTGTGAAAACGCCGGACGGTTTCCTGTACATCAATCCGGCCAATTTCCCGTCTGATTTCGCCGCAGACCTGCCACGTAAACAGGCTGAATTTGAAGCGCAGGCCCAGATGCTGACATCCGCCAGCGTATTTACTGCGAACATTCCTGATCCGGCCTGGAAAGTGAAACCGAGCTGGTACATGGTGGCGAAGGCCGACAAGATCATTAACCCTGATTTAGAACGCATGTACGCCAAACGCGCACACAGCCACACCGTGGAAATCGCAGGCGCCAGCCATTCCGTTTATGAATCACATCCAAAAGAAGTGGCCGCACTGATTGAGCAGGCGGCAATGGGGGCAGTGAAGTAAAATTATTGACGGCGGACTAAGGCGAACACTTTGATCAGCCGTATAATTCTTCCGGTAATCCTTTTGGGAAAAAACCTTCTGGCGGCACATCGATAAATTCGCCTTCAACCCGACGGATAAGGGTCCAGCCGGTTTCGGTCCACTCAGTTTCTTCCCAACCGTAATCTTTTTCACCTGTGTCTGGGTCTGACCAGTTACTGCGCCTGATGCCCTGAGATGCAGGGACTGGTTGCCCAAAGTCCTCGGGAATAAACCGGGCTGGTGCAAACTTAATATCCGGAAGATAGAATCCTGTTTGTTCGGGATTTTGTCCTATTTCTATTCTTACGGAAGGATCAAGTTCATAACAAGGTATTTTTGCTGGGAGTTCAATGTTTGAATATAAGCTTCCGCAGCCGGTATAGGTCAAATCCCCGTCGTCCCAATTGCCGCGCAAAGTATATGACAGTCTATTGTCTAATGCTGATGCTTTATATTCTAATTCAGAGATATTTAAAATATCCTCCTCCTTCATCCAGCCATTCCAAAACTCGACAATACCTTTGTTAATATTGCTCATAGCATGACCGATATCGAATGCTTTGATATCGTTATGAGTTCGTAGGATATAAGCTTTCATGTATCGTTCTTTCATTGGCCTGATATTAGGCATCACCCGAGACTCCCATACCACATCGGCCTGTTGCCACTGTGGGAGCTTTCTGGCGTTAAGCGGCATTTCACGTTTATATCTTGCCAGTGCTTCCTCATGTGCATCGATATAAGCAATAATGGCATCACGGGTTTCGGCATAATGTTCTGCTGAGATAAATTTTTCTAAAAAGTAACATTCCTGCGGATGTAAAATACCCATTATTCTTTTCCTTTTGGTTCATACCAGTTGTTTTTATTCTCTAGCTTCGGTAGCCCCAGATAAGGGCTGACAGGGTCACCGGCCACATCACCATAGCCCCAGCCGGTTTTACGCCGCTCACCGGTAAACTCTTTTCTAAGCTGCGACGGGTCCAGTACGATTTGTACCGCTCCACCTTCCAGCGAATATTCTTTGGCATTCTCATTAACTTGTGTTGCAGCGCGACCTTCCCAGACTTTAAGCGGTTGCCCCGGCGGAACGGTGTAAACGACATATTCCCCGTTTTCATTCCAGCTTTTCCATACGGCAAAGTTTTTACGCCAGTCACTTTTCGATGTCAGTTTTTCAAACTCTGCCTTACGCATCCAGCAGATGCTGTTGTCTGAAGAGTTTGGGTCAATGACCCGATAGATAATTTCACCCGGGGGAATTTCAACGCCTGTCATGGAATTATCGAAAGTATTAAATTTCCCATTCAAAGGTGTTTTGCGGTGAGGCATGTTTTTAATGTCTGGCCAGCCTTGGTCAATTTGGACGATTTGTGGTTTGGATAGTTTTTTAATCGGCTTATATTTCTCCACGGATACCCCAACATCCACCCAATCCGGTTTTTCCTGCTTAAACATCTCCACTTCTTTAGCCGCCCGTTCGCCGCCGTAGAGGTGTACGTTGGTGCCCACATGCGCGCGGTAGGCATTGTCACCTTCAACACGCAGGCGGTTTGCCAGTTTTTCCAGTAAATCCGTGACGGGGCCGAGGGCTTTACTTAGCATCCGGTCCGCGTTGCGACGTACTGCCATCAGCATGTTCAACAACGCGGCTACGGGTTGCTTTAACGATGCCGGGCCCCAGGCCGTGACTTTATCGAGAAGTTTTTTGGTGACGGAGAGGAGCTCATCAAAAACACTTAACAGGTCGAAGACGTCCAGGCTGTCGATCACGCCGCGTAATTTCTCCTCGAGGAAACGGTAAGGGTTATAAATTTTCAGATACTTCAGCGCGCTGCGCGTGGCGGGCATATTCAGAAAATCGTTCAATAAGC